>NZ_JBFAXK010000020.1:0-153117 GCF_040680715.1 Nocardia sp. NPDC051981 | reverse complement strand
GTAACAGATGTAGGTGACTGGTACTAATAGGCCGAGGACTTACCAACAAAGAAGCTACGCGTCCACTGTGCAGTATCTGAAACAACACACAGATCCTGCTGTTCCCTTGGGGAATGGGTGCTCGAGGGCAAGGCCCTCGATACTCCCTTTCCCCGCGGGACGCGGGGTGTGACAGTTTCATAGAGTTACGGCGGCTATAGCGGTGGGGAAACGCCCGGTCCCATTCCGAACCCGGAAGCTAAGGCCACCTGCGCCGATGGTACTGCACTCGACAGGGTGTGGGAGAGTAGGACACCGCCGGAACATCCTTCGCGAAGGCCCCCAGCTCATGCTGGGGGCCTTCTGCGTTTTCTGGGTATTTCTCGGCCTGCCGGGCCCTTGGCATTTCCGCCTCCGATCGCAAAGCGAGAGCACTGCTCTTGACTCGGTACCCACACTGGGTGATCATGGGTCTTAATTGAGAGCACCGATCTCGGAGTAGACATGATCACCACCGCCTGGACGGCCGTCAACCTGACCCTCGCCTTCGTGCTGGAACTCGTCGCCGTCGGCGCGCTGGCCTACTGGGGCGTGCGCACCGGTCGCGGCCGGATCGCCAAGGTGCTGCTGGGTGGCGGCGTCGCCCTGGCCGCCATGGTGCTGTGGGGCGTGTTCGCCGCACCGCAGGCGAGTTTCTCGATCCCCGTGGCGGCGGTGGCCACCAAGCTCGTGGTGTTCGGCGGTGCGGCCGCCGGGCTCTGGCAGCTGGGACATCGGTCGGCCGCGGTCGCCTTCCCGGTCCTGGTCGTCGCGAATCTGGCCGTGATCCATGCCGGGCATCTGGCGATGTAGCGCCGGCCGAGCTCGACCGGGCCTCTGCGAAATTCACGCGACATCGAAAACGTTGCGCTGTTACGGTCGCACGGCGGAGCGGGAGGTTCCGCCGAACTCGAGAGCAGGAAGGGGCCGATCATGCGCGTTCATCGCGACGTCGTCGTGGCCCGCCCGCGCTTCGAGGTGATCCTGGTGTCTTCGCCGGCTCGGTGCCGGCTGCGCGGCCGGTACTGAGTACCCCCGGGGCGTCTGCCCTGTCCGGGGGAATCGCGCTGTTCTGTTCCGGATCAGCACGAAGGACGTATGACCGTGCGTACCAACCTTTCTCGACAATCCTTGGCAATCGTTCGCAATCTCGGGATTCTCGCGCATGTGGATGCCGGGAAGACGACGGTGACCGAGCGGATGCTGTTCCTCACCGGGATCACCCACAAGCGCGGCGAGGTGCACGACGGCACCACCGTCACCGATTTCGATCCGCAGGAACGGGATCGGGGCATCACCATCTTCGCGGCGGCCGTGAGCTGCGAGTGGGCCGGGCACCGGCTCACCGTCATCGATACCCCGGGGCACGTCGACTTCTCCGATGAGGTCGAGCGGTCCCTGCGGGTATTGGACGGCGCGGTGGCTGTTTTCGACGCCGTGGCGGGGGTGGAGCCGCAGAGCGAATCGGTGTGGCGGCGCGCCGACCGCTACGGCGTGCCCCGGATCGCCTTCGTCAACAAGATGGATCGCGCCGGGGCCGACCTGACGGCCGCGGTCGCCTCGATTCGCGAACGGCTGCATCCGGTTCCGGTACTCGTCCAGCTGCCGGTGTACACCGGCGACGTGTTCGCGGGTGTGGTGGATCTGGTTCGCCTGCGCGCCCTCACGTGGGAGAACGGCCTCGTGGCGGGCCCGGTTCCGGATCACCTCGCGGACGAGGTGGCGCAACGCAGGCGCGAACTGGAAGATGCGGTGGCGGAGCGGAATTCGGCAGCGCTGGAGGAGTTCGTCGAGCGCTCCGGCCTGTCCGCCGAGACCCTGACCGCCGCGCTGCGGGAGCTCACCCTCTCCGGCCAGGTGGTGCCGGTGCTGTGCGGCGCGGCCTACCGCGATATCGGCATCGAGCCGCTGCTCGACGCTGTGGTCGCGTATCTGCCGTCACCGCTGGACCGGCCCGCGGTCGGGGCCGGTGGCGACGTCCGAGCCGCGGATCCGGCGGAACCGTGTGCGGCACTGGCCTTCAAGGTGCATGCCACCCCGACCGGGCGGCTCACCTTCGTGCGTGTCTACTCGGGTGTCCTGCGGAAGGGCGACACCGTGCTGGACGTGGGTGGTGGTCGTCGCGAGCGGGTCGCGCGCATCCTGCGGGTGCAGGCGGACCGGCACGCGGAGGTCGAGACCGCGGTGGCGGGCGACATCGTCGCGCTGGTCGGCCCGAAGGCCGTGGGGGTCGGCGCGACCCTGTGCGCGCCGGGCGCCCCGGTGCTGCTGGAACCGCCGGCTCCCACCGAGCCGGTGGTGTCGGTGGCGGTCGAGGCGAGGACCGGCGCGGACACCGAGAAGCTGGCGGTGGCCCTGGCCCGGCTGGCCGTGGAGGACCCGTCCCTGACGGTGCGGACCGACCCGGAGACCGGGCAGACCCTGCTCGCCGGACTGGGCGAACTGCACCTCGAGGTCGTGGTGGAGAAGCTGCGCCGTGACCGCGGGCTGAGCGTGACCGTGGGCAGGCCGCAGGTGGCGTACCGGGAGACCGTGGTGCGCGGCGTCCGGGGCCTGACCTACCGGCACGCCAAGCAGGACGGCGGGGCCGGGCAGTGGGCGCACATCGTGCTCGATGTGCAGCCGATGCGTGAATCCGAGCCCGGGGCAACGGGATTCGAGTTCGAGTCGACGGTGGTCGGTGGCCGGGTGCCGGCGGAGTTCGTCCGCGCGGTGGCGGCCGGCTGCCGGGACGCACTGGCGGAGGGCCCGCTCGCGGGTCATCCGGTCACCGGAGTCCGGGTCACGCTCACCGATGGCGCGACGCATTCGAAGGATTCGTCGGAGCTGGCGTTCCGCACCGCGGGCCGCCTGGGGCTGCGGGAAGGCTTGCGCGCCAGCGCCATGGCGGTGCTGGAGCCGCTGGTGGAGCTGACCGTGACCGTGCCGGAGGACCATGTCGGCGCGGTGCTCGGTGACCTCGCCGCCCGGCGCGGCCGGGTGACCGGCTCGGTCACCCGGCCCGGCGTCGTGGTGGTGACGGCCACGGTGCCGCTGGCCGAATTGTTCGGCTACGCAACCCGTTTGCGCAGTTGCACACAGGGCCGGGGCACGTTCACCACGCGCCCGCTGGGCTACGCCCCGGCCCCGTAAGGGGTGGCCGGGGCCCGGTGGCGGCGGCATATCGAAGCCGTCCGTCACCGGGCCCCGTTGTCGTGTGGGGCTATCGAAATCGCCGGAAGGGTTGATTGTTGTCGCGACTACGGTTACTGTTGTCGCAACAACAGAATTTCCCGAGGGGAGATGGCAGTCATGATGTACTCGTTCACCGAAGAGGCCGTGATCACCGGCGACATCGACAAGATCTGGGCGGTCGCCACCGATGTGGCCCGCTGGTCGGAATGGGACCCGCACGAGGAGAAGTCCCGCATCGATGGCGAGTTCGCGGCCGGGACCACCGGGTGGGTCAAGCCGAAGGGGGCGCCGGCGGGGCCGTTCACCATCGTCGCCGTGGAGCCGGGACGGTCGTGGACCAGCGAGGCGGGTATTCCGTTCGGGAAGCTGCGCGGCCACCGCACCTACCAGACCCTCGGCGACGGCACCGTGCGGGTGGCCGAGAATGTCGAGGTGCACGGGCTGTTCGGGCCCTTGTTCAAACTCGTCTGGGAGAAGGCCATGCGCGCGGACATGCCGCTGACCTTCGCGGCACTGGAGCAGGAGGCGCTACGGCGTGGCTGAATCATCGGGGCGGGCGCCGGGAACTTCGCGGCAGGCGCATGGCGTGCCGCGGGGACCGCTCATGAGCCCGGGCTTCTGGTTGCACCACGCCGCGCTGGAGTGGCGGGCGACGCTGGAGCGCAATCTGCGCCCGCTCGGCCTCACCCCCACCCAGTTCAACCTGCTGGCCTCGGCGGGCTGGCTGAGCCGGGAGGGCGAGCTGCCGACCCAGCAGCAGGTGGCCGACATGTCCGGTTCAGATCGAATGATGGCGTCCAAGGTGATTCGGGGGCTGGAGGAGCGCGGCCTGCTCCTCCGTCACGCCGATCCGGCCGACGCCCGGGTCCTGCGCATCGAACTGACCTCCGCCGGACGGGAACTGGCGAGCCAGGGCGTGCAGACCGCCGTCGACACCGATGCCCAGCTCTTCGGCGACGACGGCGACCAGCTGCGCGAACACCTGAAACCGATTGCCGCGCACCGGCTGCCGGGCTGATCAGGGCACGACCGGGCTGGTCAGGGCTTGACCAGGATCGCCCGCGTGTAGAGCAGCCCGAAGCCCAGCCGCTGCACATTCTGCTGGGACTTCGAGCCGGGCTGGGTGGTCACCACCGCGATATCGCAGCCCGCCGCGGTCGCCTCGGCGAGGCGTACCGACAGCAGCGACGACTGCACCCCGTGCCGCCGATGCGCGGGATCGGTTGCCGCGCCGGTCAGCTGGGCGACGCCCTGGGACATGCGCATGCTCGCCCCGCCCGCCACCCGTCCGCCCCGACGGGCCAGATACCGCCGCACCCCCGCCGCACCGGTGAGATCCCGCATGGCCCGGGCGATGACATCGGCCGGAAATTCCTCGTGCGGCGCCACACCCTGGGTATCGGGATGCGCGAACCCCTCCGCGACCACTTCGAGCCAGGTGTCGAACTCGTCCTCGCCGCTGGGTTTCACGTCGACACCGTCGGCGGCCACCGCGGCACGCTCGCCGCCGAGCTCCAGCCCGAGCACGTTCTCGAACGACACCAGCAGATAACCGCGCGCGGTGAGGAGTTCGCCGACACCCGGATCGCCGAGCTGCGAGACCTCGGCCTGTACCGGCGTCTTCCGTGCCGCGAACAAGCGCTCGATCTCGTCGAGTTCCGACGGCTCGGGTATCCCCGCGAATCCGAGCCCGGCAACCTTGTTCAGCGGCGACCCGTCCTCGGCGAGCGACGCCACCCCGCCCGCCACCGGCAGTACGAACCCCGCATCGGCTCCCACCCGGTCCGCGGCCGCCGCGCTGCCCTTCGCGATGAGCTCCGCTTCGACCCGCTCGATCCGCGCCGCCAGCTCCGTCCCACAGAAAAGCGTTCCCTGATCACTTGGCATGCACCCGAGCCTAATTCGGGTCGCAATGGACAGGCCCGCGATTTTCCGTCCCGGGCGAGCCTGCTGCCCAGGTCGTCACGGAACGGCCTGCCGGATCCCGTGAATGCCGCAGTCCGGGCGACCGCGGGTGGTGCCGGCCTACTCAGGGCCCGGGCTGCACCGGTCGGGTCGGCGGGGCCGGTGGGTATCGCGCCGTGCGGTCCTGAGTGGGTGTGGCCGTGGTCGGGTGGGTGGACGTGGGTCGTAGGGTCTGGGGGTGAGTGTTGATCGTTCGGGTGCAGTCGCCGGTGGGCTGGTGGTCGGGTTCGACCTGGATATGACACTGATCGATTCGCGGCCGGGGATTGCGGCGGTGTGGGATGCGGTGGCCGCCCGGACCGGGGTGGCGATCGATTCGGAGCTGGTGGTGTCGCGGCTCGGGCCGCCGCTGGCGCATGAGGCGGCGCAGTGGTTTCCGGAGCACGAGGTGCCGGGGATCGTCGCGATGTACCGGGAGTTGTATCCGGATCTGGCGGTGCACGCCGCGGAGCATCTGCCGGGGGTGGTCGACGCGCTGGCGGCGGTGCATCGGGCCGGTGGGCGGGTGCTGGTGATCACGGCGAAGAACGGGCCGCACGCACAGTTGCATCTCGATCATCTCGGGCTGGCCGTCGACGAGTTGGTCGGCGGGGCCTGGGCGGAGCAGAAGGGCGAGGTGCTGCGGGAGCGCGGGGCCTCGATCTATGTGGGGGATCATCTCGGCGATGTGCGGGCGGCCAAGGTGGCCGACGCGGTGTCGGTGGCGGTGACCACCGGGCCCTATGCGGCCGAGGAGCTGTCGGCCGCGGGCGCGGATGTGGTGCTCGGCGATCTGACCGAGTTCCCGCGCTGGCTGGCCGTCCATCTCGCCGTGTAACCGGTTGACTCGCAACCGTTCTCGGCGCACCGGCCGGGCGCGGCGCGGGCGCTCACGGATAGATCGGCGGGGCGAGGGCGAGGGCCACGGCGTGCGAGGGGTCGAGGGCGGGGATCGAGGCGTCGACCGTGTGGCCGTCGGCATCGCGTACCTGCCAGCCGCCCAGTGATACGACCGGAATACCGCGGTGGTTCGCCAATGCCAGCTCGGACAGGGTGCCCCACGAGCCGCCGATGACGATGACCGCGTCGGCCGAGGCCACCAGGATCGCATTGCGCGCCTCACCCATATTCGTATAGATCGCCGCGGACAGGCCCGGGCAGACCGCGTCACGATCCCTGTCGGGACGGATGCCGAGGACGAGTCCACCTGCGCCGGAAGCGCCCCCGGCGACGGCGGCCATCACACCCGAACCGCCGCCGCACAGCACGGTCGCACCCGCCGCGGCCAGCAGCCGGCCGACCTCGCGGGCGGCCGTGGACTCGGTGTCGGTGCAGGTGCTGGGGCCGCAGACGGCAATTTGCAGGGATGGCAAGGGCTTTCCTCTCGTCGGTGCGGACGGGTCGTTGGCATCAGGGTGATTCGAATGGTGTCGGCGCGGGGTGGCCGCGGCTACCGTTCTGCCCACGGTCACGAGTATCAGCATGTTCGAGCCCCGGCTCGCTGATCGGCAACCCTCGCGCGGCGGTGGGGTGCCCCGGGTGACGACCAGGCGGTGTCCACGCGGGACCCGCAAGCGCTAGTCGAAGGAGCACAGGTCCATGTCTGGATGCCGCCCGGCCAACGGCTGAGGCCCAGCGCCCGAATTCCATGCGGGCGATTCTCTTTCCCGCACCGTACGCCTTCGGCGGTCGCGGTCGAGTCCCCATGCCCCGGCGCGGTGCCGGTGCACGAGTGCAGAGGTAGCAATGAGCAGGAACTGGTCCGGGTCACGTGGATTCCGGGTGTTGGTGGGTGTGGTGGCGGCGACCGCGGTGGCGGGGCTGCTGTCGGCGTGCGGGAACGAGTCGTCGGACAGCAAGTCGGACACCGTGTACTTCGGGGTGTCGGGCCCGAAGACGGGCGGGTCGGCCGAGTACGGGCGGCTCTGGCAGCAAGGCTTCGACCTGGCCCTGGACGAGATCAATGCGGCGGGCGGGATCGACGGCAAGAAGGTCGCGCTGAAATGGGAGGATTCGCAGTCGGATCCGAAGCAGACGGTGCCGATCGCCACCAAGTTCGTGGGCGACAAGTCCATCATCGCCGAGCTCGGCGACTTCTCCTCGCCCGCCTCCATCGCGGCCTCGCCGGTGTATAACCGCGGCAAGCTGGTGCAGTACGGGTTCACCAACTCCTCGGTGGATTTCACCAAGGGCGGCGATTACTCGTGGAGCCCCTCCATCACGCTCGACGTGTACATGGAACGCAATGCCGAGTGGGTGCGGTCCAAGGCGAAGAAGGTCTCCGTCGTCTACCTCGAAACCGACTGGGGCAAGCAGGCTTTCAAATTCTTCGAGCAGTTCGCCAAGGAGAAGGGCATCGAGATCGCCTACTCCTCGGCCATCCTGCCGGATTCGCAGGACTTCCGGCCGGTGCTGATCAAGGGCCGCGACGCCAACCCGGACGCCTTCGTGCACCTCGGTTACGGCCCGGACGGCGCGCTGGTGGTCAAGCAGCTGCGTGATGTCGGGTTCACCGGGCAGCTCTTCGCCGGCCAGAACACCCCGCAGTTCATCGATCTGGCGGGTGCGGCGGCCGAGGGCGACATCGTGAACGGCGTCTTCACGCCGTCGGATCCGAGCCCCAAGATCCAGAGTTTCGTCACCAAGTTCCGGGCCAAGTTCAACACGGACCCGGGCGATTTCAACGTCTACGCCTACGACGCGCTGAACGTGCTGGTGAAGGCCGCCAAGACCGGCGGCGCCACCCGCGAGGGCGTGCTGAAGGGCCTGCGCGAGATCAAGGACTTCGACGGAATCGGCCTGGGCACCTTCGCCTTCGATCAGCAGACGCGCCGGCCCAGCGGCGTGAAGCCGATCGAGCTGGAACTGCGCAGCGGCAAATTCGTGCCGGTCGGAAGCGCCAAATAGATGTTCGACACGCTCATCGCGGGTCTGGTGCACGGCAATGCGTACGCGCTCATCGCCGTGGGCATCACCCTCATCTTCGGGGTCAGCAATGTCATCAACTTCGCGCACGGCTCGATCTTCGCGTTCGGTTCGGTGCTGGGCTGGTGGCTGATCGCCCAGCACGGCGTGCCCTGGTGGGCCGCGCTGATCGTGGTGGTGGCGGCGACGGCGCTGGTCGGCGTCGCCATCGACATCCTGGCGGTGCGGCCGCTGCGGCGGGCCCCCGCCATTGCCGCCCTGCTGGCGACGGTGGCGGTCGGGCTGATCATCGAGAACGTGGTCGCCCTGGTGTTCGGACCCGACACCCGGCCCTTCCCGCAGGTATTGCCCACCAACAACTTCCGGGCCGGCGGGGTGCGGTTCGGCACCTCCGATGTGGTCATGTTCGCCCTCACCCTCACGGTGATGGCGGGACTGTGGGCCTTCCTGCGCTACAGCCGCCACGGCCTGGCCATTCGCGCCACCGCGCAGGACCCGGACGCCGCCGCGCAGATGGGCATCCGCGTGGGCCGGGTGCAGTCGCTGGCCTTCGCCATCGCCTCCGGGTTGGGCGGGCTGGCGGGTATCTTCGTCGGCCTCTACAACTCGAACATCTCGCCGACCAGCGGCGGCATCGTCGGCATGACCGGGTTCGTGGCCGCCACCATCGGCGGCCTGGGGTCGATTCCGGGTGCGGTCATCGGCGGTTTCGTGCTCGGCCTGGTGGAGGCGTTCGGCATCTACTGGTTCGGTGACGGCTACCGGGATCTGATCACCTTCGGTCTGCTGGTGATCTTCCTGGTGCTGCGGCCCGGTGGCCTGCTCGCCCGGCCGCCCGCCATCGAATCCGAGCCCATGACCGGCACCTTCCTCGGGTCGGGACGGGAACCGCGGGTGCGCTGGTGGCATGCCTTGATCGCGTTCGCCGTTGCGGGCGTGGCGATTCCGCTGATCGCGGACGACTACGGCATCTCGGTGGGCACCCAGATCCTGGCCTACGCCATCATCGCGGTCTCCATGACTCTGGTGGCCGGGTCGGCGGGACAGCTGGCCATCGGGCAGGCGGGTCCCATCGCCATCGGCGCGTACACCTCGGCGGTGCTGACGGTGTCGCACGGCTGGGCGTTCCTGCCCGCCATCGTGGCCGCGGGCCTCGTCGCGGCCGTGGCCTCCTCGGTGCTGGCCGCGCCGCTGTGGCGACTGGGCGGGCACTATGTGGCCATCGCGACGCTGGGCATCGGCATCGTGACGGTGGCGATCATCCGCAACTGGGAGCCGGTGACGCGCGGCAGCTACGGCATCTTCGGGATTCCCGCGCCCAGTCTGTTCGGGTACGAATTCACCACGCACACTCAGATTTTCCAGCTGGAGCTGGTGGTGCTGGCCATCGTGCTGGCGGTCATCGTCGGCGTGCAGCGGTCCCGGCTGGGGATCGCCATCCGGGCCATCGGGGCCGACGAGGTGGCCGCCCGCTCGGCGGGGGTGCCGGTGCGCGACTACAAGGCGCTGGCCTTCGCGGTGGCGGCGTTCTTCTCCGGCATCGGCGGCGCGCTGCTGGCACACCAGTACTCCTACATCGACCCGACGGTGTTCAACCTGCCGATGTCGCTGCTGGTGGTGACCATCCTGGTGCTGGGCGGCACCGCCTCGCCCTACGGCGCGGTGCTGGGCGCGGTGGTGCTGATCGGGGTGCCGGAGCTGCTGCGGCTGGCGCCGTCGTGGCGAATCGTGTTGTACGGCTTGGTCTTGCTGCTGGTGGTGCGGTTCCGGCCACAGGGAATTCTGGTGAGGAGGAATCGTGTCCCGGTCAACGCCTGACGTGCTCACGGTCACCGGTCTGCGACGCTCCTTCGGCGGCGTGCGAGCCGTGGACGGGGTCGAATTCTCGATCGCGCCGGGTGAATTCGTCTCCATCATCGGGCCCAACGGGTCCGGGAAGTCGACGACGGTCAATCTGATCTCCGGCGTGCTGAGGCCGGATTCCGGGGCAGTTCTGGTGCACGGCAACAGGATTCGACCGGGTCGCCCGGAGGCGGCCGCCGCGGCGGGCATCGCCCGGACCTTCCAGAACGGCCGCGTGTTCGGCAATATGACCGTCCGCGAGAACGTCGATGTCGGCTTGCAGCCCACGCTGCGCGCCGCGCGGCCACTGCGCGCGCTGGCGAATGTGCCCGTGCTGAAATGGATTTCGCTGCTCGCCGAGCTGGGGGTGGCGCTGGCGCCGACACCGGCGGCGCGCGCCGAGCGGCGGGCGGCGGCCGCTCGGATCGACGCGCAGCTCGCGCGGTTCGAGGAACGCCTGGTGCCGCGCGCCGACCATCCGACCCACACGCTGTCCTACGCCAATCGCCGCCGCACCGAGATCGCGCGGGCGCTTGCCGCGGAACCCGGCCTGCTGCTCCTCGACGAGCCCGCAGCGGGCATGAACCAGACCGAGACCGCCGAAATCGGCAGGCAGCTGGCCGCATTGAAGGCCCAGGGCCAGACGGTGCTGCTGGTCGAGCACAAGATGGACCTGGTCCACGACCTGTCCGACCGGGTGCTTGTGCTCGACGAGGGGCGCATCATCGCCCAGGGCACGCCCGCCGAGGTGCTGGCGGATCCGCGCGTCATCGAGGCCTACCTCGGGCGCAGCCGGGCCGGCGGGAAGGTCGGCGCGGATGTCTGAGTTCGACGAGAACACCACGCCGATCCTCGAATTCGACCGGGTGGTGGTGCACTACGGCCCGTCCCGGGCGCTCGACGAGGTCTCCCTGCGGGTGCGGCCCGGCGAGATCGTCTCGCTGCTGGGCGGCAATGCCTCGGGCAAGTCGACCACCATGAAAACCGCGCTCGGCCTGCTCGAACCGTCCTCCGGCGTGGTGCGCATCGACGGCACGGACGTGAGCGCGACGTCCCCGCCGGCGCGGATCCGGGCCGGGCTGGCCTCGGTCCCGGAGGCCCGGCGCGTCTTCCCGGCCATGACCGTCGAGGAGAACCTCTTCGTCGGAGGCTACATCCGCAAGGAGCGCCGCGCGGTGCTGGCCGCGCGCGCCGCCGAGCTGTTCGACCACTTCCCACGCCTGGCCGAGCGGCGCGACCAGCGGGCGGGCACGCTCTCCGGCGGCGAGCAGCAGATGCTGGCCTTCGCCCGCGCGCTCATGAGCAAACCGCGCCTCATCTGCATGGATGAGCCCACCATGGGATTGTCGCCACTGTTCGTCGATCGGGTGCTGGAGGAGATCGCCCGGCTCAATCGGGAGCTGGGCCTGGCCATCCTGATCGTCGAGCAGCAGGCGGAGCTGGCCCTGAGCATCGCGCACACCGCCAATGTGCTGCGCAGCGGGCGGATCGTGCTGCACGGCCCGGCCGCGGAACTCGTCGGCGATCCGGCGGTGCGCGACGCCTACCTCGGAAAGGTGACCACATGACCCCGCAACGGCTCGGCTTCTTCACCCGCCTGGTCCGCACCGATCCGGCCGAGGACGCGGGCACGGTGTACCGGCAGGCGCTCGAGCAGATCGGGCTGGCGGAACGGCTCGGCTACGACACCGCCTGGGTGGCGCAGCATCATCTGGATCCGGCCGAGGGCGGGCTGCCGTCCCCGTTCGTGTTCCTCGCCCACGCGGCCGCCCGCTTCCCGCGCATCCGCTTCGGGACCGCGATCGTGACGCTGGCCCTGGAGGATCCGATCCGGGTCGCCGAGGACGCGGCGGTGCTGGACCAGCTGTCGGGCGGGCGGCTCGAGCTCGGGTTCGGCGCGGGCGGGTCGTGGCACGCCTTCGAACTGTTCGACCTGGCCGGCGCGGATCGGCAGTCGGTGTACGCGAACAAGCTCGCGCGGGTGACCGCGGCCCTGGACGGTACACCGCTGGTCGGCGACCGTGGGCTGAACCCGCCGGCCGCCGGGCTGCGAGACCGCCTGTGGCAGGCCACCTTCTCGGCCGGAGGCGCGGGCCGGGCCGGGCGGGCCGGCGACGGACTGCTGCTGTCCAAGGCCCAGCCGCGTGATCCGGCCGCGCCGGGCGCCACCCTCTGGGAGATCCAGCAGCCACTGGTCGACGCCTACCTCGACGCGCTGCCCGCGGGCGCCGAACCGCGAATCGGCGCGTCCCGGGGCGTTTTCGTGGCCGACGACCACGACGAGGCGGTTGCCCTCGCCGAGCGCGGGGCGGCCCGGTTCCTGGATCAGCTCGGCCGCAACGGCGGACCCGAAGTGGCGGAATCCGTCGACGAGGTCTTGCGCGACATCTACATCGGAACCCCGGACGAGGTGGTGGCGCGGCTGTCGGAGGACGCGGCGCTGCGGCACGCCACCGACTTCATCGTGCAGGCGCACCCGGTCGACCCGGGCCCCGCCGCCACCCTGCGCTCCATCGAACTCATCGCCACCAAGGTCGCGCCGCAACTGGGTTGGCGACCCGACGAAAGGACCAACCAGTGACCACTGATGTCATCGATGCCGTGCTGGGTGCGCGGGCCGAATCGGTGCGCGCGGTGCGCGCGACACGCCCGGAGGTTATCGAACATTCGCAGGGTGTATTCGAGGCGCTGCTCGACGGCCCGGCCACCGCGAGCGTCGGACGGGAGCGGCTGATCGCGGCGGCGGTCGCCGTCGCCGAGCTGGCCGGCGCGCCGGAGCTGGCGGCGTACTACGCGGCGCTGGGAACCACTCCGGCGGAGGGCGATCCGGTGCTGGCGGCCATGCTGCGGCACGCCGCCCGGGTGACCTCCGCGCCGGCGGCCCTCGCCCGCGCGGACATCGACGCGCTGGCCGCGGCCGGCCTGTCCGAGCGCGACATCGTGACGGTGGCGCAGCTCATCGGGTTCGTGCACTTCCAGGTCCGGCTGCTGGCCGGGCTGCGACTGATCGGAGCGGATGATGAGTGAGCCCGGGCGCGAGGTGCGCAGCGTCGAAACATCCCGGCGGCCAAGTGGATTCACCCAGGAGCAGCTGGACTGGGTGCCGTGGGTGGAACCCATCGTGCTGGCCGATGCCGATGAGTTGCAGCGTCCCCTGCTCGAGGGCGATCGCGGTGTCGGCCCCTACTTCCGGCTACTCGCGCGCAATGCCGAGGTGCTGGCGCACCGCAGCGCGAATGATCGAGCGATCTTCTACGGTCGAGGGGGATTGACCCGGGCCGAGCGCGAACTCGCGGCGACCGTTACCTCCCGGCACAACGGGTGTGAGTACTGCGCATCCGTTCATTCACGTTTCACTTCTGCGCTGTCCAAGCGTGTCGCGGATGTGCAGCGGTTGCTGGATGAGGGCAACGGGGTGCGGATCGACGAAAGGTGGGACGCCGTCATCGATTTCGTGGACGCGCTGGCCGCCAATCCGCCGCGCGCGTCCGCCGATCATCTGAAGCGGCTGCGAGAGCTGGGTTTCGACGCCGCCGAGCTGCACGATCTGGTGCTGTCCGCCGCCTCGTTCTCGTGGGCCAACCGGCTCATGCTCACCCTGGGCGAGCCGGAGGTCCCGGCCTAATCTAGGGCTCTCTCAAAAAAGTTCTAGAAAGTTCATCGGAAATCTTCCCTGCGTGGGTACCGGATCGGTATCGTGCCGAGAGCAAACGGTCAGTGAAAGCACTGGCACCCCGGCGGATCGGAGCACCACCATGGCGAACTTCCTTTCGGATGTTCTCGTTCAGACCATTCTCAAGTTGCTGGCAACCGGCTCCTCGAGCGTTTCCGCCAAGTAGCCACGCGAGCGCCATCTTTCGGCTACTGCGCGGAAGCCGGGGTGAAGTGGAAGGACCCGATCTCCGACGGGGGATCGGGTCCTTTTTTATGCCCGTATCGACGGGTTTCGCGCCTGGTGTCGGTGGGTATCGCGCTGGGTACTCCGCCCGCATCGACTGCTCCCGCCCTGGTCCGGCCCGGCATCGCGAGGGGTCCGACAAATTAATACTAAAAAGATCCTAGAAAAGTATTCCGTCCAGTACGCCTGCTCTGTATCGTGTTGAACGGCAAACGATCAGTGACTTTCGGGTCAATGCGACATCGGGCCGCGAGTCTCTCCCCCCGGACCCGCGTCCCGAACCCGGGACGGTTCCCCTGCCTATACCCACCGTCCCGGGTGCGTCGCCCGGCCCGAAGTCACTGAGCCATCTTTCGGCTATCGCGCGGTAAGTCGAAGGTTCAAACGAAGGGCCCGATCCATGACGAGGGGATCGGGCCCTTCGGTATTGTCTGGCGCAATGTCACAGGAAACGAACGCGGGAAGAATGTACGCCGGGCAGCCCGTAGAAGACCGGCAGCGGCAGCGTCGTGCGCGTTTTCTGGAGTCCGGGCTCACGGTGTTCGCGCGCGATGGATACGCCAATAGTTCTGTCGGAGCCATCTGCAAAGACGCCGGTCTCTCCTCGAGACAGTTCTACGAGGAGTTCACCGGACGCGAATCGCTCTTGCTCGAGCTCTACGAGCAGATCGATCGCGAATCCCGGGAAGCCGTGGCGGCCACCATCGCCGAGCACTCCGACGCCAGCGCCATCGACATCATCGACGCCGCCGTACGCGCCTATATCGAGTCCATCGGGCGAGATCCGCGCAAGGCCAGAGTCGCGCTCGTCGAAGTCGTCGGGGCGGGACCCAAGGTGGAGAAGTTCCGCCTGGAACTGCGGCGTGCCTGGGGCGCGCTGCTGGCCAGCGCCGCCGAGGATGCCGCCCTGCACGGTGAAATCCCGCCCGGTGACTACGAAATGCGCGTGCTCGCCATCATCGGCGCCGTGAACTACGTGGTGGACGCCTGGAGCGGTTCGGAACCGCGCCAGCCGCTCGACGACGTGATCCGGGTGCTGCGCCGCATCATCATGGGCGCCGTCAGCGCCTGAGTCCGGACCTCCGTCAACCGACGCCCGAACCCCCCGACCACCGACCCGTCTTCGCGCCCGTCCGCTGCCTCGCGGACGGGCGCGACCTTTACGGGTAGCGTGCCGATCATGGAGACCGTGCCCATCCAGATGCCCGACGGGACGACGGTGCCGGTGCGCTTGATACCGGCGAAAGGCCCGCACCGGCATCCGATTACGGCCGACAGCCCCCGGCCCGTGGTGGTGATCGCACCCGGCCTGGGCGTCCCGGGGGAGTACTACTCGCTGTTCGGGAAGCCATTGGCGGACCGGGGTTTCGATGTGGCGCTGCTGGAGATCCGCGGAAACGGAGCCGCTCCGCCTCCCCGTGCTGGTAAGCCGAAACCTGGCGTCCCGAGCACCCACGGCTATCAGGAACTGGTGGCCATGGACTTCCCCGCCATGTTCGAGGTGGTGCGCGAGCGGTTCCCCGAGAGCACGCCATACCTGCTGGGGCACAGCATGGGTGGCCAGCTCGGCGTCATGTACGCCTCCCGGATCCGCGGGCGGCTGGGCGGATTGATCCTCATCGCCTCCGGCACGCCGCATTTCCGCGGCTACACGGGCCTGGCCGCGGTGGGCAGCGCGGCGCTGTCGCTGACCGCCAATCTGGCCGGGTTCTGGCCCGGCGACACCATTACCGCGGGCGGCTTCGGCCGGCAGTCGAAGGCGCTGATCGCCGACTGGGCGCGGCTGGCCCGCACCGGCCGATTCCAGCCCGCCGGAGCCGATATCGACTACGAGGAGCGCATCGGGCGGCTGAAACTGCCGGTCCTGTCGATCACCATGACCGGCGACGAGCTGACCCCGCGCGGGTCGGCGCGGCAGCTGCTCGCCAAGCTGTCCGAGGCCGACATCACCACCTGGCACAATCCGGACCCGCTCGGGCACAACGGCTGGATCAGCGATCCCGAGTCCACCCTCGACTATGTCGAAAAGTGGCTCCGGGACCGCTGATTCGCGGGCCGATTCAGACCGTGCGCGACCGCGGCGCGGTCATCTTCTCCGGGCTCAGCAGCTCGTCGAGCTCGTCCTTGCTCAGGGCGCTGCGCTCCAGCACCAGGTCGTAGACGCTGCCGCCGGTCCGCAACGCCTCCTTGGCGATCGCCGCCGACCGCTCGTAGCCGAGCTTGGGCACCAGCGCGGTCACCAGGCCGATGCTGTGCGCGACCAGATCCCGGCAGTGTTCCCGGTTGGCGGTGATGCCGGTGATGCAGCGGCTGGTCAGGGTGATGGCCGCATTGCGCAGCATCATCAGGCCCATCAGCAGGTCGTAGGCCATGATCGGTTCGGCCATGTTCAATTCCAGCTGGCTGGCCTCGGCGGCCATGGTGACGGTCATGTCGTAGCCGATGAGCTGGAAGCAGACCTGGTTCACCACCTCCGGGATGACCGGGTTGACCTTGCCCGGCATGATCGACGAACCCGGCTGCACCGCGGGCAGATTGATCTCGCCCAGGCCTGGCGCGCGGGCCGCTGGAGAGCAGCCGCAGATCGTTGCAGATCTTGGACAGCTGGACCGCCGCGCGCTCGAGGGAGCCCGACACCGCCACGAAATCGCCCGAGTCCTGGGTGGCTTCGACCAGGTTCTCGGCCTGGCGGATGGGCAGCCCGGTGATCTCGGCGAGATTGCGGGTCACCAGGGCCGCGTAGCCGGGCGGGCTTGTGATGCCGGTGCCGATGGCGGTGCCGCCCATGTTCACCGCGAGCAGATCCTGCCCGATGCGCTGCAAATGGCTGATGGCCTCGCCGATCATCACCGCGTACGCGCCGAACTCCTGGCCCAGGGTCATGGGGACGGCGTCCTGCAGCTGGGTGCGGCCCACCTTGATGACGTCGCCGAATTCGACCGCCTTGGCCCGCAGGGCATTCCGCAGTTCCGTCAATGCCGCGGCGGCGTCCTGCAGCGACAGGTACACGCCGAGCTTCACCGCGGTCGGGTAGACGTCATTGGTGGACTGCGAGCAGTTCACGTCGTCGTTGGGGTGCAGGTAGCGGTACTCGCCCTTGTGATGCCCCATCAGCTCCAGGCCGCGGTTGGCGATGACCTCGTTGGCGTTCATATTGGTCGAGGTGCCCGCGCCGCCCTGCACCATGTCGACCATGAAGTCTTCGCGCAGCCGAACCGCCGCCGGGCTGCCGGGCTCCAGCAGCTCGTCGCAGGCGCCGATGATGGCCGTTGCCTTCTCCTGCGTGATCGACCCGAGTTCCGCGTTCGCCAGTGCGGCGGCCTTCTTCACGTAGGCCAGCGCGGACACCAGGTGCCCGAACCGGCGCAGCTTCACGCCCGAGATCGGGAAGTTCTCCATCGCACGCAGGGTCTGCACGCCGTAGTACGCCTCGGCGGGCAGTTCCCGGGTGCCGAGCGAATCGTGTTCGGTGCGAATGCCGCCCAGCGGCTGCCGGGCCGCGATCGCCGCCGCCAGCCGCTCGGAGACGGTCCGCATGCGGTGGGCGATGAGCCCGGCGACGCGGGAGACGATGCGGTAGTAGCGATCCGGGTGCAGCCCGGCCAGTTCCCGCAGGGTGGCCCGGGGCACCACGAGCACCACCGCCCCGTCGCGGGTGCGGCCGCTGGCGGTGTGCGGGGTGTCGTCCACCAGCGCGACCTCGGACACCAGGCTGCCGGGGCCCAGGCGCGCGAGCTGGATCTCCTGACCGGTGAGCCCGGAGATGATCTGGACCTCGCCCTCGACCACGATGCCCGCCCACTCCCGCGGGGTGGCCTCGTGGAAGAGGGTTGCGCCGGCCGGATATTCGCGCCGGTGGGCGGTGGCGGCGAAGGCCCGGACATCGTCGGGATCCAGCCCGGTGGCCGCGGCGGTGGTCTCGATCAGCTCGTCCAGTGGGTCCACGTCGGCTCCTCGCGAGCGGTCAGTCCATCAGCTGCTGGGTGAAGAACTCGTAGATTATCGCTGCCTGGAAGGCGGACTGCTTGTTGTCCGCCGCGCCGCCGTGGCCGCCCTCGATGTTCTCGTAGTACCAGACGTCGTGGCCCTCGGATGCCAAGCGCGCGGCCATCTTTCGCGCATGGCCAGGGTGCACGCGGTCGTCGCGGGTGGAGGTGGTGAGCAGGATCGGCGGATACTGCCGGTCCGGGCTGGTGTTCTGGTACGGCGAGTACTTCGCGAGGTACTCCCACTCCTCCGGCTTGTCCGGGTCGCCGTACTCGGCGATCCAGGACGCGCCCGCCAGCAGCAGGTGGTAGCGCCGCATATCCAGCAGCGGCACCTGGCACACGATGGCCCCGAACAGCTCCGGGTACCGGGTCAGCATGACGCCCATGAGCAGGCCGCCATTGCTGCCGCCCACCGCGCCCAGCTGCCCGGGCGTGGTGATGCCCCGCGCCACCAGATCCCGTGCCACGGCCGCGAAATCCTCGAATGCCTTGTGCCGGTTGGCCTTCAGCACCGAGGTGTGCCATTCCGGGCCGTATTCGCCGCCGCCGCGGATATTGGTCATGACGTAGGTGCCGCCGCGCTCCAGCCAGCCCATCCCCACCATGCCGCTGTAGCTGGGGGTGCGGGAGACCTCGAACCCGCCGTAACCGGACATCACGGTCGGGCCCGGGGAGCCCTGCCGATCGCGGTGGCGGATCACGAAATACGGGATCTGGGTGCCGTCGTCGGACTGCGCGAAGAACTGCTCGGTCACGATGCCGTCGGCGTCGAAGAAGCCCGGCTCCTGCTTGAGCACCTCCACGCTGCCGCCCACCGAGCCCGACATCAGCGTGGCCGGGCGGGTGAAACCACTGGTGGAGAGCATGAATTCGTCGCCGCCGTCGAGGCGGTCCAGGTTCATGATGCTGGTGCTGGCCATGGCCGGGGTGTCGGCCAGCGGCTCGCGGGTCCAGCCGTCGGGGCCGGGGGTGAGCACGTACAGCTTGGTCTGCACGTCCTCCAGCGTGACCAGCAGCAGGTGGTTCTCGGTCCAGCCGTAGCCGTGCAGCGCGGTGTGCGCGTCGGGGGTGAACAGGACCTCGAAATCGCGTGCGCCGGAGAGGAATGCCTCGAAGTCGGCGGCCAGCAGCGCACCGGCCGGATAGGTGGCGCCGTTCACCTCCCACGGCGACTTCAGCCGCACCAGCAGCCACCGTTTGTACCAGGTCTCGGTGGCGTCGGTGGGCACGTCGATGAAGCGCAGCGTGCCGTCGGACTCCAGCAGGTAGACCTCTTCGTTGAAGAAGTCGGTGGCGCGGCTCAGGAAGTGCCGCTCGTAGCCGGGGGTGCGGTCATAGCCCGCGGACACGGCCACATCGGTGACCTCGCCCTCGTACACGAATTCCGCCGCCTCCAACGGGGTTCCGCGCCGCCAGCGCTTCACCACCCGTGGATAGCCGGAGTCGGTCAGCGAGCCGGGACCGAAATCGGTGCCCACGTACAGGGTGTCGTGATCGATCCAGGCGAAGTCCGACTTGGCCTCGGGCAGGTGGAAGCCGCCGTCCTCGGGCGCGATGAAAGCCTTTGCCTCGATATCGAATTCGCGGACCACCTTGGCGTCCGCGCCGCCGCGCGAGAGGCTGATGAGCGCGCGCCGCTGCTCCGGCCGCTTCACCGCCGCACCGCCCCAGACCCAGTTCTCGCCCTCGGCGGCCGCCAGCGCGTCCAGGTCGATGAGGATCTCCCAGTCCGGCTCGTCCTTCGCGTACTCGGCGAAGGTGGTGCGCCGCCACAGGCCCTTCGGGTGCTCGCGATCGCGCCAGTAGTTGTAGAGCCACGGGCCGCGCCGGCCCGGATAGGCGATGCGGGTGTCGGTGTCGAGCATGGCCAGCACGCGCGCCTCGAGGTCGGTGAAGCGCTCCGAGGACGCGAACCGCTGCCTGGACACCGCATTACGTTCTTCCGCCCAGGTCAGGGCGCGTTCGCTCTCGACCTCTTCGAGCCACAGGTAGGGATCCGTCACGCCCTGTCCAACACCGGTCATGCCCACATTGTTGCCGAGGCGCGCGTTCGCCGGTCGCGAACGTCGTGCCGGGCACTGCGCGGCACGGTCAGTAGGATTGTTGTTTCGCTACCGATCGGATCCAGGAGGCCTCGGCGTGTCGCATGTCCCCCGGCTGTGGGAACAGCACTGCTGCCTGCCGCTGCTGCCGACCGCGGACCTCACCGAGCTGACGCGGTACCCGCTGGGCTCGTATCTCTCGGTCAATATCGGCTACGCGCCGCAATCCACCCGCGAGTCGCTCGAGCTGGTCACCCAGTTCCGGCGGGATGCCCTGACCGACGGCCGATTCCGCCTGGTGCACAGCATCGAGGACGCCTGGCCGGAGGTCCCCACCGCGGAGACCGACGCCACCCTCGCGCTGGCCTTCGACCTCGAGGACGCCGGGCCGCTGGGGGGTGATCTCGACAATGTCGAGCTGTTCCACGAACTGGGCCTGCGCTCACTGCTGCCCACCTACAACCACGCCAACGCGGCCGGCTGCGGGTGCCTCGACACCGACGACACCGGCCTCACCGCCTACGGCCGCGACCTGATCCGCACGCTCAACGAGGTCGGGGTGTTCGCCGACGGGTCGCACTGCTCGCGGCGCACGGGACTCGACATCGCCGAGACCACGACCGTGCCGATGATCTACAGCCACTCGAATTTCGCGACGCTGTGGGCACATCCGCGCAATATCGGCGACGACCAGGCCAAGGCGTGCGCGGCGACCGGTGGCGTGATCGGTATCAACGGGGTCGGCATCTTCCTGGGGCGCAACGAACCCGCCGACGGGGCCGGGCGCATCGAGGCCATGGCCGACCACATCGCCTACGGCGCGGAACTGGTCGGCATCGAGCACATCGGGATCGGCTCCGACTACTCCTTCGACGCCGAGGATTTCAACGCCGAACTGGCCGCCAATCCGGACAGCTACTCCGAGGAGTACACGCGCTACGGCCAATTGCAGTGGGCGCCACCGGAAGACCTGCTCGGCACGTCCGGGGTGCGGGGGCTGGACGAGGCGCTGGTCGCGCGCGGCTTCTCCGCCGCCGACCGGGCGGCCGTCTTCGGCGGCAATTTCGCGCGCGTGGCGCGGCAGGTCTGGCGGGATTAGCCGCGGCGGGTTCGGCGGTATCAACGGACCGCCGGAGATCCCGGCCGGTCCACCGGGCGCGACGGACTGATCGGTCGCATCCAGACCGGTGGGCGTGACCGCTCTCACGTGCTCCGCGTCTCACGCGGGCGGGGGATGGCTGAGTGAGGTCCCGGCAACAGGTCTAGTCTCGATGCCGTGACTTCCCACTACGATGTCGTCGTTCTCGGCGCTGGTCCCGGCGGTTACGTCGCCGCGATCCGTGCCGCTCAACTCGGCCTGCGAACAGCGATCGTCGAGCAGAAATACTGGGGTGGCGTGTGCCTGAACGTGGGCTGCATTCCGTCCAAGGCACTGCTGCGCAATGCGGAGCTGGCTCATATCTTCACCAAGGAAGCGAAGACCTTCGGTATCTCGGGTAACGCGACCTTCGACTTCGGCGCGGCGTTCGACCGCAGCCGCAAGGTCGCGGACGGCCGGGTCAAGGGCGTCCACTTCCTGATGAAGAAGAACAAGATCGACGAGTTCGACGGCAAGGGCACCTTCACCGGCCCGAAGTCGCTCTCGGTCGCGCTCACCAAGGGCGGCACCGAGGACATCACGTTCGACAACGTGATCATCGCCGCGGGCACCGAGACCAAGCTGCTGCCGGGCACCTCGCTGTCCGCCAACGTGGTCACCTACGAGGAGCAGATCCTCACCCGTGACCTGCCGGGTTCCATCCTCATCGTGGGGGCGGGCGCCATCGGCATGGAGTTCGCCTACGTCCTCAAGAACTACGGCGTGGACGTGCGCATCGTCGAATTCCTCGACCGCGCACTGCCGAACGAGGACGCCGACATCTCCAAGGAGATCACCAAGGCGTACAAGAAGCTCGGCATCACCATCACCACCTCCGCGGCCGTGCAGTCCATCGAGGACGACGGCTCCAAGGTCACCGTGTCGATCAAGGACAACAAGTCCGGCGCGATCGAGACCGTCACCGTGGACAAGGTGCTGCAGGCCGTCGGCTTCGCGCCGCGCGTGCAGGGCTACGGCCTGGAGAACACCGGCGTGCAGCTCACCGACCGCGGCGCCATCGCGATCGACGAGTACATGCGCACCAACGTCCCCGGCATCTACGCCATCGGTGACGTCACCGCCCTGCTGCAGCTCGCGCACGTCGCCGAGGCGCAGGGTGTGGTCGCGGCCGAGACCATCGCGGGCGCGGAGACCATGTCGCTGGGCGACTACCGCATGATGCCGCGCGCCACCTTCTGCCAGCCGCAGGTCGCCTCCTTCGGCCTCACCGAGCAGCAGGCCCGCGACGAGGGCTACGACGTGAAGGTCGCGACCTTCCCGTTCACCGCCAACGGCAAGGCGCACGGCCTCGGCGACGCGCAGGGCTTCGTCAAGCTGATCTCCGACGCCAAGTACGGCGAGCTCATCGGCGGCCACCTCATCGGCCCCGACGTCTCCGAACTGCTGCCGGAACTGACCCTGGCCCAGAAGTGGGATCTCACGGTCAACGAACTGGCCCGCAACGTCCACACCCACCCGACCCTGTCGGAAGCCCTCCAGGAAGCGATCCACGGCCTGGCCGGCCACATGATCAACTTCTGAGTGGGAGAACAACTCTCGTAGCTCTCAGGGGCTTCGCCCCCGAACACCCCCTGAAAAGCGGCCCGGTGCCAGCGATTTCCGCTGGCACCGGGCCGCTTTCGTTCGTTCGAGCGCTCAGTCCGCCAAGTGCAGGCGGCGGTGGAGGGCGTAGACGCGGTCGGTGAGTTCCGGGAAGGGGCCGGAAACGGGGATGCCCGGGGCCACCTCCTGGATGGCGAGGGGGCGGATGGGGCCCGCGGGGACGCCGAACTCGTTGAGCCACTCCGTGAGCTGGGCGGTGGAGGCGGCGTAGACGATGCGGCCCAGGCCGACCCAGGCGTGCGCGGCCGAGCACATGGCGCAGTGTTCGCCGGAGGTGTAGACCGTGGCCGTGGCCCGGCCCTCGGGGGTGAGGTGCTCGGCGGCCCAGCGGGCCAGCTCGAATTCGGGGTGGCGGGTGGCGTCGCCGCCGGACACGCGGTTGCGGTCCTCGGCGAGCACGGTGCCGTCCGCGCCGACCAGCAGTGATCCGAAGGGCTCGTCGCCCGCGTCCAGGGCTTCGGCGGCCAGTTCCACGCAGCGCTCGAGATACTGCAGATCGGTGTCGGCGGACATGCGGCTCCGTTCTTGGGTTTACGTGCGGTGGTAGGCGGTCTGGGCCGCTTCGATCTTCGCGATATTCGATTCGAGGATCTCGATGAGGCCGACGAGCTGGTCGGCCACCTGCGCGCCGAGGTCGGTGAGGGTGTACTCGACGACCGGCGGGATGGATTGCTGGACTTCGCGATTGACCATGCCGTCGCGTTCCAGGGTCTGCAGGGTCTGGGAGAGCATGCGCTCGGAGATGCCGTCCACGCGGCGGCGCAGCGCCGAGAACCGGTAGGGGCCCTCGCGCAGGGCGGCCAGGGCGAGCACGCCCCAGCGACTGGCGACGTCTTGCAGGACCGGGCGCGAGGAGCAGTTGCGGGCGAAGACGTCGGCTTCCAGGGTGGGGTCGTCCGGGTAGGACCGGTCGGGAGGCCGAGCGTTCATGCGATCGAGGTTACCTGTGTTTCGGGTAGCGGTTCAGGAATAGCATGTGCTTACTATTAGTTAGTACATGCCGGCAGTGCAGTTCATTCCCTGAAACCTGGAGGTAGTCATGACCGTCGCAGTCACCGGAGCAAGCGGACAGCTGGGTCGCCTGGTCGTCGAGGCGCTGTTGAAGGACGGATCGCAGCCGGTGGTGGCGGTGGTCCGCGATCCCGCCAAGGTGGCCGATCTGGCCGCGCGGGGTGTCGAGGTGCGGGTGGCGAGCTATGACGATCCGGAAGCGCTCGAGCGTGCCTTCCAGGGCGTCGACCGCGTGCTGCTGGTCTCCGGCAATGAGTTCACCAAGCGCGTCGCCCAGCACACCAACGTGCTGCGCGCGGCCGAGCGGGCGGGCGTGAAACTGCTGGCCTATACCAGCATTCCGCAGGCCGGCCGCAATCCGCTGATCCTGGCCCAGGAGCACATCGGCACCGAGGCCGCGCTGGCCGGAGCGAGCATCCCGACCGTGCTGCTGCGCAACGGCTGGTACTGGGAGAACTACACCGGCGGCCTGGCGCACGCCATCGAGACCGGCGTGCTCTACGGCGCGGCGGGCGAGGGCAAGGTATCCGGCGCGGCCCGCGCCGATTACGCCGAGGCCGCCGCCCGCGTCCTCACCACCGACGGCCACGAGGGCAAGGTCTACGAGCTCGGCGGCGACGAGACGCTCTCGTATGCCGAACTGGCGCAGGTGATCTCGGAGGTGGCCGGCAAGCCGGTCCGCTACCAGGACCTGCCGCAGGCCGACTACGCCGCGGCGCTGCAGGGCGCGGGTCTGGACGCCGGCTATGCCGCCGCCCTGGCCGATGCCGACGCCGGTATCGCGGACGGCATCCTGGCCGTCGACTCCGGTGATCTGCAGCGGCTGCTGGGCCGCCCGTCGACCCCGGTCGCCGAGGTCCTCCTGGCCGCGCTGAGCTGATAGAGATACGTACCGGGCTGATCGAGTTCGGGGACCGGCAGCTCAGTACCAGTTGTGGGCCTGCCAGAAGGCCCATGCGGCATTCGGGCTGCCGTAGCGCTCGACCATGTAGCGGTAGGCCCAGCGCAGCTGGGTGAGCGGGTTGAACACCCAGTCCGGGCCCTCGCTGAACATCTTGTGTGCGGGGAGGGCCTGGGCCAGCCCGTAGGCGCCGGAGGTCGGGTTGATGGCGAAGACCTGCCAGTCGCTCTCGTGCGTGATGATCTGATTGAACGACCCCCACTGGTCCCCTGGCACGATGAAACGTGACAGTGTCTGCAAGGCCGGTTTGGAGAACCGCTGGGCCGCGCCGGCCAGCTGCAGCAGGGACGCCGGGTCCACCGGCAGGCCGACCGGGAGCGCGGATTGGGCGATGGGGTCGGCGATTTCGGTGCGCGCGTCGGCGGTGCCGACGGCGACGGTGAGCGGGGCGAGGGCCGCCACGAGCAGTCCGAGGACGGTGGCTCGGAGCGGACGCTTGTCGAGAATGGGCAACGCCTGGTCCTTCCGTGTCGTTCACGAAAAAACAGACCCATCTGGCTTCAGCTAGGAACCGACCGTACGCCCTGCCGTTTCCCGGGAGGGGTGAGCGACACGCGGTGAAATGCCTGATCGGAGTGGATTGCCGGTCAGCGCGCCCGGCCGAGCAGCAACTCCCGCTCGATCTCATTGCCGGTCAGCTCGGCCGCGCGCCGAAAAGCGGCCCGCGCCTCCGCATCCCGGCCCAGCCGCGCCAGCAGATCCCCGCGGACGGCGTGCAGCAGGTGATAGTCGTCGAGCGCCCCGGTCGCGGCAATGGCGTCGATCAACTCCAGGCCCGCGCCGGGTCCGTGCACCATGGCCACCGCGACCGCCCGGTTCAACTCCACGATCGGTGACGGAAACCGTTGCGCCAGCACGGCGTACAGTCCGGCGATGCGCCGCCAGTCGGTCTCGGCGGCGGTCGGGGCCACGGCGTGCACGGAGGCGATGGCGGCCTGGAGCGCGTAGCGCCCGGGTGGAAGGTCCCGCATCCGATTCAGCGTGTGCGCGCGGCCCAGGGCGGACAGGCCGCGTTCGATCGAGAGCCGATTCCACCGGGACCGGTCCTGATCGGGCAGCAGCACCAGCGCGTTGTCCGCGTCACTGCGGGCGGTGGTGCGGGAAGCCTGCAGTTCGAGCAGGGCCGCCAGCCCGTACGCCTCCGGCTCCTCGGGTAGCAGCCCGGTCAGGATGCGCGCCAGACGCAGTGCGTCCTCGCACAATTCGGCCCGGACCCAGCGCTCGCCGGAGGTGGCGGTATAGCCCTCGTTGAAGATCAGGTAGATGACCTCGAGCACGGAGTCCAGGCGCGCGGCCAGCTCGGCGCCCGCGGGCACCTCGTAGGGAATCCGCTTGGCCGCGATGGTGCGCTTGGCGCGCACGATGCGTTGCGCCACAGTCGATTCCGGGACCAGATGGGCCCGCGCGATCTCGGCCGTGGTCAGGCCGCCCACCATCCGCAGGGTGAGCGCCGCCCGCGCCGGGGGCGAGAGCACCGGATGGCAGGCGGTGAAGATCATGCGCAGCAGGTCGTCCGCGATGGCCGGTTCCGGTTCGCCGGACGGCTGCTCGGCCGTGAGCGCCTCACGGCCGAGCAGCTCCAGCTTCCGCGCGAAGTTCACGTCGCGCCGAATGCGGTCCACCGCACGGTGTTTCGCCGTCAGCATGAGCCAGCCGCCCGGATTCGGCGGGACGCCGTCGCGCGGCCACTGTTCCAGCGCCGCCACATGGGCGTCCTGCGCGAGCTCCTCGGCAGTCGCGATATCGCCGACCAGGCGGGTCAGGCCCGCCACCAGCCGCGGCCATTCGATGCGCCAGGCCGCCTCCACGGCCCGGCGCGCCCGCTCCTGCTGCGGATTCAGTTCTGGCCGTCCAGTTGTCGCACCTCGATCTCGATGTCCCAGTCCGGCCCGTGCACCCGCAGGAACCGGGACGCCCACTCGGCCGCCTCCTCCTGCGAACGGGTCTGCAGCACCAGGTATCCGCCGATGATCTCCTTGGATTCGGTGTACGGCCCGTCCATGACGGTCTGTACGCCACCGGTCTGCCGGATCCGGGTGCCCTCCTCGATCGGGCGCAGGCCCGCGGTGTCGAGCAGTACGCCCGCCTTGGTCATCTCCTCGATGATCTCGTTGACCTTGGCGATCAGGTCGTCGCCGGGCCCTTCCTCGGGCATCTGGGCGGGGTCCAGGCGAATCAGTGCCAGGTATCGCATTGCTCAATCCTCTCGCTGGGCGACTGCATAGCGGACATAGAGGGCACCACCGTCGAACGACTTCGATTCCAGCAGGTTCAGACCCAGTTCGGTCTTGTCCCGGAACACAGGGGTGCCGGAGCCGATTGTCACCGGATGGATGACGATGCGGTACTCGTCGATGAGCCCGGCGTCGGCGAACCAGTGCACCAGGGTCGGGCTGCCGTAGATGACCAGCGCGCCGCCGTTCTCCGCCTTCAGCTCCGCGATGCGCGCCGCCCCGTCGCCGTCGATGATCCGGGTGTTCGGCCAACCGGCCGATTCGAGCGTGGTCGAGAAGACGATCTTGTCGATATTCGTGACCCATTCGGCGTGTTCGAGATCGTGTGCCGTGGCCTCCGGGTTGTCCGGAACGCTCGACCAGTGATCGCGCATGCCCTCGAAGGTCTTGCGGCCGTAGATCGTGGTACCGATATCAGCCCGGATGTGCTCGTCGTGGAAGGCGGCGAGGTCCGGGCTGTAGGCGCCGAATGTCCATTCCAGTCCCAGCTCGGTGTATGAGGCCGCGAATCCGTCGAGGGTCATGTGCTCGAAAGCCACCACTTTTCGCATCGGATTCCTCTCGTCGAAGTGCCGGGCCGCGGTTCGGCCCTCGCCTACTCCTCGAACGGGCCCGGCCGGAATCGACAGGTTCGACGGGCGAATCTTTCAGCGGTTTCCGGTCAGACCCACTGGACCAGTTGGATGACGATCCCGTTCGGGTCGAGCGCCTGGAAATAGCGCTCGCCCCACGGCTCGGTCTCGATGGGGGTCACGATCGGCACGCCTTCGCGTTGGACGCGGGCGTATTCGGCGTCGATGTCGTCGACGACGAACACCACCAGCAGGCCCTGGCCCGCGCTGCCCGCGATGCGCTCCGGCTTGAAGCTGCCGAGGCCGGTGCGCAGATAGATGACGTCGAATCCGGCGTCGGGCCGGGTCAAGTTGACGAAGCCGTCGGCCGACATCTTCTCGGCGAAACCGAAGTGGTCGATGAGGAACGTGGCCGAGGCGATCGGGTCGGGCACGTTCAGGGAGATGGCGGATGCGGTGATGGTCATGGGGGCCTCCTTGGGTGGTGCCGCTAAACTCTGTACTAAGTACGCTGTACTTTGTACAGACATTCCCGATGGCATGCAAAGTGACGACCGTCACATCGATACGATCGGCGACGGAGGTGACGCGAATGGCCGGACGAAGCGGAGAACGCAGCAGCGCGGGCGACCCGGTGCGCACGCTGGAACTGCTGTGGCGCGAACCCGGATCCGGCGGTTCGGCGCGCGGGCCCAAACAGCGCACCACCCTCGACGCCGTCATCGCGGCCGCGCTGGAGATCGCCGACGGTGCGGGGCTGGACGCGCTCACCATGCGGTCGGTGGCGGCCAAGCTGGGCATCACGCCCATGGCCACCTACACCTACGTGCCGGGCAAGGCCGAACTGCTCGATCTCATGCTCGATACCGTCTATCAGCGCATGCCGCGTCACGATCTCACCGGAATGCCCTGGCGGGAACGGGTTGTCACCATCGCCGCCGAGAATCGCGCCCTGCTGGCCGAGCATCCGTGGGTGGCCTGTCTGCCGACCACGCGGCCGCCGCTGGGACCCGGCGTGGCCGCGAAATACGACCACGAGCTGCGCGCCTTCGACATGCTCGGCCTCAGCGACCTGGAGATGGACGCCGCGCTCACCTATGTGCTGGGCTTCGTGACCTCGACCGCGCAGCTGGCCATCGACAGCGCTCGGGCCGCGACCGAGAGCGGGCACTCCGATCGCGAGTGGTGGGAGCGGGCGGCCCCGCTGCTGGCGCGGGTCTTCGATACCGGCCGCTATCCTCTGGCGGCCCGGATCGGCGCGGTCGCGGGGCAGGCCCACGACAGCGCCTACAGTGCGGACCACGCCTACGAGTTCGGGCTGGCCCGGGTCCTGGACGGATTGGCCGCGCTCATCGAAAACCGCAGGCCCTGAGCGCGGCCGGTCGACGACCTGCGCAAGAGAGACCGATCGGGACGATGGTCTCAATTTCGCCGCGCAGATCGGGCGATCGCGGGCAGAATTCCACCCATGCCGCGATCAACGCCGGCAATCGTCGCCGCCGAGACCTTCAGTCGGGCAGCGCAGCCGGTGCTCCCGATGGGAGACGGGCTGGTGCTGCGGCCGTGGCTGCGCCGGGACGGGCCCGAGGTGTACGCGGCCTTCCAGGATTCGGCTATTCGGCGCTGGCACGTGCGCAGCGCGGACACCGTGGAGGAGGCCGGGGAGTGGGTGGACTCCTGGGCGCGCTCGTGGAGCGGTGGCACCGCCGCCAATTGGGCTGTCGCCGATGGCCGCAGCGGCCGGCTGATGGGCCGGGCCTCGCTGCATCACATCGAACTCGGGCACGGTGAGGCCGAGCTGGCGTACTGGGTGGTCCCGGCGGCGCGCGGCCGCGGCATCGCCCCGCGCGCGGTGGAGGCGCTGGTCGGCTGGGCCTTCGAGGTGGCCGGATTCCACCGCCTGGAATTACGGCATTCCGTGCATAACGCCCAATCCTGCCGGGTGGCACACAAATCCGGCTTCGTGCTCGAGGGCATCAATCGCAGTGCGGGCCTGCACGACGACGGCTGGCACGACATGCACCTGCACGCCCGCATCCAGCCCGCCGAACCCGCCTACGCGCATCGCATCCCACACGCCGAGACCGTGCCCGACGCCGCCACCCAACCGGTCCACCGCCTGCGCCGCTGAGGCACGACCACGGCCGGATCGCGCGGCTAGTGGTCGGTTTGGATGCGGAGGGCGGTAATGGTGCTGGCCAGGCCCTCGTACTGGTTGGTGAGCAGGACGATTTCGATGAGGCGGCGCTCGTCGTAATGGTCGGCGAGGGATTGCCAGGTGGCGTCGTCGAGGTCGCGGGTGGTGACCAGCTGGTCCACGGCGGTGAGCAGCGCGCGCTCCTGGGCGGACCATCCGGCGGCGGCCGGGCCCTCGCGGAGACGGTCCAGGATTTCGGCGGTGACGCCCGCGCGGCGGCCCAGCCGGATGTGATGGTCGGTCTCGTACTCGCATTGGCGCAGGTGCGCGACGCGCAGGATGACCAGTTCGGACTCGTACCGGCGCAGTTTGCCGCCGGGCATGAGGCGGCCGGAGAAGTGCAGCCAGCCCCGGAACAGGCCGCCGGTCCGGCCCAGCGTGCTGAACAGATGCGCGTCCTCCGTGCCCGCGGCACGGGAAAGCGCCTGCCAGACAACCCAGTTCACCGGACCGAGCTCCCGCAGGCGACCGGGAGCGATGCGTGGCTTCGTCGACACCATCCCCCCAGTCAACACCCTGTCTGGGCCACTCGCCAGACCGACGGCCCGGCGCGGCGCGGATCGGGTCACTCGCGGACCGCCTGAGCGAGTTTGGTGAGCTCCAGCGCGCGGCGAGCGCGGATCAGGACGTGCGCCCGGGAGCTGGTGAGGTGGGCCAGCAGGGTGCGCAGGGCGGTGTCCAGATCCCCGGCGAGCAGGTGTTCGGCGATGGCGATATGGTCCTCGGCCATGGCGGCGATCCGCCCGGGGGTGGGCATGTCCAGGGCCCGCACCGGCCGCACCCGCGCGTGCACCGTCGAGAGCGCCTCGGCCAGTGCGGAATTCCCGGCGGCCAGCAGGAGCGTGGTGTGGAACCGCTCGTCGGCGGCGATCAGCTCGGCCCCGGGCTCCGGCGGATCCTCGCGCACGCGCCGCCAGACCTCGAGCTCTCGCTCGACCGCGCCCAGATCGTGCGGCGTGACCGCAGGCCGAGCCGCCAGGGCCGGGGGTTCCGGCTGCACGGCGGCGGCCAGCGGTTCCGGGAGTGCCGCCGCGGTGGCCTGCAAGCGTTGGATTCCTCTGGCCTCCAGGACTATTCGGAGTTCGTACAGGTCGCCGAGTTCGTCGACCCGGGGGCGGTACGGGTAGAGGCCGTCGGTGTGGCGTTCCAGCAGGCCGTCGGCGAGGAGCCGGGCCAGCGCCTCGCGGACCGGGGTGCGGGAGACACCGTAGGTCTCGGCGAGGCGTTCCTCGCCGAGTCGCTCGGTGGGTACCAGCATCCCGGCCGCGAGATCGCGTTGCAGGGATCGATAGACCCGCTCGGACAACGGAATACGCCCCCTGCGCGCGTTCACGGAGTGTCCGATCAGATCGCCATGGCCTGGCGTACCGCGGATTCCGCGCTCGCCCCGCCCGCCCCCGAGGAGGTGACGCGGCCCGAGCGCAGGACGTAGAACTGCTGCGCGGCCTGCAGCGCGAAGCCGATGTGCTGTTCGACCAGCAGTACGCTGAGGCCGCCCCGGCCGGTGAGTTCGATGATGGTGCGTTCGATCTCGGCGACCACCGAGGGCTGGATGCCCTCGGTCGGCTCGTCGAGGATCAGCAGCGCCGGTTCGGTGATGAGGGCGCGGGCGATGGCCAGCTGCTGGCGCTGACCGCCGGAGAGCAGTCCGGCCTTGCGGGACAACAGCTCCCGCAGCGCCGGGAACAGATCCAGCGCTTCGTCGATTAGTGCCTTGCCACGTTTGCGACCGTCGGCTACCACCTGGAGGTTCTCCATTGTGGACAGCTGTGGAAAACTCTGCTGCCCCTGTGGAACATAGGCGAGGCCGCGCTTGACCCGTCGCGACGGTGACATCCTGGTGATGTCCTCGCCGCCGAAGCGGATCCGCCCCGACTTGGCGGGCAGCAGCCCGACCGCCGCACGCAGCAGCGAGGTCTTACCGGCCCCGTTGTGGCCCATGATGGCCGCCACGCCATTGTCCGGAACCGTCAGGGACACACCGTGAATCACCTCGGTCCGGCCGTAGCCGGTGTGTAGGTCAACGAGTTCCAGCATCGGCGGCCTCCTTCGCCTCGTCCGATTCCTGCTTCGCGCCCATGGATTCATCAGCGCTGGTCTCCGCGGGCGGCAGCGCACCGGCCGCGGCCGTGCCGAGGTAGACCTCCTGCACCTTCGGATCGGCCTGCACCTGCTCCACGGTCCCCTCGCTGAGGACGCGGCCGCCCGCGAGCACCGTCACCGAGCTGGCGAACGCGCGCATGAAATCCATATCGTGCTCGACGACGATGACCACCCGCTCACCGCCGATGCGGCGCAGCAGGTTTCCGGTCTCCTCGCGTTCCTCGGCGCTCATGCCCGCCACCGGTTCGTCCAGCAGCAGCACCGAGGCGTTCTGCACCAGCAGCATGCCGATCTCGAGCCACTGTTTCTGACCGTGTGCGAGCACCCCGGCAGGTTTGTCGCGCAGCGCGGCGAGTCCGATGGTCTCGAGCGCCTCCTCGATGGCGGGCAGCACCGACTTGCGCCGGCGCAGCAGGGTGAGCGCGGAACGTCCCGCGCCCGCGGCGATATCGAGGTTCTGCAGCACGGTGAGCTGTTCGAACACGCTCGCCGTCTGGAAGGTGCGGCCCACCCCGAGCCGGGCGATCTGATGTACCTTGCGGCCGATCAGCTCGGCGCCGGTCTTCTGCGCCGAGCCGGTCGCGGGCACCAGGCCGGTGATGGCGTCGATGAGGGTGGTCTTGCCCGCGCCATTGGGGCCGATGAGGAAGCGCAGATCGCCCTGCAGGACGGTCAGATCCACGTCGGTGACGGCCTTGAAGCCATCGAAACTCACGGACAGGCCGCGGATTTCGAGGTATTCGCTGTCCATTCCGGCATTGCCGCCGATTTTCGGTTCGGGTGCGGTCATCGTGCTTCCACCTTCTGCTCGGCCTCCGCCTCTGCCTCGGACTCGGCCTCGACCGCCGCCTCGATCTCGGGTGCGGCGGCCGGTTCCGGTGCGGCGTCGGGGGCTGTCGCGGGCCGCAGCCGCTCCAGCAGCTGCTTGGCCATGGGCCCGAATCCGGCCAGTCCGGCCGGAATGAAGCCGACCACCACGATGAACAGCGCACCCTGGAAGTAGGTCCACGCCGACGGGAAGTGCTCGGAGAACGTGGTCTGCGCCCAGGCCACGCCGATCGCGCCCAGCACCGGCCCGAGCAGGGTGGTGCGGCCGCCGATGGCGACGCCGATCAGGAACGCGATGGACGGGACCACACCGATGTCGGCCGGGGAGATGATGCCGACGATCGGGGTGAACAGGGCGCCCGCGATGCCGGCGAAGAACGCGGCCACCACATAGGCGACGATCTTGATATTGGCCGGGTCATAGCCGAGGAACCGGACCCGTTCCTCCTGATCACGCACGGCGACAAGCAGTTCCCCGTACCGGCTGCGCATGAGCTGGCGTGCGACGGCCACCACGATCAGCAGCGTGCCCGCCGCGATGAAGAACAGCATGCGCCGGTTCACCGGATCATCCAGGCGGAAGCCGAAGAACGAGCGGAAGTCGCTCAATCCGGTGAAGCCGCCCATGGTCTGCTGCCCGGTGAGCAGGATCGCCAGCGCCGCGGCCAGCGCCTGGCTCAGGATGGCGAAGTACGCGCCCTTGACCCGGCGCTTGAACACCCCGAAGCCGAGCACCGCGGCGATGGCGGCGGGCAGCACCGCGATCGCCAGCAGCGCCACCGGCGCGGACTCGAAAGGCCGCCAGTACGAGGGCAATTGGTCCACACCCGCGATGGTCATGAACTCCGGCACATCCTCGTGCGCCTTGGCGGCGTCGGCCATCTGCATGTGCATGGCCATGATGTACGCGCCGATACCGAAGAACACGCCCTGGCCCAGGGTGAGCATGCCGCCGCGGCCCCACGCCAGGCCGATGCCGACCGCGACGATGGCGAAGCACAGGAACTTCGCGAGCAGGCTCAACCGGAAGTCGGTGAGCATCGCCGGTGCGATACCGAACAGGACGATGGCGCCGATGACGAAGCCGCCCAAAGCTTTCAGGGAAGAGTTGGCACTCAGCCGCTGGATGGTGGTCATGCCAGACTCCTCGTCCGGACGGTGAACAGACCCTGCGGGCGTGCCTGCAGGAAGATCACGACCACGATGAAGACGATCACCTTGGCGACCGTCGCGGTGGTCGAGTATTCGACGAACGAATTCAGCAGGCCCATGGCGAAGGCCGCGATGACGGTGCCCTTGATCTGCCCGAGGCCGCCGATGACGACCACGAGGAAGGCGTCCACCAGATACGACTGCCCGATGGTGGGGCTGGTGGAACCGATCAGGGTCAGGGCCACGCCGGCCACCGCGGCCAGCCCGGAACCGATGAAGAAGGTGCTCACATCGGTGAGACGCGAAGAGACGCCGGAGGTTTCGGCCAGGCTGCGGTTCTGCACCACCGCCCGGATGCGGCGGCCGAGCGGCGTCGTCTTGAGCGCGCTGGCCAGCGCGATCACCGCCACCACGGCCAGCACCATGATGAAGATGCGGGTCTTGGGCACCACGGTGCCCGCGATGGTGAGGCCGCCGGTCAGCCAGTCCGGCGCGACCACGTTCTTGGCGGGCGCGCCGAAGATGTCCCGCACCGCCTGCTGCAGGATCAAGCCGACACCGAAGGTGACCAGCAGGGTGTCCAGGGGGCGGTCGTACATCCAGCGGATGAGCCCCATCTCCAGGGCCGCGCCCAGCAGGCCGCCGATCAGGAAGCCGGCGAACAGCGACACGATCAGCGCCACGCCCGTCGCCGAGATCAGTTGTTCCACGACGTAGGTCGTGTAACACCCGGCCATGATGAATTCACCGTGCGCCATATTGATGACGCCCATCTGACCGAAGGTCAGCGACAGACCCAGCGCGGCGAGCAGCAGGATCGAGCCCAGACTCAGCCCCGTGAAGAGCTGTCCGACAGCCACGTCCATGATCAGTACCTCTCGAGCTCTATTGGTGGAGAACGCCGTACGGCTGGTGCGATGCCGCGGTGAGAGTCGCGCGGACACCGCACCAGCCGCCCCTCATCGGCGGCCGCCGAATTACTTCAGGCCCTTGGCCCAGTCGTAGTTCTTCAGGTACGGGTCCGGCTGGATCGGCTTGCCGGAATCCCAGACGGTGTAGATGAGCCCGTCGGGATGGATCTCGCCGATGCGCGCGGTCTTGGTGATGTGGTGGTTGGAGCCGTCGATGGTGACGGTGCCCTCCGGCGCGTCGTAGCTCACGCCGTCGGCGGCCTTCTGAATGTCGGCCACCGCGAACGACTTCGCCTTCTCCACCGTCGCCTTCCACAGGTAGACCGAGGTGTAGGCGGCCTCCATCGGGTCGGAGGTGGGCTTGTTCGCGCCGTAGGCCGCCTTGTACGCGGCGACGAACGCCTTGTTCTGCGGGGTGTCGACGGTCTGGTAGTAGTTCCAGGCGGTCAGCTGACCCGCCACGTTCTGCACGCCGACGCCGCCGACCTCCTCCTCGGCAATGGACACCGAGACCACCGGCATGTCAGCGGCTTTCAGGCCCGCGTTGGCGTACTCGCGGAAGAAGGCCACATTGGAGTCGCCGTTGAGGGTGTTGAACACCGCGCCCGCCTTGGCATTGCGGACCTTGTTGACGATGGTGGAGAAATCCGTGGAGCCCAGCGGGGCGTAGTCCTCGCCCTTGATCTCGATGCCATTGGCCTTGGCGTACGCCTTGATCTCGCGATTGGCGGTCTGCGGGAAGACGTAGTCGGAGCCCACCAGGTAGAGGGAGGTGATGCCCTTCTGCTTCAGGTAGTCCAGCGCCGGGATGATCTGCTGGTTGGTGGTGGCGCCGGTGTAGAAGATGTTCTTCGAATCCTCCAGGCCCTCGTACTGAACCGGGTAGTACAGCAGCGAATTCAGCGATTCGAACTTGGGCTTCATGGCCTTGCGCGACGCCGAGGTCCAGCCGCCGAACACCGCGGCCACACAGTCGGAGCTGATCAGCTTCTCGGCCTTCTCCGCGAAGGTCTTGGGATCCGAGGCGCCGTCCTCGAGCACCACGTCCAGTTTCTTGCCCAGGACGCCGCCCGCGGCATTGATCTGGTCGACCGCCAGCTTGGTGGCGTTGGCGACGGTGACCTCGCTGATGGCCATGGTGCCGGTCAGCGAGTGCAGTGAACCGATCTTGATGGTGTCCTTCGACGTGTCCACGCAGGACTTGGCATTGGAGCCCGACGCGGTGTCGCTGTCGCGCGAACCACAGCCGGCGACCAGGACGGCGGACAGCGCCAGCGCGGTCGGAATGGTGATCGCCTTCATCAGGCGGGCGGCCCTGTCCCGGCGGGGAGAGTCGTGCATGGGCGGATCCTTCACTTCACGTGTTCGGCGGCGCCACGTGCGCCGCTTGCGAATACCGCCGCGTATACAGCGGCTGTATTCGTGGAACGAAAGGTAAACGGGAAGTATTGCGCCGGAATGACTCTCGATGAATGTCCGATTTCCTACATTGCCGCGGCGTGAATTTCTGCTCACCGCATCGTGGTTCGTTCGATGTGAAGGAAACATTATTGCAGGTCAAGGGATATGAAACGGCCCGAGCCGGGGTCAGCGGAAGCTGACACCGGCTCGGGCGCAACGGTGAGATCGGCTCAGTAGCAGTACTGGTCGTGGGTGTAGTAGTCGGTGTGGCAGTCCTGCTGCCACGTCCAGCCGTCCTGCCGGTCGTCGTTGGTGGTGCCGGCGCCCGCCGCGCTGCCCGTGCCACCACCGATCAACGCACCGATCATCGCCGCGAACGGCAGGGCGATGATGCCGAGCCCCCCGGTGGCCACCGCGATGATGACGCCGACGACGACGCCGCCGAGCGCACCGCCCAACGCGCCCACGGCACTACCGGTTTCGGTCGCGCGCTGCTTGGGCGAGGTCGGCACCCACCGCCCGATATCCGCCGCACCCGGCTGCGCGACCTCGCCGGCCTCCGGATGCGCAACCAGCTTGGTCCCGTTGTCCTCGATGCTCGGATGCATAGAAACCACCAGATCCGTACCCGCGGTGGTCATCGCCAGCGGCATCCGCGACACGACCACCCCGGAGCCATCCAACACATCCACCGACGCATCGGTAAGCCGGAAAGTGCCCCCGGTCAGCGTCGTCGTTACCGTCTTGTCCGCATCCGACCGAACAATGGAGTAACCCAGATCATTCTGCCCCTGAGCGGGGTGCTGAATCGACTGCACCGCAGCCGGATCCGCCGTCGGCACCGCGTAGGACGTACCCCCTGTGATCGCCAGCGCGGCAATGGTGAGGCCAGCAGTGGCGATAACCTTCTCGATTTTCACACGATCATGTTCGTCTGCGATTCAACCCGTGTTTCCCATCCGGATAGGTCATCCAATCGGTCATCAAATGATGTCCAGCAGTCATCGAATGATGCACGGAGCCAATCCCGAAGCATCGCCGGACGAACTGAAAGGCGAATCCAGAACTTCATCGACGATGGCCGGTCGAAGGACGCGGTCACTGAATGACGTAGGGGGAGATGGAGCTTCGGTGTTCGCTGATGTCGAGTGACTTGCCGAGGGGCGGGAAGGCGCGTTGGGGGCAGTTGGAGCGTTCGCAGACGCGGCAACCGGCGCCGATGGGGGTGGCTTTGGGCTCGTTCAGGTCCAGGCCGTCGGCGTAGACGGTGCGGCCGGCGTGGCGGAGTTCACAGCCCAGTCCGATGGCGAAGGTTTTGCTGGGTTCGCCGTAGCGGGTGGCGCGGCGTTCGACGGTGCGGGCGATCCAGAGGTATTTGCGGCCGTCGGGCATCTGGGCGATCTGGGTCATGATCTTCGCGGGGTAGGCGAAGGTCTCGTAGACGTTCCAGAGCGGGCAGGTGCCGCCGCTGGAGGAGAAGTGGAAACCGGTCGCGGACTGGCGTTTCGACATATTGCCGGCGCGGTCCACGCGGACGAAGGAGAAGGGGACGCCGCGGAGTTTGGGGCGCTGCAGTGTGGACAGGCGGTGGCAGATGGTCTCGTAGCTCTGGGTGAAGAACGCCGATAGGCGTTCGATGTCGTAGCGGAAGTCCTCGGCCACCTCGTGGAAATGGGTGTAGGGGAGGACCGTGGCAGCGGCGAAATAGTTGGCGAGGCCCAGTTTTGCGAGCACGATCGAATCGTGGCCGCTGAAATTGCCCTCCGCCACCAGCTTTTCGATGAGCTCGCCGCATTCCAGATAGGCCAGCTCGGCGGCCAGCTTGAACACCCGCTGCCCGCCCGAGAGATGCGGCGCGATTTCCAGGCGGCGCTGGTCGGGATCGAAACGGTGCAGCACGCCGTCGCCCAGATCGATACGCTCCACGATCTGCACGCCGTGCGCATCGCTGAGGCGGCGCGGGATCTCGCGCTTGAGATCGCCGCCGTGGAATCGCATGCGATGGGTGAGTTCCTCGGCGGCGGTATCCAATTCGTGAATGTAGTTCTGCCGCTGATAGAAGTAGTCGCGCACTTCCTCGTGCGGTTTGGAGATGGCGCCCGAACCGCTGCCGTCGGCGAAACGGTCCTCGGTGGCGGCGGCCAGCTGCGCGGTCGTGTTCCGGTAGCGGCGATGCATGTTCACCATGGCGCGCGCCAGACCCGGGTGCGCGGACACCATTTCGGCGATCTCCTGGGCGTCGGCCTCCACCCCGAGCTCCTGGTCCATCACGACCTCCTGGAGTTCGGCGATGAGCCGGGTGTCGTCCTGGGAGGAGAAGAAGCCGGCGTCGACGCCGAAGACTTCACTGATGCGCAGCAGGACCGGTACGGTGAGCGGACGCACGTCGTGTTCGATCTGATTCAGATAGCTCGCGGAGATCTCGAGCTTCTTGGCCAGCGAGACCTGACTCAAACCGCGCTCGGTACGCAGCTGTCGCAGCCGCGCACCGACGTAAGTCTTGGCCATGTGCCCGAGTTTATTGGTGTCTTCGCATCGTTGCCAACGTGAGAGTTAGCAGAGCTGCTGCGCTGTGTGTCACATCGTTGTCGGTCGCCCGGGTTACCGTCGACGGGTGCTCTTGTCCGATGTGGTTGAGGCGTCACAGGGTGTGCGGGCGACGTCGTCGCGAAAGAACAAGATCAAGATCTTTGCCGACCTGCTGAAGCAGGCGGCGCCGCAAGAGTTGGCGCAGGTCGTGGCCTGGTTGTCCGGCGAGCTGCCGCAGGGGCGGATCGGAACGGGCTGGCGCACGCTGACCACGCTCGCGGTCGAGCCGGCCGCGGTGCCCACGCTGTCCGTGGACGAGGTGGACACCTCTTTCAGCGAGCTGGCCGAGGTCGGCGGCAGCGGGTCGGCGGCGCGACGACAGGAACTGCTGGCCACCCTGTTCGGGGCCGCGACCCAGCATGAGCACGAATTCCTGCTCCGCCTGCTGACCGGGGAGATGCGGCAGGGCGCGCTGACCGCGATCGTCGCCGAGGCGGTGGCCGCCGCCTTCGACGTGCCGATCGAGGCGGTGCGGCGGGCCCACATGCTGTCCGGGCGGCTGCCGGTCACCGCCGTCGCGGCGCGCACCGGCGGCGTCGAGGCCCTGGCCGCGTTCCGGCTCGAGGTCGGGCGGCCGATCCAGCCCATGCTGGCCTCGCCCGGCGCGACCCTCGAGGAGGCGATGGCCGAATTCGAGGGGCGGGCCAGCGTCGAGCACAAGATGGACGGCGCCCGCATCCAGGTGCATCGCGACGGCGAGCGGGTGTGGGTGTTCACCCGTACCCTGCGCGACATCACCGCGAGCGTGCCCGAACTGGTCGAGGTGGTGCGGCAGCTGGACTGCACCAGTGTCGTCCTCGACGGAGAAACCTTGGCGCTCAACGACTCCGGCCGCCCGCGGCCCTTCCAGGAGACCATGAGCCGCTTCGGCGCCGCCACCTCCCAGGAACTGCTGCTGCACCCCTACTTCTTCGACTGCCTCCACCTCGACGGCGCCGACCTGCTGGACGCCCCGCTGCGCACGCGCCGCGAGGCTCTCACCGCGGTGGCCTGCGGCCTGACCATTCCGGCCCTCATCGCCCCCGACCCGGAAGCCGCCGCCGAATACTTCGACGGCGCGCTGGCCGGGGGTCACGAGGGCATCATGATCAAATCCCTGGACGCCCCCTACGCCGCCGGCCGCCGCGGCCGCTCCTGGCAGAAGATCAAACCCACCCACACCCTCGACCTCATCGTGCTCGGCGCGGAATGGGGCTACGGCCGCCGCACCGGCTACCTCTCCAACCTCCACCTGGGCGCCCGCGACCCCGAGGGCGGCGACCCGATCATGGTCGGCAAAACGTTCAAGGGCCTCACCGACGCGCTACTCCATTGGCAGACGGCCGAATTCCCGCGCCATGAACGCAAACGCGACGGCAACACCGTCTACCTCTACCCCGAACTGGTAGTCGAAATCGCTCTCGACGGCGTCCAGACCAGCCCCCGCTACCCCGGCGGCGTAGCCCTCCGTTTTGCCCGGGTAGTCCGCTACCGCCCCGACAAGGAACCCCACCAAGCCGACACCATCGACACCATCCGCGCCCTGCTGCCCGGCACCAGATAGTCAGGGGGCGATGCCGCTCTCGCCCCTTCCGAGGCGCTGCTGGGTGGATTCCCGGGGATGCGAGGGCGGAGCCCCGAAATTGCCCTGGGGGTTCGGGGGGCGAAGCCCCTGAGAGTCTCGAGAGTGGGGACCCTCCTCACAGACGATTCACAGCTGGAACAGGGCACGCTCCGAGTTTCGGGCGACATGATTCACGTGTCGACGCTCGACCGGACGGTTGTCAGGTGACGGGACACAGGAACTGCCACCGCATCTCCCACGCGGATTCCCTGTGAGCTCGTGCCGTTCGGGAGACTTCGACGGTGGATTGCGCATGGTCCACCTTGTGGCCGGTGGTGCCCCGCCCCTCGCCGGGCACCGCCGGCCGCGGTCAAGATTCGTGTCGCGGTCAGGATTCGTAGTCGCGGGTGCCGGTCAGGTTCGGCAGCCGGCGGCGGCCCGCGGCCAGCTCACCCGCCAGATGCTCGTAGGCGATGGCCAGTTCGGTGAGCCGCTGGGCGGCATCGTGCACGGCGTCGTCGGGCGACATGGCCAGGGACAGGTAGGCGAGCGCGGAGAATTGCGCCAGCCGGTCCACCACCGTCCCCACGGTCTCGGTGTGCAGGTGGGCGTCGCGGGCGGCCTTGGGGAGTTCGGCCGCCACCCAGCTGTCGATATCGAGCACCAGCCGCGCCCGGTCGTGGTCGATCCGATCGGTGCCGCCCGCTCTGGTGAGCCGCCGCTCGTGCAGGTCCGCGAGTAAGCCGGCGCAGCGCAGCACCGGATGGTCGTCGGGGGGCAGGCCACGGCAGGCCTGCAGCAGCAGGTGTTTCGGTGGGAGCGGATGCACGGCCGACATCCTGCCCCTCGAATATCTCCGAATGGCAACGACATTCGGTGCCACTTTGCCGCGCAGGGGTTGCATCCGGTGCCGTGACGTGCCGAGATGATGGGGTGATCCTCACCGTGACCCTGAACCCGGCCTACGACATGACCTACCGGGTGGAGCATTTCGAGCGGGGCCGGGCGCAGCGGGTGCGGTCGGTGGATCAGCGGCTGGGCGGGCGCGGCATCAATGTCACGCGGGTGCTGAACCAGCTCGGCAAATACGCCCGCGCCACCGGCTTCTCGGACCATTCCTTCGCGGCCGCCGCGGAACTCGAGATGCCCGTGGATTTCGTACACGCGCTGCCGTGGGTCCGTCGCACGGTGGTGATCAGCGAATCCGATGACGGCACCGCCACCGCGCTCTGGGAGCCCGGCCCGCGGGTCACCGAACCGCACGCGGCGGATCAGCTGCGGGTGCGGGTGGCGGGCCTGCTCTCGGATATGAGCGGCCTGGTCATCTCGGGTTCGCTGCCCGGCGGGGTGAGCCCGGGCCTGCCCGCCGAGCTGGCGCGCACCGCCATCGCCCGGGGCGTGCCCACGATCTGCGACTTCGACGGCCAGCCGCTGGAATTGGCCGCGCGCGTGCCCGGCGTCGTGCTCACCCCCAATGTCGAGGAGCTGGAGCTCCTCACCGGCCGCCCGGCGGGCACCATTCCGGAGATCCTCGCGGCCGTCGATCCGCTCATCGCCGACGGCGTGGGCACGGTGGTGGTGACTCGGGGCGGCGCGGGCATGGTGGCGGTCACCCCGACCCGGGCCTGGACGGCGGCGCTGCCGAAACCGCTGGCGGGCAACCCCACCGGGGCGGGCGACGCGGCGGTGGCGGCCATCATCGCCGCGCTGGCCGCCGGCACCACACCGGACTGGCCGGAGCTGCTCGCCGACGCGGTCGCCACTTCCGCTGCCGCCGTGGTCATTCCGGTCGCGGGCGAGATCGATCGGGTGCTGCGGGATCGGCTGCTGCCCACCGTGCGGGTGCGGGAACTCGAATCCGTCGCTGTCCGGCCGTGACACTCCGCGGACACGCCGTATATGAGGAGCTGTGAACTGAACCGCGCGGCGGCGTGGTGGCGGCGACCGGGGATTGTCCCGGGTTAGGTTGGGGGAGTGTCGGACCTAGGAACTCAACCCGATCGGGGGTCGGGTGTGGACGACAGTTATCGAATGCCCCGGGTGGTGCGTGCGGCGCAGGTGCTCGCGCTGGGAATCGCGGGGCTGGGCGCGATCTGCGTAGCGTCTTCGGGATGGCTGCTGGGAGCCAAGGCCGCGATCGGGACCGCGGTGCCGTTCATCCCGGCGTTCCTGCTCGGTCTGGTCGCGCTGATATTCAACTCCGAGGGGCAGTCGGTGCGCATCGGGGCGATTCTCGTGGCGGTCATGAACATGCTGTGGACGGTGCCGTCGATCACCGCGGGGCGGCCGCCGGGGCCGCTGGGGCCGCTGGTCTCGCTGGCGGTGATCGTGCTGCTGTTCCGCCGGGAGGCGCGCGACTGGTTCGAACCCCCGGCCTGGTGGTGAGACCCAACTCTGGCAAGTTTCGCATTCCCGCTGCGTAACAAATAGGTCATCTCGTCTGCTCATTTGCAATCTGCGTGCAATTCCCGGCACTTACCGTTGGCGCTATGAGTTCGGAAGCCGCCGCGGGGACGGGTATTCACATCAGCGGGCTGAGCAAGACCTTCCGCTCCGGGCGGCGGGTGGTGCCGGCCCTGGACACGGTGGATCTGCATACCGCGCAGGGCGCGTTCCTGTCGCTGCTGGGGCCCTCCGGGTGCGGGAAGTCCACCATCCTGCGGATTCTCGCGGATCTGGAGTCGCCCTCGGCGGGGACCGCGAAGATCAATGGTGAGACGCCGGCCGAGCTGCGCAGGCGGCACGAGTTCGGGATCGCGTTCCAGGATTCGGCGCTGTTGCCCTGGCGCAGTGTGGAATCCAATATCAAGCTGCCGCTGCAGGTGGCGGGGCTGCCCGCGGACCGGGAGCTGGTCGCGGATCTGATCCGGCTGGTCGGCCTGGAGGGCTTCGAGAAGGCCAAGCCCGCGCAGCTGTCCGGCGGTATGCGGCAACGGGTTTCGATCGCCCGCGCGCTGGTGGTCCGGCCGACGGTGCTGCTGCTGGACGAACCCTTCGGCGCGCTCGACGATATGACCCGGCAGCGGCTGAACCTCGAACTGCTACGCATCTGGACCGAAAAACCCGCCACCACACTGATGGTCACGCACGGCATCGCCGAGGCGGTCTTCCTCTCCGACGTGGTGGCCGTCATGAGCCCGCGGCCCGGGCGGGTGGTGGAGGTCGTGAACATCGACCTGCCGCGGCCCCGCACACCGGAGATGATGCGCACGCCCGAATTCCACAAGCTGCACGACTATCTGTCGGAGCTGCTGTTCGGGCGCAGTGGCCGGGGCGGGGTGGCATCGGAATGAACTGGGGCGCAATGAGAGAGAGTCTGCGGATAACCAGGCTGGGCGGCTTGGCGGGCATTCTCGTGCTACTGGCGCTGTGGACCCTGCTCGCCGAACTGCGCGTCGCGGGCGGCACCGTCCCGAGCCCGTGGACCGTGCTGCACACCATGTACACCGACGGCTGGGCGCTGTACGGACCCAACTTCCGGATCACGGCCTGGGGTGCGCTGCAAGGGTTTCTGTGGGGCAATGCGCTGGCCATCGCGTTGGCGGTGCTGGTGGTGCTGATCCCGCCGATCGAAATGCTGGTCACCCAGCTGGCCATCCTGAGCTACTGCACGCCGCTGCTGGCGCTGGGGCCGATCATCCTGGTGGTGTTCGGCGGGCGCACGCCGACGGTGTTCCTGGCGGCCATGTACTGCTTCTTCACCACCATGGTCGGCACCGTATCCGGATTGCGGTCCGCGGACCGCACCAGCCTGGATCTGGTGCGCGCCTACGGCGGCGGCCGCTGGCAGCGGCTGACCCGGGTACAGCTGATCGCCGCCCTGCCGAATACCTTGGCCGCCTTGAAGATTGCCGCGCCCTCCGCGGTACTGGGTGCGATCATCGGCGAGTACCTGGGCGGCGTGGACAGCGGCATCGGGGTGGCCCTGACGGCCGCGCAGACCGCCTACAACGTGCCGCGCACCTGGGGCATGGCGCTGGCCGCGGCCGCGCTGGCCGGGCTCGGCTATGCGCTGGTGGCGCTGGTGGCGCGGGTGGCCGTGCCGTGGACGCGAGCGGAGGCATGATGACCGACAAGGTCGCGAACCCGGCGGCGGGCCGGGCCGGGCAGCTGCTGAACCTGCTGCGGCCGATCGGGAGATTCCTGCTGCCACTACTGGTTTCGCTGATTCTGCTGGTGGCCCTGTGGTACGGCTTCCTGAAGCTGTATCCGCAGGTCGGGCTGGTCGGCAAGAGTCCGGGGGACGTGTGGAAGTACCTGGTGACCGGACCGACTTCCGCCGGCGCCCGTCAGGTGATTTTCGACGAAATGCGAATCACCCTGCGGGACGCGGTGATCGGCTTCGGCGCGGGCATGGGCGCGGCACTGGTGGTGGCGGCGCTGTTCATCGGCGTTCCCGCGGTGGCGCAGGCGTTCATGCCGGTGGCGATGCTGCTGCGATCGGTCCCGCTGGTGGCCATCACCCCGATCATCGTGCTGGTGTTCGGGCGCGGACTGCTCGGCGTCACCGTCATGGCCGCCATCGTGGTGTTCTTCCCGGCCCTGGTGATGATCATGACCGGCTTGCGATCCGCGCCCCGGCAGGCCACGGAACTGGTACTGGCCTACGGGGGTTCGAACTGGACGGCCATGCGCATGGTGGCGGTCCCGGCCGCACTGCCCGCGGTGTTCGCGGCCGCCCGGGTCTCGGTGCCGGGCGCGCTGATCGGTGCGCTGCTCGGCGAATGGCTGGGCAGCGGAACCGGTTTGGGCGCGGGGCTGATCCGCGCCATCCCCACCTTCCAGTACAACCGGCTCTGGGCGTCGATCGCGCTGGTCACGGTGGTGTCGGTGTTCGCCTACGCGGTGGTGGGCGTGCTGGAAAACCTGGTGCTGGCGCGGTTCTCGCCGGAACGGAGCCGGGAATGAGCACACGAGTTAACGCGGCGCACACAAATACCTGCGGAAAAGCAAAAAATCGGAAATCGAAACGGCTTACATTCGCCGCATGAGTGGTGTGTTCCGGCCGGATTCGGCCTCGCAGTTGTCCATGGGTCGGCGATCCTTCCTCCGCTACGCCGGATTGACCGGTGCGGCGGTGGGCGGGGCCGGATTGCTGGCCGCGTGCGGTAAGGACTCCTCGGGCTCCGGCAATGGCTCGGTCGCCGACGGTTCCAAGTACGGGACGGTGGCCGTGCAGCTGTCCTGGTTGAAGAACATCGAATTCGCCGGTGAGTACTTCGCCGATTCCAAGGGCTATTACAAGGACGCCGGATTCGGGTCGGTGAATCTGATCGCGGGCGGCGCGGCCAGCACCTCCGTGGAGGCGGGGCTGGGCACCGGCAAGATCTGGATCGGCATGTCCGCGCCGCAGACCACCGCGCCCGCGATTCTGGAGGGCCTGTCCGCCAAGATCGTCGGCACCACGTATCAGAAGAATCCCTTCTGCATCGTGAGCTCCAGCAAGAGTCCGATCCTCAATCCGCAGGGCATGAAGGGGCGCAAGATCGGTGTGCAGGACACCAATCAGCTCATCTTCAATGCGCTGCTGACCGCCAATGGCATGTCGCCCTCCGACGTCACCATCGTGCCCGCGCAATACGATCCGACGCCGCTGGCCAACGGTGAGGTGGACGGCTGGGTGAGCTACGCGACGAATGAGCCGATCACCCTGGCCACCAAGGGGTTCCAGAACTACAACTTCCTGTTCGCCGACTTCGGGCTGCCGCTGGTCGCGGAGACGCTGACGGTGAGCCAGCAGACCATCGACAAGGAGCGCGACAAGCTCAAGGCGTTCCTGACGGCGGAGATCAAGGGCTGGAAGGACGCCGTCGCCAACCCGGGCGAGGCGGCGCGGCTGGCCGTCGAGGTGTACGGCAAGGATCAGCGCCTGGAGCTGCGCGAGCAGACCATGGAGGCGCAGGCGCAGAACGGGCTGGTCGAATCGGCCGACTCCAAGGCCAACGGGCTGTTCACCATGACCGACGCGCTGATCGAGCAGAACATCGTGGCGCTGGCCAAGGCCAAGATCGATATCAAGGCGGACAAGCTGTTCGACCTCTCGGTGCTCAGAGAGGTCTTCGCCGAGCACCCCGAATTGAAGTAGCTCAGCGCATCAGAGTCGAGTCAGCGCATCAGTGCCGAGTCAGCGCGCCAGCTGCACGTGCCGGCGGCCCCCGCCGGAGGAGGCGGACAGCGGTTCGGCGGAGGTGCCGTTGCGGACCGCCAGCAGTTCGGCGGCGATCGACACGGCGGTCTCGGCGGGGGTGCGGGCGCCCACGTCGAGACCGGCGGGGGAGTGCAGGCGGGACAGGGTCTCGTCGGTGAAGCCGCCCGCCTGCAGGGCCTCCAGCCGATGTGCGTGCGATGCCGGGGTGCCCAGGGCGGCCAGGTACCCCAGCTCGGGTAGTCGCAAAGCCACGGTGAGCAAAGGGATTTCGAACTTCGGGTCGTGCGAGAGCACCACCATGGCGGTGTCGGTGCCGATCTCCCCGGCCGAGGCGAGGGTGTTGAGGTAGCGGTGCGGCCAGTCGACCACCACCTCGCAGCCCGGGTAGGCGGTCGGATTGGCGAAGGTGGGGCGGGCGTCCACGATGGTGATCCGGTAGCCGAGCAGCCGGGCCTGGGTGGCAAGCGCGCTCGCGAAAGCGTTGGCCCCCACCAGGATCAGGTGCGGCGGGCGGGCGAACGAGGACACGAAGACATCGGAGTCGGGGAGCGAGACCAGCTCGGTGCCGTGCTTGCGGTCGGTGATGAGGTGCTGGCCGATCACATCCGGGTCCGAATGCCAGACCACGGTGAAGACGGTGACCTGCCGCTGGGCCGCCATATCGGCTGCCACATCCGGGAATTCGGGAAAGTGCCTGCGGGAGAAGGGTTCGGTGAACACGTCCAGAGTGCCGACACAGTCCATCTGCGCGTCGAGCCCGCTGCCCGGTCCGAATCTCTGCAGCCCGCGCCGTCCGGTGTGCGCCGAGTCGATGGCGGCCTCGTAGGCTGCGGCCTCGGCGCAGCCCGCCGAGATCGATCCGAAGGCCCGCCCGTCGGCGTCCACCACCATGGCCGACCCGATCGGCACGGGTGTAGCGCCTTGTGTCCGAACCAGAGTGGCCAGCCCCCCGGTGCGCCCGCTGTGCCAAATTCGAAGAAGGTCGTCGACGATTTCCCGCATCACATGCTCCCGATCACAGTGCGGTGTCCGCCGGATAATCCCGATCGATCCCCGTTGCGAGGTCATCGCACGTGACGCACACCATATCCGCTCGTTGTCGTAAATAAGTGCCTGCCCCCGAATTTCCCTCCGCGCTCGCGCACACCCCCGCCCAGTGCGCGCGTCCCAGCACCACCGGATGCCCGGGCGTGGTCCCGAAGAACGCCCGCGCCAACCGGCTCTCGCTCGCCCGCGCCGCCGCGATCACCCGCTCGACCACCGCGGGCCCGACGTCCGGCGTATCCACCGGCATGATCGCGACCAATTCCGCGGGGGCTGTGCCGTGATTCGTCGCCGTGGCACTCCCGGCGCTGAGGCCCGGTGCCGCGGCCGCCGCCAGACCCGCCCGCGTGGAGGCGCTCAGGCCGAGGTCCCAGTCCGCCGCCCAGACCGGGTGGACTTCCTCGGGCAGGGCGATGCCCGAGGTTTGCGATACCTGCCACTCGCCGCCCGGTGCGCGGTAGGCGGGCCCGGTTGCCCCCAGTACCACGAAGATTCGCGCGCACCCGCCGTCCCGCAGCGCCGCCACCGCCCCGCGTAGCCAGCGACCGTCCTCGGCCAGCACTTTCGGCATGCCATATCGCCGACCGGCACCGGCCGCGAGCAGAATTCCATCGCAGCGTTCGGGACTCACGCGAGCAGGGTAGTCCCGCCCGCGCACCTTCGCTGACCAAGCGACCATCAGGGATTGCCTCACCGCCCGGACCCTGGCAACCGGCAGCGCGCCGCCGCGTCATCGGAGACCTCCTCGCCCGCCCGGCCGCGCCCGGCAGTCGGAGATCGGGCTGTATTCAGTTGGCAGACAGCTGGATTCGCGTCCGGCGTAGCGAAGAAGTCGTCCGCCCGCGGGGAAACAAAGGCGGTCGCCCGGCAGTCCGCCGCAGGTCACGGCCGGATCGGGCGGAGAACAAATCCCGGGTCGATCGGGTAGCGGCCCGGCCGCTCCGGGGCGATCCAATGGAGGTGTCGGGCGGTGCCGGGTCGGGGCGGGGTCCGAATCGAACGGAGGATCGGATCGATGGCAATCACTGCGGGGTGGACGTGCCCGAGCCCGGCGGCCGCTACCCAGCCGCTGATCCCGTCTCGTCCGGGCAACAACGAGGCCCCGCACCGAGTTTGGTGCGGGGCCTTCGTGTGCGGGTGGCTCAGCAGCGGCGAATGCGGGTGGCTCAGAAGAGGGCCAGGGCGGCGAGCAGGCCGGACAGGGCGATGAACTGCAGGGCCACCCGGAGGTTGATGATGCTGTCCCACCTGTCCTGCAGCGCACGGGCATCGGCGGGGATGACCCCGGACTGGGCGGCGGCCTTCTGGGCGGTGTTCACCGGCTTGGCCACCTTCACGTAGAAGGCCAGCCAGGCGATCAGGGCGACCAGTGCGACGGCGGCGGCGACGGCCGCGCCGGTGTGGCCGGAGACCACGGCGACGATCAGCGTGAGGGCGGCGGTGACGACGCCGCCGGCGCCGAAGATCGGCATGCGCTTGTCGCCGTAGTAGTGGCCCCAGCCGGCGCTGACGGTGACGGAGGCGTCGTCGAGGCGGCGGTAGACGGATCGCATGATGAGGGCGGCGCACCAGTCGGTGCCGTAGACGACGGCATTGGCGAGGACGGCGAGGGCGGCGAGGAACTGGCCGGTCAGGACGAGCATGGGGGCCTCTTTCGGCGTGATCTAGCTGTGCTAGGAACTGAAGCAACGATAACAAGGCGGAGCTATATTGTCTAGCGGTGCTAGATCACGAGTCTTCAGTTCAACCGAATGGTCCGAAGCGGGCACCCTGGTGGCTCGCCTCACAACCATCAAGATCGGAATGCTCTGTGAAGGTGCTCACATCCGGACTGCCGTCGGCGCGTCATGCGCCGGTGGCCCCCGTCACGCAAACAGTACGGGCGTTATGCAAAACCGCACGTCAGCGCTACTGGCAAGTAGATTTCACCGCTGCTATTCGCAAGCAAATTTTGCAGGCTTAGCAAAATGCTGGTGAAAGCTAGCGGGGATTCACACTTGCAACAGGTAGACGCATATTTTTTCCTGTGCCATCGTGTGGAAGTACACCTCGCGGGCCTAGCAAGTCTGCAAATTGCCGCTCCAGCAGTGGTCGAACATCCTCGCTCCCTCATCCGGCGCATGGTTCGATCCGCGGGGCTACCGAGACCGAACGAAGAAGTGGAGTCAGAGATGTCGAAGGTCGGCACCCCGAAGACCGCTGCGGAAATCCAGCACGATTGGGACACCAACCCCCGCTGGAAGGGCGTCACCCGCAACTACACCGCCGAGCAGGTCGTGAAGCTGCAGGGCACTGTCGTCGAGGAGCACACCCTCGCCCGTCGCGGTGCCGAGATCCTCTGGGATCTCGTCAACAACGAGGACTACATCAACTCCCTGGGCGCCCTCACCGGTAACCAGGCCGTGCAGCAGGTCCGTGCCGGCCTGAAGGCCATCTACCTGTCGGGTTGGCAGGTCGCCGGTGACGCGAACCTGTCCGGCCACACCTACCCGGACCAGTCGCTGTACCCGGCCAACTCGGTTCCGGCCGTGGTCCGCCGCATCAACAACGCGCTGCTGCGCGCCGACGAGATCGCCAAGGTCGAGGGTGACACCTCGGTCGCCAACTGGCTGGCCCCGATCGTCGCCGACGCCGAGGCCGGCTTCGGTGGCGCGCTGAACGCCTACGAGCTGCAGAAGGCCATGATCGCCTCCGGCGCGGCCGGCGTGCACTGGGAGGACCAGCTGGCCTCCGAGAAGAAGTGCGGCCACCTGGGCGGCAAGGTGCTGATCCCCACCCAGCAGCACATCCGCACCCTGACCTCCGCGCGTCTGGCCGCCGACGTCGCCGACGTGCCGTCGGTGATCATCGCCCGCACCGACGCCGAGGCCGCCACCCTCATCACCTCCGATGTGGACGAGCGCGACCGTGAGTTCCTGGATGGCACCCGTACCGCCGAGGGCTTCTTCGGTACCAAGAACGGCATCGAGCCCTGCATCGCGCGTGCCAAGGCCTACGCCCCCTACGCCGACCTCATCTGGATGGAGACCGGCGTGCCGGACCTCGAGGTCGCGCGCAAGTTCGCCGAGGCCGTCCGTGGCGAGTTCCCGGACCAGCTGCTGGCCTACAACTGCTCGCCGTCCTTCAACTGGAAGGCGCACCTGGACGACGCGACCATCGCGAAGTTCCAGCGTGAGCTCGGCGCCATGGGCTTCAAGTTCCAGTTCATCACCCTGGCCGGCTTCCACTCGCTGAACTACGGCATGTTCGACCTGGCCTACGGCTACGCCCGCGAGGGCATGACCGCCTTCGTCGACCTGCAGGAGCGCGAGTTCAAGGCCGCCGCCGAGCGTGGCTTCACCGCCGTCAAGCACCAGCGTGAGGTCGGCGCCGGCTACTTCGACACCATCGCCACCACCGTTGACCCCAACACCAGCACCGCTGCGCTGAAGGGCTCGACCGAAGAGGGCCAGTTCCACTGAGTTTCCCAAGGTGACAACTGATTTCGTGAGAATCCGGTAACTCCCCGGTGACGATCGAAATTGGTTCGCCACCCAACCGCCGGCTCGGGTGCATGGCGACGACGGCTCTTGGCCGCCCGCTGAATACCCGGAGAGGCGGTGGCGTGGACAACCCTCGGGGCGGCAGTCGCATCACAACCTCGGCCGCCCCGGGGACCCGGAACTTCGCCGGGAGGGGATGGCAAGCCCTCTCCCGGCGAAGTTCACCCGCCCTTCCCGTCGACAGCCCCGGCGGGGAGGGCATCTTCCTATAGCGTTTTTTGCAAAGACCTTAAGAAGGCGCAGGGTCGAAAAAGTTAGTCCGACGCCTTCACCCACAGCCACGACGGCCGACTGGCGGCGTTCGATACGTGACAACTGATTTCGTACCGGTAGGGGTAACTCACCGGGTACGACCGAAATCGGTTCGGCACTCGACGCAGGCACGGATGCAGAAGTGGCAACGGCACTCAGCCGCCCGCAAAAGTTGCGGGGAGGCGGAACGGAGCGGGACGTGAGCAGCGAAAAGATTCAGCGCGTCGGCATTATCGGCGCCGGACAGATGGGTGCGGGGATCGCAGAAGTCTGCGCCCGGGCACATGTCGATGTCCTCGTCTTCGAACAGACCCGGGAACTCGCCGCCGCCGGCCGTGCCCGCATTTTGCGGTCGCTGGACCGCGGGGTGTCCAGCGGCAAGATCACCGAGCGCGAGCGGGAGCAGGCCGCCTGGCGGCTGCGCTTCACCTCCGACCTCGGCGACTTCGCCGACCGTCAGCTGGTCGTCGAGGCCGTCGTGGAGAACGAGGACGTGAAGACCGCCATCTTCGCCGAACTCGACAAGGTCGTCACCGATCCGAACGCGGTGCTGGCCTCCAACACCTCCTCCATTCCGATCATGAAGATCGCCGTGGCGACCAACAACCCGGAGCGGGTGGTCGGCATGCACTTCTTCAACCCGGTGCCGGTGCTGCCGCTCGTCGAGCTGGTCACCACCCTCAAGACCACCGAGACCGTCACCAAGCGCGCCGAGCAGTTCGCCGCCGACATCCTGGGCAAGCAGGTCGTGCGCTCCGCCGACCGCTCCGGCTTCGTGGTGAACGCACTGCTGGTGCCCTACCTGCTCTCCGCCATCCGCATGGTCGAATCCGGTTTCGCCACCAAGGAAGACGTCGACAAGGCCATGGTGCTGGGCTGTGCCCACCCGATGGGCCCGCTGGCGCTCACCGACCTGGTCGGCCTCGACACCGTGAAGTCCATCGCGGACTCCATGTACGCGGAGTTCAAGGAGCCGCTGTACTCCGCGCCGCCGCTGCTCATGCGCATGGTCGAGGCCGGCCTGCTGGGCAAGAAGGCCGGTGCCGGCTTCTACCAGTACAATTCCGCCTCCCCGCGTACTTAGCGGGCGGCTGAGAGCCGTCGGCGTCTCGCACCCGTGCCGGCGGTTGGGTGCCGAACCGACTTTGGACGCACCCGGCGAGTTACCCCGAACCTTGCGAAATCAGTTGTCGCGTTGGGTCGCGGAGCTCGCCGGGCCTTCGGCCACGGCGCCGTGAGAGTGCGGAGCATCTTTTACCAAGGTGCGCGTCGCCGGGCTTGTGGCGGCGTGCACCTCAACCGGGCATAAGCTGCAAACAGGTCGAGCAGGACCGGCAGCTCGGAAGGAGTGTCCGTTCATGGTCAACGTCAGCGGTGGGTTCGGATCGAGCATCCTGGGTTACCCGCGAATCGGAGAGCACCGGCAACTCAAGCGTGCTTTGGAGTCATATTGGCACGGCACGCTTTCTCGTGACGAACTGCTCGCGGTCGGGCGCGAGATCCAGGAGAGCCAGTATCTGGAGCTGGCCGCCACCGGGTTGACCCAGGTCCCGGGCAACACCTTCTCCTTCTACGACCACATTCTCGACAACGCGCTGCTGTTCGGGGCGGTCCCCCAGCGGTTCGAGTCCTTCCGAGAAGGCTTGGACCCGTTGGACTTCTACTTCCTGATGGCTCGCGGCCGGCCGGATCTGCCGCCGCTGGAGCTGGTGAAGCTGCTGAACACGCCGTACCACTACCGGCAGCCGGAACTCGAGCCCGACACCGAATTCTCGCTGCACCCCGAGGCGCTGCTGGACGAGTTCGATCGCGCCAAAGCGGCCGGCATCGAGCTGCGGCCGGTGATCCTCGGACCGCTGTCGCTGCTGCTGCTGTCCAAGACCGGCCATGTTCCCGGCGAGACCGAATTCGACAAGCTGGTGCTGCTGGACAAGCTGCTGCCGGTGTACGAGGAACTGTTCGAGATCCTCGCCAAGCGCGGCGCCACCTGCGTGCAGCTGGACGAGCCCTGTTTCACCAGCGACCGTTCGCCGTCCACGATGGAGCTGTTCGAGAAGACCTACCAGCGGCTGTCCAAGGCCCCGCTGCGCCCGCGCATGCTGGTCACCGGGCAGTACGGCGATTTCGGCGCGGCCATCGAAATCCTGTGCCGCACTGCGGTGGAGGCCATCGGTCTCGACCTGGCCAGCTACCGGGTCGTGCCGGAGGAACTGGCCAAGATCCCCGGCATCAAGCGCAAGCGGCTCTACGCCGGTGTCATCAGCGGCACCAATGTGTGGCGTGCCGACCGGTTCGTGACGCTGGAATACCTGAACGCCCTCGCCCAGGTCTGCCCCGACATGGTGGTCTCCACCGGCGCCACGCTGCTGCACGTGCCCTACGACGTGCTCGTCGAATACGAGCTCGAGGGTCCCGTCGCCGACCGCCTCGCCTTCGCCAAACAGAAGGTGCTGGAAGTGGTTTCGCTGGCCAAGGCGCTCACCGAGGGCCCCTCGGAGAAGTGGCGCCGGAAGCCGACCTCGGTGCACTTCAAGCAGAAGCACGCGGTGCGCCAGCGCGTCTACGCCGTCACCCCGCAGATGCGGGTGCGCGAGCCCTACGAGACGCGAAAGGTCGCGCAGCAGGCCAAGCTTCGGCTGCCGGTGGTGCCCGCCACCACGCTGGGCTCGTTCCCGCAGACCGAGACGGCCCGGCAGGCGCGCCACGACCTCGGCCAGGGCCGGCTGTCCTACGAGGAGTACCGCAAGCGCATCGAAGCCGAGATCGAGTCCACCATCCGGCTGCAGGAGGACATCGGCCTCGACGTGCTGGTGCACGGCGAGCACGAGCGCAACGACATGATCCAGTACTTCGCGGAGCTGCTGGACGGCTTCGCCACCACCCACTTCGGCTGGGTGCAGGTGTACGGATCCCGATGCGTGCGACCGCCGATCGTGTACGGCGACGTGTCGCGCCCCGAGCCCATGTCGGTGTCCTGGACCACCTACGCCCAGTCCCTCACCGACAAGCCGGTCAAGGGCATGGTCACCGGACCGGTCACCATGCTGGCCCGCTCCTTCGTGCGCCAGGATCAGCCGCTCTACGAGACCGCCGACCAGGTGGCGCTGGCCATCCGCGACGAGGTGGTGGATCTGGAGAAGGCGGGCATCGCCATCATCCAGGTGGACGAGCCGTCCATCCGCGAGCTGCTCCCGCTGCGCAAGAAGGGCCAGGCCGAATACCTGCGCTGGGCCGTCGGCGCGTTCAAGCTGGCCACCTCCGGCGTCGCTCCGGAAACCCAGATCCACACGCACATCGGCTATTCCAGCCGCGGTGACGTGGTGGCGGCCATCGAGGAACTCGACGCGGACGTCACCGCCATCGTTGCCACCCGCTCCATCGAGTGGGTGCTGGAGGCGCTGAAGGAGGACTGCGCCGAAGGCCGCGGTCTCACCCACGGCGTCGGCCCGGGTGTGTACGAGTCCCGCTCCGCCCGGATCCCGGACATCGACGAGCTGGACGAATTGCTCACCGCCGCAGCGGAGGCCGTCACCCCGGAACGCCTGTGGGCCAACCCGGACGGCGGCCTGAAGACCCGCCACCACTGGCAGCTCGACCCGTCCCTGCGCAATATGGTCGCCGCGGCCCGCCGCGTCCGCCGCCGCGCGGAGGCCGCCGCAGGCGAGACCGCCTGAGGCAGTAGCGCTCCCGGAACCCCGGTCCGATCCTCCGATCGGGCCGGGGTTCCGTGCGTCCGGGTCACGAATCGGTCATGAACCGACGATTAGCGTGCGGGACACAGGTTTTCGAGAAAGGCAGTGGGCATGGATCCGACGGGTAAGAGCGATCAGCCGGTGGACGATCCCGAAACCGAGAAGCAGTACAACGACACCTACAACCAGAAGGGGGATCAGGTGCCGCCGGATCCGCCCTGGAAGTCGGGTCGTTGAGCGCCGACCCGGGATTGTCGGTGGGTGCCGCTACCGTGTGGGCGTGAACCGCACGGATCGGCTCTACGCGATTGTCGAGGAGTTGCGGGCAGTGTCCCCGCGGCTGCGGACCGCACGGGAATTGGCCGCGCGGCACGGGGTGAGCGTGCGCACCGTCGAGCGGGACATCAGCGCGCTGCAGCAGTCGGGGGTGCCCATCTACGCCGATGTGGGGCGGCGGGGTGGGTACGCGCTGGAGAAGAGCATGTCGCTGCCGCCGCTGAACTTCACCGCGGCCGAGGCGGTGGCGCTGGCGGTCGCCGTGGCCCGCGCCGACGATGGGCCCTTCGCGGCGGCCGGGCGCAGTGCCCTGCGCAAGATCCTGGCCGCCATGTCCCAGCAGAATGCCGACGCGGCACGGCAATTGGCGTTGCGGGTCCGCCTGCTGGAGTCGCCGGAGGCCGTCGCGCCGATGCCGATCCCGGCCGAGGTGGAGCAGGCGGTGGTGGCGCGGCGCGTGCTGCGCATCGAATATCTGGATGGCTCGGGGGTGCTCAGCGAGCGTGAGGTGGAGCCGGTGGCGCTGCTGCACGGGACCAATGGCTGGTATCTGCTGGCCTGGTGCCGGCTGCGCGACGAACCGCGCAACTTCCGGCTCGACCGGATGAAGGGCATCGAGCTGACGGAGTGGACGGGGCCGGAGCGGACCATCGACATGTGCCGCCCGGACGAGGCGGTGCACGAGGTGCGGATGATCTCGCTCGGCTAGGCGGGCGAAGACCGACAAATAATCCGGAAACACCGACACAGGGTTGTCGCCGGGCCTGGAGATCGTGGTGCGGCAAGGAAATCCACCACGACTCTTCAGGGAGACAGAGATGACCACTCCGCCCTTCAACACCGTCGCCTGGTTCCAGGTCGGGAGCAATGAGCCCGAACAGGTGAAGGCCTTCTACCGGGAACTGTTCGGCTGGAACTTCGCTCCGGACCCGGACGAAGACGGCAAGTACGACATCGTCACCTACCCGGGCAACGAGATGCCCGCGGGCGGTATCGCACATCAGGACGACGCCTCCGGCAACCACGCCATCTTCTATGTGCTGGTCCAGGACGTGCCCGCGGTACTGGCCGCGGCCGAGCAGGAAGGCGGCAAGGTCTTCCTGCAGCCCGTCACCGCCAAGAACGGCCTGGTCTTCGCCGAGCTGCTCGACACCTCGGGCAACCGCTTCGGCGTCTTCAGCCCGCCGCCCGCGAACTGAGCCCCGCCGCTCCCTCCGCGCCGCGGAGATAGCCTGTCACGGAGGTTGATTCGAGACAGGAGTGTGGATCGTGGGCATGTTCGACCAGTTGAAGGATGCGGCGGGCAAGGCGGCGGAGCTGGCGGGTCAGCACGCCGACAAGCTGGAGCCGCTGATCGACAAGGCCGGCGATCTGGTGGACCAGCAGACCGACGGCAAGTTCGCCGGTGCGGTCGACAAGGTGCAGGACGCCGCCAAGCAGGCCCTGCGCGAGCAGTCGGGACACTAAGCGGCACAGGGTGTTTCGCGTCGGCCGTGCGGCCGGCGCGAAACCCGCCCGCGGCCTCACATGGTGGCGGCGTCGATCACGAAGCGGTAGCGCACGTCGGAGGCGATCACCCGCTCGTAGGCCTCGTCGATGCGGTCGGCGGCGATCACCTCGATCTCCGCGCCGATGCCGTGCTCGGCGCAGAAGTCCAGCATCTCCTGGGTCTGCGGAATGCCGCCGATCATCGAGCCGGACAGCGAACGGCGGAGGCCCGCCAACGCGGAAGCCCGCACGCTGTAGGGCTGCTCGGGTAGCCCGAGCGCCACCAGGCTGCCATCCAGCCGCAGCAGTTTGAGGTAGTCCTCGATCGGCAGATCGGCGGAGACGGTATTGATGATGAGGTCGAAGGATCCGCGCAGCTTCTTGAAGGTGTCGCGGTCACCGGTGGCGTAGTAGTGGTGCGCTCCGAACCGCAGGCCGTCCTCCTGCTTGGAGAGCGAGTGGCTGAGCACGGTGACCTCCGCGCCCATGGCCGCGGCGATCTTCACGCCGATGTGCCCGAGCCCGCCCATACCGATGATGGCGACCCGCTTGCCCGGCCCGGCGTGCCAGTGCCGCAGCGGCGAGAACAGGGTGATGCCCGCGCACAGCAGCGGCGCGGCCACATCCAGCCCGATGCCCTCCGGAATGGCCAGCACGAAGCTCTCGGTCACCACGATCTGCGTGGCGTAGCCGCCGAGGGTGCGCCCGCCCGCCTGCTGTTCGGCGGGCACCGGGCTGTTGTAGGTCCAGACCGCCCCGTTCTCGCAGTACTGCTGTTCGCCGGCCAGACAGGGGTCGCAGTGTCCGCAGGAGCCGACCAGGCAGCCCACCCCGACTCGATCGCCGACCCGGTGCCGGGTCACCTCGGAGCCCACCGCGGCCACGATGCCGGCGATCTCGTGGCCGGGCACGCACGGGTAGGCAGTCCCACGCCACTCGTTGCGGGCGGTGTGGATGTCGGAGTGGCAGATACCCGCGTACTTGACGTCGATCAGCACGTCGTACAGGCCCAGCTCGCGGCGCTCGATGGCGATTTTCTCGAAGGCCGCGTCGGGGGCGGAGACCGCGTAGGCGGTAGCAGTGCTCATGAAGTCATGCCTACTCCCGCATGCCCGAAATGACCAACCGATCGTTCGATTTCTCACCAGCGGCGCGGCATGGCAATCGGGCCGCCAACGGCGTCATGCTGGCGGAATGGCCATTCTGCTGTCCCTGCTCTCCATGTGCGCGACCCTGATCGGCGGGCTGCTGGCGGTGCGCATCGGTGATCGCAAACGGCTGGTGCTCGGCCTGGCCGCGGGCGTCATGCTGGGCGTGGTGGCCTTCGATCTGATGCCCGACGCGCTGGAACAGGACAGGCGCATCGTGCTCGGCGTTCCGGTGCCACTACTGGCCGCGGTGGTCGGTTTCTTCACCGTGCACGTGATCGAGCGCTCGATGGCCCTGCACACCGGCTACGAGGACGAATTCGTCGCGCACCGGCACAATCACGACTTCTCCTCGCTGGGCCTGCTCGCGGGCGCGGGCCTGGTGTTCCACTCCACCCTCGACGGCCTCAGCATCGGCTTCGGTTTCCAGGCCGGCGTGGCGGTCGGCGTGGCGGTGGCCATCGCGGTCATCTGCCACGACTTCGCCGACGGATTCAACACCTTCACCCTGACCACGCTGTACGGCAATGCCCGCACACGCGGCCTGATCATGCTGGGGCTGGATGCCGTCGCCCCGGTGGTCGGCGCGATCATCGGCACGCTGGTGCGGGTGCCCGCCGAACTCGTCGGCCTGTATCTCGGCTATTTCGCGGGCTTCCTGCTCTATCTCGCCACGGCCGATATCCTGCCCGAGGCACATGCGGGCAAACCCGCCCGGGGACCGCTGCTGTGCACCCTGGCCGGGGTGCTGGCCATGTTGGCTGTTGCGGCACTGAGCCATTGAAATACTGGTACATCAATAGACAGACATGCTCGAGCAGGCGGGCGAACCGCAATCGGGAGGGTCCGTGGACAGCGACACGCGCGGGGTTGATCCGGCGGGCGGCGCTACCGGCCCCTACCCGGCCCGGGGCCGTCGGCCCGGCCGGGGCGGGCGCGCCCTGGCACTGGTCGTCGCCGCAGTCCTCGGCATCACCGGATTCCTCGGCTACCGCGGCGAACTGCCGCGCTGGCCGTTCCGCGACGATGCCACCACCGCCGAGCTGGCCGGTCCGTCGCTGCCGCCGCTGGATGTCGATCTGGTCTCGCGGGTGGCCGAACCTGCGCTGGTGAACATCACCGCCGGCATCCGCCCCTATGGTCTGGGCGCGGCCGGCTCCGGTATCGTGCTGACCGCCGAGGGCGAGGTGCTCACCAGCCACCACGTCATCAAAGGCGCTGACACCGTGACGGTTTCGGATGTCGGCACCGGCGTGACCTATACCGCCACCGTCGCCGGCTACGACTCCGGCGCCGATATCGCCGTGCTGGATCTGAACGGTGCCGGCGGGCTCCCGGTCGCCCATATAGGCAACTCCGCCCCACTGCACCTGGGCGACGCCGTGCTGGCCATCGGCAATGCGGGCGGCACCGGCTCGCCGACCGCGGTGGGCGGACCCATCACCAATCTGGATTCGGCCATCGTCGCCCGCAATGCCGCCGACCTGTCGCGGAAATCGCTGCACGGCATGATCGAGGTCGCGGCCGCGGTGGCCGCCGGGCAGTCCGGCGGCGCGCTGGTGGACCGCTACGGCTCGGTCATCGGCGTCATCACCGCCGCCTCGGGCGACATGCAGAAGGCAACGGGCAAGGGCCCCAACGGTTATGCCGTGCCCATCGACACCGCCATGAACGTGGTCCGCCAGATCCGTTCCGGCACACCGACCGACGCCGTGCACATCGGCCCCACCGCCACCCTGGGCATCCTCACCTCCGACGCGCAGCCGGCCGGCGCGCGCATCGACGTGTCCATCTACGGGCTGCCAGCCTACGAGGCCGGACTCACCGACGGCGAGGTCATCACCGCCCTCGACGACCGCCCCATCACCAGCTCACAAATGCTGAAAGCCGCACTCAACGCCCATCGACCGGACGATGTGGTGCGGCTCGAGGTCAGCGAACCGAACGGCGGGCACCGGACGGTGAACGTGACGCTCACCGTCGGCCCGCCCAACTAGAACTTGCTGTCCCAGTACGACTGGAACTGGAGGTACACGATCAGGATGACCACCGCGTAGAAGACGGCGACCAGCGTCCACCGCCACTCCACCAGGATCTGCAGCAGTCCCCGCGAGCGTCCCCACAGCAGGTTGGTCACGATGGCCAGCAGCGCCGGCGTCACCGCCCACACCACCATGCACCATGGGCACAGCGCGTGAATCTTGAACACCGCTTCCCACGCCAGGTAGCAGATGAACACCACACCGAGCAGCAGGCCGAACCACAGGGCGCCGAAGAACCAGCGCGGCAGGGCGATTCCGCACACCACCAGCACGCCGATGGTGACGACCACCGAGAACCCCACCACGCCGATGATCGGATTGGGGAATCCGAACATCGCCGCGGTCGGCGATTCCATGACCGTCGAGCACGAGACGGTCTGATCGATGGAGCAGATCGGCTTGTAGCCGGGCTCGGTCAGCAGCTTGAACTTCTCGACCAGCAGCGTCACCGACGCCGCCCAGCCGATCAACGCACCCAGCAGCAGCGGCCAGGCAGAGCGGGGACCCGCTGCGATCATCACTTGCTCGCGTTCTCGATCGCCGAGGTCATGCCGCCCGGGCTCATGAGCGTCTTGGCATCCTGCACCTGGCTGCCGTTCACGTACACGGTCGGGGTGGACTGCAGGCCGGTGGCGAAGACCGCCTTGGTCTCGTCCTTCACGAACTGGATGTACTTGCCGTCCCGAATGTCCTGTGCCACCTGCGGATCGGTGTATCCGGCGTCGGCCGCGATCTGGATGAGCTGGTCATCGGTCATGCCGTTGCCGTTCTCCGGCGGCTGCTTGCCGAACATGGTGCCCAGCCAGGCCTGGAACTTCGACGGGTCCGCGGCCGCGACCACATAGGCGGCATTGGCCGCGCGGGTCGAGTACTGGTTGCCGTTGGAGGCCCGGTCCAGGAAGGAGATGATGTTGTAATCGATGGTGGCGGAACCGTTCTGGACCGCTTTGGCCAGCACGTCGGAGTTGTAGCCCTCGAACATCTTGCAGGCCGGGCACTGCAGGTCGGCGACGACCTGGATCTTCGCCTTGGCGTCCGGATTGCCGATGCGGATGGCGCCGCCGGGGGTGACGTTCGGCGGAGTCGCGCCCGTGCTCGGATCGTGGGTGACGGCTGGGGCGAACGACGCCGACGACGCGGCCGGCGCGCCCTTGTTGTCGTCGTGCTTGCGGATCGCCAGACCGATGCCGATGGCCGCCACCAGACCGACCAGGACCGCGGCCACGCCGACCTGGATGAAGATCTTGCGGTTGCGTTCGGCCCGCGCCGCCTTCGCGAGCGGATTTTTACGGTCACCCGGTTTAGTGCTCACCTCTGTGCTCACCACGCCTTCCGTTGTCACGACACGTGCGCGCCCATCTTCACCCGAGAACCTGAGAGATTCCTGCATGTGCGCGTGCCGAGTCGCGCCCGGTCTGCGACGACGAGCGATTTTCCGTGGTCAGCGGCGAGAATTCACCCGGTGGGGTGTGAATCACCCCTGGATGAGACGTTTTTTCTGTTCGGCGATATCGAACTCCGCGGGCGGCCAATCCAGCTTCAAGCCCTGCAGGGCGTCGATGAGCAGTTCGGTGACGGCCAGCCGCGCGTACCACTTGGAATCGCAGGGCAGCACGTACCAGGGCGCGTAGTCGGTATTGGTGCGATCCAGTACCGCCTGGTACGCCTCCTGGTACTGCGGCCAGTACGCGCGCTCGTCGATGTCGCCCGGGTTGAACTTCCAGTACTTGTCGGGCCGGTCCAGCCGCTGCATGAGCCGCTTCTTCTGTTCGTCCAGCGAGACGAACATGGCCACCTTCACCACGGTCGTGCCGTCGTCCACCAGCTTGCGCTCGAACTTGTTGATCTCGTCGTAGCGCTTCCCCCACACCTCCGGCGCGACCAGATCGTGCACCCGCACCACCAGCACGTCCTCATAGTGCGAGCGGTCGAACACGCCGAGCTGCCCGCCGCGGGGCAGCTTCTTGCGAATGCGCCACAGGTAGTGGTGCTTCTGTTCCTCCGGCGTCGGCACCCCGAAGGCCGCGTGGTCCACGCCCTGCGGGTCCACCGAACCGATCACGTGCCGGACGATGCCGCCCTTGCCCGCGGTGTCCATGCCCTGCAGCACCAGCAGCACACTGCGGGTGTCACCGGAACGGCCGTTGGCGTAGAGCTTTTCCTGCAGATCCGACAACACCGCGCGGCGTTCCTCGAGCAGGGCCTCGCCGGCGCGCTTGTCGCCCTTGAAACCCGGAGTCGCGGATGTATTCAGATCCTTCACCCTGACGCCATCGGCGCGTAGCGCCTTGGTGACCGGTTTCGACCAGGATGTCGCCTTCGCCATTCCTCATGCCTAGCACGGGGGCGTGGTTTCCCGCAGGCACCGTGCCGAACTTGATCGGTGCCCGCACTCACACCCGGGCCAGCTGCACCAGGTGCGCGGCCAATTCCTCATCGGTGACCGGGGTCAGGGTGAGGTCGGCGGCCGTGGTCAGCAGATAGCGGCCGTCGCCGGAGAAGTCCAGCCAGGTGCGGTGCCGGGTCGGCGGCGACAGCGGATTCGCCGGTTCGACCGTGACGGTGATGAATCCGCGCCCGTCCACCGGTTCCCGCAGTTTGCGGCGGAAGCGGTCGGCCTCCGCGCCGGTGCCGGCGGCGTCGGGATACAGCACCGCCTGCTGCGGTTCGCGCAGCGGCTCCAGCCGTCCCGGCGGCGCCGACCCGATGACCTCGACCAGTTCTCGCCCCAATTGCTCAGCGGGACACAGCGATACCGTCACCGCGTCCGGCAGTGAGACCAGGATGCCCACCCGCTGCTGGGCCACCGCCGCGAAGGCGAGAATGCGCCGGGCCTCCGGGCCGGCGGTGCGCTCGCCGTACAGGGTGACGGTGGTGGTGTCGGTGCGGGCGCACAGGGTCAGTGCCGCGGCCAGGTCGGGATCGGTGCGGCGCAGGAAGCGCGCCGGCGCCGCACCCGGGGTGACCGGCCCGAATTGCGATGCGTCGTCGAGGTTCTCGGGTGCCGCCGGAGTCGTGTCGAGTGGATAGGGACGGCGTTCCAGATCGGTTTCGCGGGTCCAGATCATCGCGAACTCGTCCGGGGTCAGGATCCATTTCACGTGGCCGCCCCCCCTTTCTTGGGTACCACCTCCGTCCCGTCCGCGACCCTACCGGAGAGATTCTGCGGGTGCTGCCTGTCACCGGCACGCGCAATCTGTGACCTGCCGCACTCATTCGGCGGGTTGCTATCGCCGGGTGGCGTAATCGGCGAGTCCCGCTACCGCCGTGTCGAATCCGTCGGTCGCCGCTCGGATCACGGTGGCGCGCACCGTCTCCGGGTCCGCGCCCGCCAGCGTGGCCCGGCGGATCTCCGCGTGCAGCGTGCGATCCAGGCCCGCGAGGGCGGCCGCGACGAGCCGCGCGGTGGGGTCGTCCGGGCTGGTACCGGTGGCCTCGGCGAGCGCCTCGGCCAGCGCCGTCTCGGTCTGCTCGCCGAGCCGGCGCAATCGGGCCTGCAGGGCGGGACTGTCGTCGATCAGGCGCCAGAAGGTGGTGGCGCCGGGGGAGAGGCCGAGGGTGGGATCGTCGCGCCGCACCCGGTCGAGGAAGGCCCGCCGCACGGCCGCGGCCGCCGACTCGCCCGGCACCCGGTCGCGCACCGCGGTGGCGAGCCGGTTCGCGACCTCGTCCTGGCGGTCGAAGAACAGGTCCTCCTTGGTCGGGAAGTAGTTGAACGCCGTGTTGACCGAGACGTTCGCGGCGCGCGCCACCTCGGCGACGGTCACCCTGTCGAAGCCCTTCTCCGCGAACAACGCCATGGCGGCGTCGGCCAGCGCGGTCCGGGTGGCGCGCTTCTTCTCCTCGCGCAGTGCCAACGGCCTCTCCTTCCTGTCGCAGAGCAGTATAGGTGTGACACTAAAATTGGTGTGACACCAAAATGTGGGCTACGGTCGGACCCATGACGCTCAGATTCGGCATCTATGCCGGCGGACTCGCCGGCGATCAGTTCGGCAATGTCACGCCCGGCCCACCGGAACAGGCCGACCGCATCACGGCGGCCCTGGACGAACTGCACGGCGAGCATCCGTTCGTGGTGCGCGGCTACGTCCTCTACAGCGACGCGCGCGGTGGATTCCAGGAGGCTCCGCCGCAGCCCTGGCAGTACGCCACGGCGCACCGGAAACTCGATCTGGTGGTGTGCTTCCACGAACCCGGCGACGACCTCACCGGCTGGCTCGCGTTCCTGCGCAAGCAGATTCGCGACTACGGACCGGTGCTCTGCGCACTGCAGATCGCGGAGGAGCCCAACCATGCCGGACCCGGCGGCAACGGCGGCTACCCGCAGGTCCGGCAGGCCATCATCGAGGGGGTGCGCGCCGCCCGCGCGGAGGTCGACCGGCTCGGCCTCGCGGTCCGCATCGGCTGCAACTCGACACCGATCTTCGATCCGGCCCAGGAGTTCTGGACCGATCTGGGCCGCCGGGGCGGGCGCGAATTCGCCGCCGCGCTCGACTATGTCGGCCTGGATTTCTTCCCCGACGTCTTCCGTCCGATCGCCGCCGAGAGCCTGGAAGCCGCCATCACCGCGGTGGTGACCGCCTTCCGCCGCGAAAGCCTGGCCGCCGCGGGCATTCCGGCCACCACCCCCATCCACATCACCGAAAACGGCTGGGCCACCGGGCCGGACCGGTCCTATGCGCGGCAGGCCGAGATGCTCGGGACCGTGGTGCGCCTAGTCGACGGCCTGGCCGGCGAGCTCAACATCACCACCTACGAGCACTTCGGTCTGCGCGACTCCTACAGCGGTCAGGGCGATATGAACCTCGAATTCGGGCTCCTGCGTTCGGATTACACGCCGAAGCCCGCCTTCGATCGGTACCGCGAGCTCATCGCGGAATACAGCACTCCGGCGTGATCGCCGTCAGACGGGCGCGACCTCGATGGTGATGCCCGCCGCGCGCAACCGCTCGGTCAGCGCGTCACCCATGGCCGAGGCCGGGGTGAGAATGCCCGCCAGCTCCGGCAGGCTGTCGAAGGCCAGGCACAGGCCGGACTGGCCCAGCATGACCGAGGTGGCCTGATAGCCCGGGTCGCCCTTGCCGGCGAAGGTGCACTCGTACTTCGCGCCCGAGGTGGTGTGTGCGAAGGTGCGCATGGTGAACCAGCCGCTGCGCCGGGCCTGCTCGCTCGGCCCGGTGCCCGGCTTGGGCACGATGCGGTCGATCAGCTTGCGGCCCACGGCCACTCGCGAGAGCACGGCGCCCGCCGCCATGGTGGCCACGATCCCGCCCGCGATGCCCGCGGCGACCAGCGGCGCGGTGGCCGAGGATCCCGCGCTCATGACCTCCCGGTAGCGGAAATTCTTGCCGTACGGCCAGCCCAGGAGGCCATTGGAGCGGCGCACGATCTTGGTATTGTGCGCGCCCATGACGAAGGTCGCCACCCAGCCGTCCAGGCTCGGATCGATGGCCGAGGCCCGCGAGAGCGCCTGATCGCTCTGGCGGCCGACATCGGGCTCCATCGCCTTGTCGGGGCTCAGCGAATACGGGTGCGACATCACCGACGCCTTGCTCGGATCCTCCGCGATGGCCTCCATCATGGCCCGCCCGGAATCGATGGTGCCGCCGCTGGCGCCACCCTTGAGCCAGGCCACCAGGGTGACGTCGGTGAGCTCGCCGGCATTGTCCGCGACACTGCGCTTGTACAGCTGATACACGCTCAGATCCGACGGAATCGAGTCGTAGCCACAGGAATTCACGATCTTCGCGCCGGTCTCGGCGGCCCGCTCGCCGAAGCGGTCGATGCACTCCCGGATGAACAGCGGCTCACCGGTGAGATCGGCGTAGTGCGTACCCTTCTCGGCACACGCCTGCACCAGCGGCAACCCGTAGCGCAGGTACGGGCCCACGGTGGTGACCACCACCGAGGTGCGCGCCGCCAGCGCGTCCAGGCTGGCCTGATCGGTGGAATCCGCCTGCACCAGCGGCCATTCCGCCGCCGCGGCCCCGAGTTCCGTGCGCACGGCGGCCAGCTTCTCCGGCGACCGCCCGGCCAGCGCGATGCGCGCACCGGCCGGTGCCGCCTCGGCGAGATACTGCGCGGTCAGCTTGCCTACGAAGCCGGTCGCCCCGAATAGGACGATGTCGAATTCCCTGTTGGCCATGGCCCTCTTTCCCGTCGGTGAGGTTTCACGCCTTGGCGGCGCGCTTACGGGTCTTCTTGGTCGGCCCCCCGGTGGTCGGCGCCGGCGCCGGGCGGCTTGCCAGCCAGTCATGATGGGCGCGGCCGAGTTCGGTGACCGGCTCGTCCCCGTAGAGCCACTCGCGCGCGATGCGATGCCAATTGCCGGTCGCCTCCAGCTGCCCCAGCATGCCGAAGGTGAGGAAGTCGGCCCGCCGGGAGAACAGGTGCTCGGGCGGCAGATTCTGCTGCTTCATCCCGGTGAACTCGCCGGCCCGCGGATCCACCGCCAGAACGAAAGCGCCGGAGGCCAATTCGGGAGTGATGGTGAGATCCTCGTCCACCAGCGCCCACTCGCAGGCCGCCAGCACGTATTCCAGGCACTCCTCGGGCGTGATCTCCTCCGGCGAATCGATGATCCCGCGCTCGACCATGAGATCGCGCAGATCCTCGGCCCGCTCCTCGGCCGCGGCGCGAATACAGATGGCCTCGAAGTGCACGTGCTCGGCATCCATCCGGTTGAAGAGCCCGAAGTCCAGGAACGCCACCCGGCCGTCCGGGCCCAGCAGCAGATTGCCCGGATGCGGGTCGCCGCAGAACTCGTTGAAGGTGAACAGCGAGCCCACATAGAAGCGGTAGATGATCTCGCCGATCCGATTGCGTTCCGCCGCAGGCAGTTCCCGGATCTCGTCGAAGCCGCGGCCCGGGAAGTACTCGCTCACCAGCACGCGGGTGGTGGACAGCTCCGGGTAGGTGGTCGGCACCACGATGAACGGGTGCCCGGCGAACAACTCCGAAATCTGTTTCTGGGTAGTGGCTTCCGCGACGTAGTCGAGTTCGCTCTCCAGATTCAGGCGCAGTTCGTCCAGCACGGCCGGGGTCACCCACGGCATGGCCGACTGCAGGATGCGCCGGAACATGGCCAGGTTCTTCAGATCCGCGCGCACCGCGACGTCGATCCCCGGGTACTGCACCTTCACCGCGACCTCGCGGCCGTCGTGCAGCGTCGCCTTGTAGACCTGCCCGATCGAGGCCGCGGCCACGGGTTCCGGATCGAATGCGGCGAAAACGGCCTCCAGCGGCTGCCCGAAGTCCTCCTCGATGACCGCCCGCATCACCTCGAACGACACCGTGGGCGCGCTGTCGCGCAGCACCGCCAGCCGGCGTTGGAACCGCTCCCGATGCTCCGGCGGCACCAGATCCAGGTCCAGCACGGACAGCATCTGCCCGAGCTTCATGGCCACACCCTTCATGGTGCCCAGCACCATGACCATCTGCTCGGTGGCCCGGATCATGGACTCCTCGGCCATCCGCGCCCGCACGGCCTCGGAGCGGCCGCGCATGGATCGTCGAGTCTTCTGGGCGCGCAAGGCATTACCGGCGACGGCAATTCCCAGCTTCGTCCCCCGCGCAAGCCTGGATGTGGGCAGCTCTTTCGCCATCAGTGACCCTCCATGGGGAGCCAACACCCCCGTTGGTGCCGACACGGCGGAGACCCCGTGGTGCGGTCCGCCGGGTTCAGACTAACCACACTGCGAACTCCAGTGCTAGCCGTCAGCTAGCACTGTTTTCGCGGTTTTCCGGGTCCGGCAGCACATGCGGGCGCGCGTTGAAGTAGTGCCGGTCGCCGCCTGCGCGGACCATGCCCTCGATGGCGCTCCACGCCATCATCGTGAGGTAGTCGAGCATTTCCTCGCTGGACATGGTGCGGTTGGAGATCCACCAGTCGGTGGCCAGCTGCACGCCACCGACCAGCACGTAGGACCACAGCATCGCGCCTTCGGTCTGGATGCCGCGGTCGAAGGACTTGTCGATGATGACCGCCGAGACCACCTGCGCGAAGAGCTTCTCGAAATCGGCGAGGGTGGAGGTGTCGGTGGCCGAGCCGTTGCCCATGATGAACCGGTAGACATCGGTGTCCGAGTCGACCGTGTGCACATAGGCCGCCAAGGTATTGCGGACCAGCTGATACTCGTCGAGGTCGTCGCTGATGGCCTCGTAGATGCGCGGCATCAGGGTGGTCTCGATGAACCGCTCCATGGTGGCGCGGGTCAGGTCCTGCTTGTCCGAGAAATATCGGTAGAGCACGGTTTTCGAGACGCCGATCTCGGCGGCGATCTCATCCATGCCGGCGTCGCCGCCGCGCTTGCGGATGGCGGCGAGGGTGCCGTCCACCAGCTCCTCGCGCCGGTCGATCTTGTGCTGTTGCCAGCGGCGTTTGCGGCCGTCGACACGACCACCGCGTGGACCGGTGGCCGCCTCCACGGCGGCACTCACGCTGCCTTTGGTGGTCACGCTGCGTTGGCTCCTTGTTCGCGTCCTGGGCCTGGGCCTATTCAGCTTAAGCCTCCCATGCTGTGGATCGTCGCCGATCGGGAAGGGCCCGGTGGCGGGGAGTTCGTCACACCACGCGCCAGAATGGACGATATGGAGCAACCTGCCGGCGGTGCCGGGGTACTCGACACGACCGAGCCGAAGCCGATGAAGACCACACCCAACGGCGGCGGAGCGTTCGCCGATCTCCTGGACGAAGAGGGCAAGAAGCGCGAACTGTGGCGCATGAAGGCCATTGCCACCGGCTTTCTCGCCGCGGCCACGATCATCTACATCGTCTGCGCCTGGATGAGTTCGCGCGGCGCGGGCGGTGGGTGGGTCGGCTATGTGAAGGCCGCCTCCGAGGCCGGCATGGTCGGTGCGCTGGCCGACTGGTTCGCCGTCACCGCGCTCTTCCGGCATCCGCTGGGCCTGCCGATTCCGCACACCGCGATCATCCGCAAGAAGAAGGATCAGGTGGGCGCCGGACTCGGCGAATTCGTGCGCACCAATTTCCTGTCGCCGGATGCCGTCACTGTCAAGGTGAATTCCGCGCAGATCCCGCTCCGGCTCGGCCGCTGGATGGCCGAGCCGGAGCACGCGGAACGCATCTCCGACGAGAGCGCGACCATATTGCGCGCGGTCATCGGCGTGCTGCGCGACGAGGATGTCGAGCAGATCATCGACAACACCATCGTCAAGCGCATCGCCGAGCCGCTGTGGGGTCCGCCCATCGGCAAGGTGCTCAACGAGCTGATCGCGGACAACCGGCAGGCTCCGCTGCTGGACCTGCTGGCCGAGCGCGCGCACCAGTGGGCGCTGGACTCGCAGGAGACGCTGGACCGCATCGTGAACCGGGACGCGCCGTCCTGGGCCCCGAAATTCGTGAATTCGCTGCTGGCCGAGCGCATTTATCGGGAGCTGGTGGAATTCACCTGGAAGGTGCGCACCCAGCCCGATCACGAGGTGCGGCTGGCGGCGAATCGCTTCCTCGAGGATTTCGCCCACGATCTGCAATTCGACGACGCCATGATCGAAAAGGCGGAAAAGATCAAGACCGAGCTCATGGGCCGGCGCGAGGTCACCGGGATGGCGCAGGCCACCTGGCGGGCGGCCAAGCGCATGATCCTGGAGTCGGCCGACGATCCGAATTCCACGCTGCGCCGCAAAGTGGCCGACAATGTGCAGCAGCTGGGCGAGCGGCTCTCGACCGACGCCGCCATGCGCGACAAGGTGGACGGCTGGCTCGAGCGCGGCGTCCGGTACCTGGTCACGAACTACGGCGCCGAGTTCGCGTCGCTGGTAAGCGACACCGTTGCCCGCTGGGATGCGGAGGAGGCCAGCCGCAAGATCGAATTGGCGGCGGGCAAGGATCTGCAATTCATTCGCATCAACGGCACGGTGATCGGTTCGCTGGCGGGCCTGGTCATCTATGCCATCTCCCATTTGCTGTTCAATGGCTGAACATTTGACCAATAAGCGCTGCGGGCGGAGCGCCGCCTGTTTGCCACGCGCCATTCGGTGAACTGCGCTAGCAGAGCGCTTGCAAGAGCTAGCACCCCGTCCTAGAATTGACCGCACAACCGCCGGAAGGTGAGTGATGAAGCACGATCCCGAGGTTCCCGAACCGATCGAGGGCGACAGCGCGGAGACATCCGCCGCCGCAGATCGGACGGGTCGCGTAGCCAACGCGGCTCACGACATCGGGGGCTTCATCCGGGCGCAACGCGAGGCCGCCCAGGTCTCGCTGCGTCAGCTCGCACAGCTGGCGGGGGTGAGCAATCCGTACTTGAGTCAGATCGAGCGCGGGCTGCGCAACCCGTCCGCCGAGGTACTCGCCCAGATCGCGAAGGGTCTGCGGGTCTCCTCGGAGGTCTTGTACATGCGGGCCGGGTACCTCGAGCAGAGGCCGCACGGCCCTGTCCGGGATGCCCTGCTGGCCGATGCCGGCCTGACCGAACGTCAGAAGCAGGTCCTCCTGGACATCTATGAATCGTTCTGCCGGGAAAACCAGGCGAACGAGGACAGAGGGGACGCAACGGACCTAATGGGGGGCGTTCCCGGGGGAGACAGGGACAACGAGGTTCCGCACCGCACAACCGAAGTTCCGCCACGCCAGGAGAGCGAACCATCATGACCGAATCGAACCTGACCGCGACCGTGACCAAGCCGATCTACGCCACGGTCGGCGCGGGTGACGCCATCTACGCCGCCGTGCTCGACGCCGTCTCGCAGATCCGCGAGCGCGCCACCTCCGCCGACGTCCAGGGCCGCATCGACGAGGCCCGCGAGCGCGTCGCCAACCTCCCGGCCGACCTGCAGGAGCAGGCCGAGACCCTGCGCCAGCGCGTGCAGGCGCTGCCGTCCGAGCTGCCCGAGGACCTGGCCGAGCTGCGCGAGAAGGCCACCGCCGAGGAGCTGCGCAAGCTGGTCGACCAGTACTACCACCAGCTGCTGGACCTGTACGCCGACCTGGCCGCCCGCGGCGAGGAGACCGTCGAGAAGCTGCGCAGCAACCCGGCTTTCGAGGAGCGCTTCGAGCAGGTCGAGACCCGCTACAACGACCTGCTGTCGCAGACCCAGGACATCATCGGCAAGGTGACCGACCAGGTCGGCCCCTACATCGGACTCGCCGGTAAGGAAGAGGCCGAGGCCGAGGAGACCGTCGACGCCGAGGTCGTGGACGTGACCACCGAGACCGCTCCGGTCGAGGACGAGGCCCCGGTCAAGAAGGCTGCCGCCAAGAAGGCTCCGGCCAAGAAGGCTGCCCCCGCCAAGAAGGCTGCCCCCGCCAAGAAGTAGATCTCGCACCTCGCGAAAGAGCTTGTCGCCCTCGCACACTCACGTGTGCGAGGGCGGCCGCGTTTCAGGGAACGCGGCCACCCTCCGCAGGATGCGGTGCCACCGGGCGGTGTGAGCATCGGAGTTCCGCAACCCGTGTCGTGGTGAGAAGCCCTGGTGGGCAGGGCTTCACCCGTATGATGGGTGAGGTGATGGGAATCCCCAGCTTGATCTTGACGGTGTTGCAGCTGTGTGCGCTCGGCATGACGGTGTTCGCGCTCGTACACGCGATTCGCCAGCGCCCGGACGCCTTCACGGCCGTGGACAAGCTGACCAAGCCGGTGTGGATCGCGATTCTGCTGGCGTCGCTGGGCGCCCTGCTACTGGCGCAGACCCCGGTGGGGATTCTGGGTATAGCGGCGATCGTGGCCACCGGCGTCTACCTCGCCGATGTCCGGCCCAAGGTGGATGAGATCCAGCGCGGGCCGCGCTGGTAACCGCGTTCGAGACACTCGGCCGCCACTCCGGATCATCCGGGTGGCGGTCATTTTTTCACATCAATGCGCTGGCCGGGGTGAGGTGGGTTCCGGCTCGGGAACTTTTCGGGTGCTTGCACTGGCAAGCGCGGGTCGGCGCGGGTTACTGTATCTGGCAGTAACACAAAGGAGTGTCCTATGCGGGCAATGCTGCCTCACCGGGCGAACCTCAGCCGGAAGGTCCGTGACCTGGTGCGTGAGCACCGGGCGGACCTGCGCACCCGGACCTACGGCACTGCGGATCTGAATCCGCCGGCCGGTCCCTGCGAGGTCGTCCCGGTCACCGCCTCCGATGGCGCCCGGCTCCGGGTGCACGCCTACGGCCCGGCCGACGGCGATGTGATCGTTCTCGTGCACGGCTGGACCTGCTGCCTCGAATACTGGAACCCCCAGATCAACGCCTTCGCCGGCGAATACCGCGTCATCGCCTACGACGTGCGCGGCCACGGGGAGAGCGACGAGGGCACCGCCCCGCTCACCATCGACCAGCTGGCGGACGATCTCGCCGATGTCCTGGACGCCGTGCTGAAGCCGGGCCGGCGTGCGGTGCTGGTGGGACACAGCCTGGGCGGCATGACGATTCAGGCCTGGGCGGGCCGGTATCCGCAGCGGGTGCGGCGGCAGCTGCTCGCGGTGCTGCTCACCAATACCGCGGCCGGCGACCTGATCGCCGAGACCACCGTGGTCCCGTTCTTCAATCGGGGCATTGCCAGGCTGCCGTTCCTGGTCGGCCTGCTCGGGCTGAGCGCCCCGATTCTCTTCCCGCCGATCCTGCCGGTGACGTGGGTGTTCCGACGGCAGATCATGAGCCTGGCCGTGGTCGGCGACGTAGCCGCCTTCGGCCTGAACATCGTGCGCTCGTGCCCGGCGCGGGTGCGCGGCCGGTTCGGGGCCCTGCTGTCCTACCTGGATGTCGGGCGCGGGGCGGCCAAGCTGACCGTGCCGACCACCGTCATCGCCGGGTCGGCCGACGATATGACCCCGCCGGTGCACTCGGAGCGGATCGTCGAGATGCTCACCGCGACCGGCAGCCTGGACGGGTACCGGATCCTGCCGACCGGTCACCTGGGGAATGTGGAGGCGTACCGGGAGTTCAATGCCGAACTCGACCGGATCGCCAAGTCCGCGTTCGGAATCCCCGCGCGGGTGGTGGGCGCCTGAGGGGTGGGCTCGCCCACCCCTGAGGTTCCTTAACGGAGACGGCAGTCACAACGAACATAGTTGTAGAGCAAGAAGATATATCCCTGCTTGCGATTGCAAGCACCTTGGTTAGCGCGCTACGGTGGTCTGGAACACAAAGGAGTGCTCATGCTGGTGAAACTGCCAGAGGCCGGTGTCGGCGCCGACGCGCTGACCGCGCCCTTCCGCTCCGGGCTGCGGTCCCGGAATTACCGGACCGCATCGCTCAATACCCTGCGGCCCACCGAGGTCATCCCCGTTACCACGCGTGACGGCGCGAAGCTGCGCGTGCACGCCTACGGTCCGGCCGACGGTGAGGTCATCGTGCTTGCGCACGGCTGGTCCTGTGCCATCGAATACTGGAACCCGCAGATCAATGCCTTCGCCGGTGAATACCGCGTGGTCGCGTTCGATCAGCGCGGCCACGGCGAAAGTGAAAGCGGCACACGCACTTTCAGCGCCCATCAGCTCGCGGACGACCTCTCCGATGTGCTCGACGCGGTGCTGCGCCCGGGCCGGCGGGCGGTGCTGGTCGGGCACAGCATGGGCGGCATGACCATTCAGGCGTGGGCCGACCGCTATCCGCACCAGGTCCAGCATCAGGCCTCGGCGGTGCTGCTGGCCACCACCGCCGCGCGTCAGATTCCCAACCGCGCCACAGTGATTCCGCTGCTCAATGATGTGATCCCGGGCCCGGACTGGCTGGCGCTGGCGCTGTTCGGCACGCCGGTGCCGCTGCCCGGCGGTCCCGCGGCCAACCTGATCGCCAAGCATCGGCTGATGACTCCGGCCGCCACCCGTGACCAGATCCTCTTCGGCACCTCGATCGTCCGTTCCTGCCGCCCGTCGGTGCGCGCGGCCGTGGCCCGGGGTCTGCTCGAACTCGATCTGCACGGTGCCGCAGCGCATTTGACGGTCCCGACCACGGTGATCGCGGGCTCGCACGATCGGCTGCTGCCGGAGGTGCATTCGCGCGAGATCGCCGACACCCTCGCCGCCGCCGGACATCTCGACCGGTACACCATTCTGCCCACCGGGCATCTGGTGAACATCGAGGCCGAGAAGGCGTTCAATGTGGAGCTGCACCGTGTGATCCGCCGGTCGCGCCGCGCCCCGGTCGCCGTCGCCGGCTGACCTCGGAGACGACAACGCCCGCCCTGGGAAAACCGAGGCGTGTTGGCCTTTCGGGTCCTATTCGAAGACGACGGTGCGGCGGCCGTGCACCAGCACCCGGCCCTCGAGATGCCAGCGCAGGCCGCGGGCCAGCACCACCCGCTCGATATCGCGGCCCTGGCGGACCATGTCGCGCACGGTGTCGGAGTGGTCGATGCGGGTGACGTCCTGCTCGATGATCGGGCCCGCGTCCAGCTCGGCGGTGACGTAGTGGCAGGTCGCGCCGATCAGCTTGACGCCGCGGGCGAAGGCCTGGTGGTAGGGGCGCGCGCCGACGAAGGACGGCAGGAAGCTGTGGTGGATATTGATGGCCTTGCCCGCCCAGTGCTCGCACAGCTCCGACGGCAGCACCTGCATGAACCGGGCCAGCACCACGGCGTGCGGGTCATGCGCGTCGACCAGGTCGCGCACCTGCTCGAAGGCCGGGCCGCGTTCGGCCGGGTCCTTGGGGAAGGGCACGTAGTGGAACTTGATGCCGTGCGCCTCGGTCATGCCGGCCAGGTCCGGGTGATTGCCGATGACGGCCTCGATGGTGGCGGGCAGCTCGCCGCTGGTGGCCCGGCCGAGCAGGTCGTGCAGGCAGTGGCCGTCCTTGGAGACCAGCAGCACCGCGCGGCGGCGCTCACCGGAGTCGTGTACCTGCCAGTCGGTCTCCGGGCCGAGGTCGGCGGCGACGGCGGTGAAGCGGCTGCGCAGCTCGTCCAGGTCGAACGGCACGGTGGTGGCCTCGAGCGCCTGCCGGGTGAAGAACCACCCGGTTTCCAGGTCGGAGTGATAGCCCGCCTCCACGATCGACCCGCCGAAATCGGCGATGAACGAGGTGATGCGGGCGATGATGCCGGGACGATCCGGGCAGCCCAGGGTGAGCACGTAACGACGGTCGTCCAGGGTGGAACTCATACCGGATATCCTCCCAGCAACCGCCGGGCACCGGATCAAAGGGGTGATTCAGTGCTGCCGCTCATCGCATGCCGGGCGCCGCTCACAGCATGTAGAAGGCGTCGGCGTAGCGGAATTCGCCCTTGATCTCGAGCTCGTAGGCGGTGAGCGGGCGGACCTGGAAGTGGGTGGCCCACTCCGGCTGGTCGGGGACGATGCCCAGCCGGCTGCCCGGGACGAAACCGAAGCGCGGGTAGTACTCGAGGCTGCCGAGCAGACCCACCAGTGGTTCGTCGAGAGCGTCGGCGGCGCCGAGGGCCGCGTGCATGAGAGCCGAGCCGATGCCCTTGCCCTGATGGTCGGCGCGGACGCCGATCGGGCCCAGCGCCAGCACCGGGAACGGGCCGATGCCGGCCCGGGTGAGGCAGACGTGCCCGACGATCTGATCGTGGAACTCCGCCACCAGCGACAGGGTTGGGATCCAGGCGGATCCGTCGTCGCGGAGGAGATGGACCAGACCGACTTCGACGGGGTCGCCGATCGGCTCGGAAGAGGGGGTATCACCGTCGGCATCCGCGGAGCGATCGAAGGCGCTGCGGTGCACCGCGTCGATCGCGGCGGCATCGCCGGTACGTTCACGACGGATCAGCACGCCTACAAGTCTGCGCGACAACGGTGGCGGCCCGCAACGAAATTCGCCGGGCGTGTGCCAAACTCGGTGCTCATGGCACAGATTTCCCGTCGCGACGTGGCGGCGATGATCGATCACACCCTGCTGTCGCCCGATGCCACGCCCGCCGAGGTGGCCGCGCTGGTGGACGAAGCGCGCGAACTGGGCGTGTTCGCGATCTGCGTGTCGCCGTCCATGCTGCCGGTGCGTGCGCCGGGGCTGGTGGTGGCCACGGTCGCGGGTTTCCCTTCCGGCAAACATCATTCGCTGGTCAAGGGGGCCGAGGCGCGGCTGGCGGTGGACCAGGGCGCGGCCGAGGTGGACATGGTCATCGACGTCGGCGCGGCGCGGGCCGGCGATTACAACGCGGTGCTGGCGGACATCGTCACGGTGCGCGAGGCGGTCGGGGATCGGGCGCTGCTCAAGGTGATCATCGAATCCGCCGCGCTCACCGACGAAGCCATAGCCGAGGTGTGCCGGACCGCCGAGCGGGCGGGCGCGGATTTCGTGAAGACCTCCACCGGATTCCATCCCGCGGGCGGTGCGAGCGCGCATGCCGTGCGGTTGATGGCGGAGACCGTCGGCGGGCGGCTCGGGGTGAAGGCCAGCGGCGGCATCCGGAGCGCGGCGCAGGCGGCGGAACTGATCGCCGCCGGCGCCACGCGGCTGGGACTGTCGCGGTCTCGTGAAGTGCTGGAAGGGTTTCCGGACTAGCAGTCGAGCGGTTGTTGCTGCTGCTGGTTCGGATCCGCCTTCAGCTCGGTGTGCCCGCCCTGCAGCGCGACGTGCAGGCCGTCCTTGGTGACCTCGACCTTGGTGGGCTGCAGGCCCAGCGGATAGCTCTGCAGGCTCTGCGTCATGAGATCCACGATGCCCGAGACGAGATCGGTGGGCAGGCCGAAGCCGAGCAGCGAGGCCTGCAGGGTGTCGACCTCGATCTTGTCGCCGACAATCTTTGGCTTGACCTGCAATTGGGCCAGGCCGCCCAGCACCGCGAAGCTCAGCGTGCCGGAGCCGGGATCGGCGGTGGTGCCGGAGACCAAGCCGCCCAGCGTCTTCGTGATGCCATCGGTGCTCCAGGTGACATCGGCGGTGGAGCTGTCGACGGTGGCCTGCTGGCCGCCATCGGACATTTCGAGGTTTTTGAAGGTGGCGTGCACGACCATGCCCTGCGCGGGGCCGAACTTGGAGTCGTCGCTGTTCACCGTCACCGAGTCGACCTTGTGGTCGAACATGGTGAGCAGCAGCGGTTTCCAGCCGAACGACACATCGATCTTGGAGCCCATCTGCGCCTGGAACTGCGAGCTGATGCACTTCTCGACCTTGTTGCGGGCGTAGGCCTCACCGCCCGCCAGGCCGCCCGCCACCAGCAGCGTCGACACCAGGCCCACGATGAGCAGGGTCCGCTTGCGATTTCGTCGCTTGCCGGACGAGCCGCCCTGCCCGCCGCCGCCGTTCATCGGGGGCGGCGGCGTGCCGGGCGGCAGCTGCGTGCCGCCGGGCTGCGGAATCGAACCGGAGGTGCCGGTGCCGGCCGGTAGCACCGCGGTCGGCGCGGCACCGGTCGAGTGGCCCGGACCGGCGGTGGCGCCGAGAGCATAGGCCGCCTCACCCGGGTGGAGGGCCTGGGTGGGCTGTGCGCCGAGGTCGGGGGCGGGCTGGGCGCCGTGCTGGGCGGTGGGGTCGTTCCACCAGTCGGTGGCGGCGCCCTGGCCGTTGAGCACCTCGGTGGGCGAGTCGTGCTCCGCACCCAGGACTTCGGTGGGCGTGCTGTCCGGCTTGCCGAATTCGACCGCCCGCGCGGCAGGGTTGTCCGGCTGCGCGACGGTGGCGTCGCGCTTGATCGCGTCGTCCGAGGTGGGTTCCGGATTCATGGAGGCGATTCTTCCCGAGCTTTCTGAGTGAGCTCTGTGCATCCTGTGAGGTGTCGGCTCACAGGTGTGGATTGTGACATAACGCACATGGGTGCCGCTTATCCTGAATGTCATGGCTGGGTACGCGGCACCGGAGCCCGATCCGGAGTACGGATGGCGCGCGTTGCGGGAGCAGGCCGCGCGGCACGCGGGGTATTTCACCACCCGTCAGGTGCTGCGCACCGGATGTGAGGTCCGGATTCGCGACGGGTTGCGGGACGGCAGCATCCTGCGTTCGGGGGTCGGGTTGCTGCGGATGGCCGACTGGCCGGACGGGCCGCTCGACGAGTACGCCATGTGGTCGGCCTGGTTCGACGGGGCCGCGGCGGTCTCGCACCACAGCGCCGCCGAACTGCACGGGCTGGGACGGTTGCGGCCGCGGTTCGTGCACCTGTCGGCGCGGGTCGGGCGGTTCCCGCTGTCGCCGCGGCTGGTGGTGCTGCGGCGCAGCTTCGCCCGCAAGGATGTGGAGTCGGCGGGGGCCTTCCTGGTGACCACGCCGCTGCGGACCGTGCTGGATCTGGCCGAGGCCGGGATCGGGCAGGCCGCGCTGGACGAGGTGGTGGCCGACGCGGTCGCCATCCACCGCTGCGCCCGCGCCGAAATACGTTCCGCCAGTACCGCTCTGGATCCGGCCACGGCGGCCCGGCTGCACCGGGCCCTGACCCGTGCCCAGGAGGACCCGCGTTAGGGGCCTGCCGGGGTTTTCGCGGAGTGATCGTCGAGTTTTGCGGCGGCTCATTTCATGGCAGGGTGACTGTTCATGCGGACGGTCGGTGCTGACGTGTGGGACCTGGTGTTTCCGCCGGGCCCGCCCGAGCGGATCGCGGACATGTTCTCGGCGGCCGTGGTCGCCGACGCGATCCGGCCCTACGACGCCGATCTGGCGCAGTCGGTGGAGACCTGCCGCGACTGGCGGCGCGGCTACCACCGGGTTTTCCGGGGCATGACGGCGCTGGCCATCGGCGCGCCGGAGGCTTCGATCGGCATGGCCGAGGCGGGGCTGGGCGCGGTGCGCCACATGCTGCGGTTCACGGTCGGGCGCACGGTGGCGGCGCTGGACACCGTCGATGTGGACGCCGAGGCCGGCGGGACGGTCCTGGAGACCGCCGAGGTCCCGGGCGAGGCCCCCGCGGTGAAACGCCTCGAGGTGCCGTGGCGCGGGCTGCTGCTGGCCGAGGAAGCACTGCGGTTGCGACTGGCCGAGTGGCAGACCCGCGGGATTCTGGAAGCCGACTTCGTGGCGGCGATCGAGCAGGTCGTCGATCATCCGGAATGGTTGCGGCTGCCCGGTTTCCGGGTGACCGTGACCGGTGCGGACGCCGAGCTCGGACCGCTGCGGCCGCTGCTGGGGTGGGGCGCGGACGTGCTCGCGGTGGATCGGCCGGGCCGGGTGCGATGGGAGCGGTTGCGGGCGGTCGCGAAGGCCGGGGCGGGGGTCATGCGGTTCCCGGTCGCGGACGGCGAACCCGGCGTGGACATCTCCCGGAGTTTTCCCGCTCTGGCCAGGTGGATCACCGCGCACAGTGACGCCCGGCCGGTGCTCGGGTTGTATGCCGGGCTGCCCGGGGCGGCCGGTGTCCGGCTCGCCGCCGCGTCCGACGTGCTCGCCGAAACCCTGCTGCGGCATCATTCCGATGCCGCTCTGGCGCTCATCGGCTCGCCGACCGACACCTACGCCGTGCCCGCCTCCGTGGTGGCGGCGGCCCGGGATCGCTTGGCGGAGCGCGGTATCCGTGGCAGCGCCCAGGACCTCCTGCACCGCGTGGCCCCGCACTCGCTCTATCGCCTCAACTACACGCGCCCGATCTTCGACTCCGAGGGCGGGGCCTGGGGGCTGTTCGATAATCTGCCCGCCCTGGCCGGACCGGATTACGCCCTGGCCCAACGTTTTCCGCGCTGGCGGGCCGTCCTGGCCCGGGCCGCGGAGCGCACCGTGTCCTTCACGGTCGCCCCGCCCGCCTGGACCCGCAGTGTCACCCGCGAATACCCCTGGCGCACTGCGGCATACCGTGCCGCCTCCCGTTTCGGCATCGAGGTCTTCGACCCCGCCACTGCCCGCACCCTGCTGGCCGCCAAGCTGGTGGCGGATCTGTTCGGGGGCGACGAGCCCCGAAATGCCAACCCGGAGGCCCTCTTCGCCGCCGGCGCGGCCCACGGGGGTCTCTGGCGGCAGCCTTTCGCCCCGCGCTCGTTGCTGGCCCCGGCCGCGATCTCCGGCACGATCCAGGAGCTGCGCCACAAGCTCCCCTGATCCGCGCTCGGCCGGCGTACCCGTTCAGGGCAGGGGTGCGACGGCGGACCAGGGGACGGTGAGCAGGTTGTCGCGCAGGCGGCGGCGGTAGGGGTGGAGCGGAAAACCCTGCTCGCGCAGGAGGTTCGAGGCGTGCCGCCAGCGGACCCGGGGGCCGTAGGGGGCCAGGGGCGCGGCGACGGCCCAGGCCCGGTCGGCGGCGGTGAGCAGGGTGTGGATGGGTTCGCCGGGGACATTGCGGTGGATGAGGGCCTTGGGGAGGCGTTCGGCGATGTCGGAGGGGGTGCCGACGGTGAAGGGGTCCCAGGCGAGGGTCAGGGAGAGGGGTGCGGTGCGGTCGAGGAGGATCCAGGCGCAGCGGCGGCCCAGTTCGTCGCAGGTGCCGTCGAGGAGGAGGCCGTCCGGAGCCAGACCGGACTGGATGGTCGACCAGGCTTCGGGGACAGCGGATTCCGGGTACTGGCGCAGCACATTGAAGGCCCGTACCAGGCTCGGGCGCAGGCCCGCGAGTTCGAAACCGCCGCGCGCGAACACCACCCCGTCCCGGCCGGGAACCACGCGCTCCGGATCGATCTCGAGGCCGACCACCCGCAGGTCCGACCGGACGGTCCGCAGCCGGGCCGCCATCTCCAGGGTGGTGACGGGGCTGGCGCCGTAACCGAGATCCACCACGAGCGGATCCGCGGCATCCAGCAATCGCCCGGCGACGAGGGAGTCGTGCGCCATCCAGCGATCGCCGCGGCGCAGCCGGTTGATGCCGGTGGTGCCGCGGGTGATCGTGCCGATCGGCTTGGCTACGCGACGGGGTGCTGCTGATCCAGCCAAACCTTCGTCACCTCGGCTTCGGCGCGGAACAGGTCCACCAGGTTGACCAGCATGAGCTGTTCGAGCCTGCGCCCGAAGAACGGAAGGTGGACCTGGGCCCGCGAGGAGGTGCGCAGCGTGCAACCGGTCTCGGTGGGGAACAAACGCATGGTGCCGCCGAGAGTGCCTGGGCTGTTGGGGATTTCGGCGGTGTACTGGCCGGTCACCTCGGGTCCGTAGGGGCCGTAGGTTTCCCGGCGGGTGATCACCATGTCCCTGTGCACCACCATCTGCGCCATCTCGGGCAGGGTGTCGCGGGGTAACACGTGCCGCAGTTCGATCGTGATGCCATGGTCCCCGGAGTCGAGGCTGACGACGTCGTTCGGGGAGTGCTTGCGCAGCTCCTCGATGCGGGCATCCCAGTGCTCGCGGTTCGTCATCGCGGCGTACACCTCTTGCGTGGTGTGCAGCGGATACCGCGCGGAGTAGTCGAGTCGGCGTGCCACGAGCGCTCAGGTTACTGCCGGGCGACCCCGGTCAGTGTGACCTTGGGGCGGGTCGGCGGCTGTGAACCGGGGTGCTCAATGCGAACTCAGCCAGGCGTCGGTGAACTCGGCCTCGCGCTCCAGCAGCTCGGTGAGGTGCTGCTGGATGGCGGCCTCGATCTTCTTGCCGAACAGCGGGATCTTCACGTCGATGGAGCCGTCCACCACGAAGGTGGAGCCGGAGCCGTCGTCGGTGACGATCAGGGTGCCGTTCACGGTGGCGGGCGCGCCGTCCACGCGGGCCTCGACGGTGCCGCCGCTGCCGTGCCAGGTCTCGGTGCGCGGAATGGTCAGGCCGTCGGGCTTGATCGCGGTGATCTGCGCGGGCAGCTCTTCGGCCGGAATCGTCTGCACCATGTCGACGCGCACCTGGTCACCGGTGATGACCAGGCTCTCGATACGGGCATTGGGGCCGCCGACCGCCTCGATGCGGTCCTTCCAGTACTGCTCGTCGGCGAACGCCGCGCGCACCGCGGCCATGGGATGTGTCGAGTGCGCAGTGAAGGCCAGAGGTGTCGCCATGGTCGGACAGGCTACCGTCTGTGCCTGTGCGTACTTCTCGGGTGGTGTCGTTCGACGACCTGCGGGACCGGTTGGCGGCGACCGGTGCGCGGCTGCGTGCCGCGGTCCCGTTGGCGGAGCTGACGACCCTGCGGGTCGGCGGTCCGGCCACGGTCGCCGACTGCGCGACCACCGATGCCCTGGTGGCGACCGTGCGCGAACTGGACGCGGCCGGAATTCCGGTGCTGCTCATCGCGGGTGGCTCCAACCTGCTCATCGGCGATGACGGGTTCGACGGGGTTGCCGTGCGGATCGCGACCGAGGATGTCGAGATCACCGGTGACACGGTGATCGCCGAGGCGGGCGCGAACTGGGACGCGGTGGTGGCCGCGACCGTGGCGGCCGGTTCGGGCGGTCTCGAATGCCTGTCCGGAATTCCCGGTTCGGCCGGTGCCACACCGGTCCAGAACGTCGGCGCCTACGGCGTCGAGGTGGCGAGTTTGCTGCGTCGGGTGCGGTTGCTGGACCGCGCGACCGGCGAGATTCGCTGGGCCGGGCCGGCAGAGCTCGGATTCGGTTATCGCACTTCGGTTCTCAAGCACAGTGACGCCGCCGTGGTGCTCGCGGTCGAATTCGCCCTGCGTGCTGACGGTTCCAGCGCGCCGCTCGCCTACCGCGAACTGGCCAACGCGCTCGGTGCGACCGAAGGCGAGTCCCGGCCCGCGGCGGAGGTGCGCGCCGCGGTGCTGCGTTTGCGGGCGGGCAAGGGCATGGTGCTGGATCCGGCGGATCACGACACCTGGAGTGCGGGATCGTTTTTCACCAATCCCGTGATTCCGGATGCACAGGTGGCCGCGGTGCGCGCGGCGATCGCGTCACATCTGGGGGCGGACGTGGCCGTGCCCACCTATCCCGCGGACGGCGGGGTAAAGTTCTCGGCGGGCTGGCTCATCGAGCGCGCCGGCTTCGCCAAGGGCTTTCCGGGCGACGGGTCTCCAGCGCGGTTGTCGACCAAACACACACTGGCGCTGACCAATCGGGGCGCGGCTACCGCGACCGATCTGGTGACCCTCGCCCGCACGGTTCGCGAGGGGGTTGCTGAGCGCTTCGGCATTCATCTGGATCCGGAACCCGTGACCGTGGGAGTCAGCCTGTAGCGAGTGGCTTTCGCCACCAATTCAGCGTCCGGAATACACGGTTTGCGGGGGTAGGGTCGAGCAAGTGAGTAATCGAGGACTGTCCCGCCGGGCGGCCGTGCGGGCCGCTCTGGTGGCGTCGACGGCAGTGATCGCGGCGGCGTGTTCGTCGTCGAACAAGGGTGGTGGCGGCCCCGCGCAGCCGGCCGCTCCGGTCGCGTCCGTCAAGCTGGAGCCGGGTAGCGGCACCGACAATGTCAACCCGACCACCGCGGTGTCGGCGACGGTCAGCAATGGCCGCATCGATCAGCTGGCGCTGACCAATTCCAATGGCAAGCAGGTAACCGGCACCTTCGATGCCACTCACAGCAAATTCACGGTGAACGAACCGCTCGGCTACGGCGCCACCTACATCTGGTCCGGCACCGCCATCGGCACCGACAACAAGCCGGTGGCCATCGACGGCAAGTTCACCACCATCAGCCCCAAGAACACCGCGCCCGCCACCATCAATATCGGTGACGGCCAGGAGGTCGGCATCGCGGCGCCGATCATGCTGCAGTTCAAGGGGCACGTCGAGAACAAGGCCGCGGTCGAGAAGGCGCTCGTCGTCACCGCCACCCCGGAGACCGAGGGCTCGTGGGCGTGGCTGCAGGACGACAACGGCGGCTCCCGGGTGCACTGGCGGCCCCGCGAGTACTGGCAGCCGGGCACCACCGTGCACGTCGGCGCCAAGCTGTACGGCCTGGACATGGGCAGCGGGCTGTTCGGCGACTCCGACCTGACCTCCGACTTCCGCATCGGCCGCGCCCAGATCGTGAAGGCCGCCGCCCCCACCCACCGCGTCCAGGTGGTGCGCGACGGGCAGACCGTCTTCGACTTCGCCTGCAGCTACGGCGAAGGCAACCAGGACCGCAATGTCACCCGCTCCGGCATCCACGTGGTGACCGAGAAGTACGAGGACTTCATGATGTCCAACCCGCCGTTCTACACGAACGTGCGGGAACGCTGGGCCGTGCGCATCTCCAACAATGGCGAGTTCATTCACGCCAATCCGGAATCGGTATCCGCCCAGGGCAATTCGAACGTCACCAACGGCTGCATCAACCTCAGCCCGGCCGACGCCCAGGCCTACTTCCCGACCGCCCTCTACGGCGACCCGGTCGAGGTCACCGGCACCCGCATCCAGCTCTCCGCGGCGGACGGCGACATCTACGACTGGACCATCGACTGGGAGACCTGGAAGGGCCTCTCGGCGCTGCAGGGCGAGCCGAAGAACCAGATCTCGGCCACCCCGCTCCCGCCCCAGCCCGTCGGCGGTCGCTGAAAACCCTTCCGCGACATGCGCGCCCTGAGCCCCTCGGAGCGGTGGTTCTGGATCATCGACCGGATCTCGCCGTCGAATTGCGCTGGGCGCGTGCGGGTTCACGGTCGGGTGTCGGCCCGGCGGCTGGAGGAGGCGGCCGCCGCGCTGGTGGCGGAGTATCCGCTCTTGCGGGTGGGGGTGGTGGACGAGGCGGGCCGGGATCCGTGGTTCCGGGCTTTGCCTGAGCCGCGAATTCCGGTGCGGCGCATGGAGTCGCACGATTCCGAGGCGTGGGTGCGGAAAATCGATGCCGAGATGGCCGATCCCTTCGATACCGCGAAGGGGTTGGCGCGCATTGTCGATATCGCCGTCGGGGCGGGGACCGCGGACGAGTTCCATGACGTCGTGCTCACGATCTCGCACCTCATCGTGGACGGCCGGTCGCTGATGGCGTTGCTGCAGAAGCTGATCGGGCATGCGGCGGGGGCGCGTGCCGGGGTGGCAGAGCGTGCGGAGGTTCCGGCCGCGGATGATCTGATTCCCGCTGGGGCGCGGGGGTGGTGGCGGTGGGCATATACGACGCTGTTCGATCAGGTGGCAGCGCTCGGGCAGCGGCCGCAGCGCGTGGCCGGTGCGCGGGCGGCGCTCCCGGAGCGGCGAACCAGGGTCGTGCACCGGGTGCTCGATCGGGAAGCGCTGGCGGCGTTGGTGACCGACTGCCGGCGCGCCGGAGTCACCGTGCACGGGGCGCTGGCCGCCGCGGCGGCGTCCGCGATCGGCGCCTCGAATTCCGGGGGGAGCGGAATCGCCGGGATCGCGTCGCCCGTGGATTTCCGGGAATTGCTCTCCCCGCGTCCGGCCGACGACGAGCTGGGGATCTATGCGCCGGTGCTCGTCGGATTCGTGCCGTTCGGAGTTCCGCTGTGGACCGCGGCCCGATCGGTGAAGCGCCAACTCGAGCGCGGGGTGCGGCAGCGGCGGCATCTGGCGACGGTGGCGGGCATGCGATTCGGGACGCCCCGGGCGCTGGAATCCGGCCGGCGCCTGGCGGACCTGGTGGATCGGCGGGCGCCGTGGAATGTGTCGGTCACCAATCTGGGACGGGTCGAATTACCGGAAACGGCCGGGACATGGCGGCTTTCGGGGCTGACGCTGGCCGCGTCGAATTCCTGTGTGAGCGTCCTGACGGTGGCGGTCGCGACCGCGCACGGGGAAATGCGCCTCGGGTTCTGCTACGCGGAACCGGTCCTGTCCGAGCGGCGGGCGGCGGATTTCGCGGACGCGATGCTGACCGCGCTGCGCGAGCGCCCGGATCCCTCAGCCGAGCCGCTGCGCCAGCCGGGCGCGTAGCGCGGCCCGGTCGGGCTTGCTGGTGCGCCCGCCGACGGGGATCTCCGCGACCAGCACGATGTCGTCCGGCAGCGCGGAAACATCGATCAGGGACGGTAATTCGCGGCGTAGCCGGTCCTCGATATCGGAGGCGTCCGGGTCCGGCACCACCGCCAGCACGATGCGCTCGTCGCCGATCTCGTCGGGAATGCCGACCATGATGGCCTGCCGCACGCCCTCGACGCCCGCGATGGCCGGTTCGTACAGGCCCGGATAGATATTGGTCTTGCCGCGGATCATCATGTCCTTCTTGCGGCCCATGAGCACCAGGGTGCCGCCCTCGAACCGGGCCAGGTCGCCGGTGGCGATCTCCTTCAGCGGTGGTCCCCCGAGGTAGCCGTGGCACAGATTGGGGCCGGAGAGGATGAGCTCGCCGTCGTCGGCCAGACGCGCGTCCACGCCCTCGACCGGCAGGCCGAGCGGGTCACCGGATCCCTCGAAGGCCAGCTTGTCCGCGCCGGAGGTGATGGCCACCGGCAGGATCTCGGTCATGCCGTAGACGGCCAGCAATTCGGTGTCCGGGAGTGCGGCGCGGGCGCGGCGCAGCAGCGCGGTGGTGACCGGCGCGCCGCCCAGCGAGATTTCCTCCAGGTGCACCGGCGCGACCAGTCGCCCGGCCTCGACGGCGTTCAGCACCACCGCCAGGTCGGCGGGGGTGAAGAAGGCGTGCGTCGCCGTGTCGAGGGTGCGCGCGAAGCCGATCGGGTCGATGTGGGTGCCGAAGCGCGGGTACCGCGGCATGGACCAGCGTGCGCCCTCCAGCACCGCGGGCAGCCCCATCATCAGCTGTTCGGTGTGCAGGTGCGAACCGGGCATGAGGCTGGTGCAGCCCGCCATGGCCGCCAGGCCCGCGCCCAGCGAACCGCGGGTGTGCACAACGGCTTTCGGGTCGGCGGTGGTGCCGGAGGTGAAGACGATGAGCGCCTCGGCGTCGGGGTTCTCGACGGGCGCGTCGAAGGTCGATGTGGTCGCGGGACCCTGCCAGCCGGGCTCGGAACCCACCAGCTGCCGCAGCGGGAGGGCCCCGCGCGGCGTGCCCGGTAGCCACGGCCCGCAGCGGATGTGCCGCACCGGCAGCTGCCCGAACTCCGGCAGCGACAGCCCGAACCGGCGGCCGAACCCGCGCAGCGGCCCGCTCAGCAGGTAGAGCAGCGACTCCGTCGCGGCCCAGCTCGGCTGCACCAATTCGATGCGGCGCGCGAACAATTCGGGCCCGACGCCCGGGTCCACGAACACGATGGTGCCACCCGCCGCGATGGTCCCGAACACCATGACCACGGCGTCCACACAGGGCCGGATCGAGAACAGCATGCGGTCGCCGGTCCGGAAGCCCATGCCGTGCAGGCGTTTCACGACCAGCCGGACGCGGGCGTCGAGTTCGGCGAAGCTGAGCGGCGGTTCGCCGATCATGCCCAGCGCGGGCGCGTCGGGGGTGCGTAGCACCTGCTCGCGGAGCAGCGCGGTGAAATCCTCACCCGCCGAGGGGTATCCAGCGTTCACCGGATGTCCACCAGCTCCGGTTTGTAGCGGTGGTCGGCGTACCAGGCGAGAGTCTTGCGCACACCCCAGGCTCGCACGCGCCGGTTGGAGCCGTACACCCGCATGTCCCGGCGCAGCCCGTAGTCGGTGGTGAGCGTGCGCACGGCGTTCACCAGCGCCCGATCCTCGTGCAGCTCCTCGATGGCGGTGCGCGGGAATCCGCCCGCGGCCTCGTACAGTTCGGCGGTGATGGCCATATTGCAGCCGGGCGTCATGACATACGGGCCCAGGTAGCGCGGATCGCGGTTGCCGGGCCGGAATTTCCCGAACAGGGAGGCCACCTCCAGCGCGACCAGGATGATGGTGCGATCACGCAGCCGCACGCCCTCGTCGGTGCGCGGGATCAGCTGCCCGCTGATCAGCCGCAGCCCCGAGTCGAAGGCGGCCCGGATGCGCGCGGTCCAGTCGGGGGCGGGCAGGCAGTCGGCATCGGTGCGGGCCAGCCGGGTCGCACCGGCCGCGATGGCGTGCCGCATGCCGGTGTCGGCGGCCGCGCCGGTGCCCTTGCGCGGCTCGGTGATCACCTCGACACGCAGACCCGGATGGGCGTCCGCGAAATCGCGCACCACCTTGACGGTGGCGTCGGTGGAGTTGTTGTCCACCACCAGCAGCGTGAAGTCCCGGTCCTGCTGCCCGGCCAGGGCGGACAGCGTGCCGGCGATGCCGTGCTCCTCGTTGTAGGCGGGCACGATCACCCACAGTTCGTTCATGTGGCCTCTCCCGGCGGATTCCTCGCCCCGGCTTACGGTTTCGGCAGGCGGTAGGCGATGGCCGCGGCCGACGGCCCGGCCCCGGCGGCCACGAACAAGGCTACGTCGGCCCGATCGAGCTTGCCGCTGTCGCGGGCCGCCAGATACGCCACGGGGAGTGCCGAGGTGTGCGCGTCGAAGCGCGGGGAGGCGGAGTGCTCGGTGTCGTCGGCGCTGATCGCCTCCGGCGGGATGCCCAGGCGCTCGGCCAGTAGTCCGGGGAATCCGGGGGTGGGCCGCCCGCAGATGAGCACCGTCCGCGCGGGGGGAGCATCGGCCACGTCGAGCGCCTCGGACGCTGCCGAGACCGCGTGGTGCAGCAGCTCTTCCACATCGCCGGTGCGGTTCACGGTGATCGAGGACCGGCCGGTCGAGCCCATCTCCGACAACCGCACGAAGCCCTCCGCGGCGGGCCGCCCGTCGGTGGCGCTGATGTGCAGCGCCCCGAATCCGGCTGTGCCCGGCCGCTTTTCCAGCAGCATGGCCGCGCCCACCGGCTTGATCGGGAACCCCGGCTGCGGCTCGGGGGATTTCGACGGATGCGCGTCACCGGAGACCAGCAGCACCCGGTGCACGGTCGGGGCCTCCAGCAGCGCCTGGCTGACCTGGATGGCATTGAGCATGCCGCAGGCGCCGTTCATCAGGTCGAAGGACAGGCACGGCACATCGCCGCTGCGATACTCCAGCCCGATGCCGGCCTGCTGTTGAATCAGCGCGGACATGGCGGGTTCCACCATGTTCGAGTCGCGATAGACGCCGGTATTGATCAGCGCGTCGATCTGCTCCGGCGTGGCGCCGGCCTCCGCGATGGCCCGGCGTGCCGCGGCCGCCGCCTGCTCGATGGAGCTGCCGCCGCCGATTTCGGTGGTTACGGAAGAAATGACGATTCCCATGCTGCATCACACCCGAAGGTCGCCGAGCGTCACCGACAGAAACCCGGCCACGACGCCGGAAGCCGCGGGCACCATCAGTACTTTCGCCCCGGACGCTATCCGCTGTTGTTTGAGCGCGTCGTGCAATACCACGAAATGCGAGGTGGATGCGGTGTTGCCATAGCGGTCCAGGACCATGAGCGCGGGCGGCACCGGTGCGTCGAATTCGCGTTCGGCGATCTTCGATACCAATTCCACCGCGGGTGCGCTGAATTGATGATGGATCACGTGGTCGTAGCCTTCCGCCGCGAAACTGCTGCCGTTCTCGCGCAGGAAATCCCGCTGCCGGGTGGTCCACAGCAGATACCGGGATTCATTGTGCATCGCCCGGTTGTCGGTGTACAGCGCGATGCCGGAACTGCGATCGCTGGGCATGCCCAGGCACAACTGTGCGAAACCGGCGCTGGTATTGAGTTCGATGTAGTCGATGCCCTCGTCGGCGCTGCCCTCGCTGTCCAGAATGACGGCGGCCGCACCGTCGCCGACGGTCAGCGAGGCGAACTGCGGATCGTATTTCTCGGACATCTCACGCACGGCGGTGTCGGAGATGGGCGTGATGTACTCCCCGGAAACCACCAGCCCGCGTTTCACCATGCCCGCACGAATCATGCGATCCAGCACGAGAACTCCGCTCATCATGCCCGCGCAGGCATTGGAGACGTCGAAGTGGATCGCCCCGGTCGCGCCGAGTTGATTGCGGATCATGAGTGCGAAGGACGGCTCCAAGCAGAATTCGCCGTCGCGAATGCGGGTGATGGAGCAGGAGATGACGATATCCAGATCGGCAGCGTCATAGGACGAATTGTCCAGTGCGGTCCGCGCCGCGGCCAGCGCGACGCTCAGGGAATCCTCGTTCTCGGCGCAACGGCGGCGGTGCCGCACGCCGCTGATGCGCTCCAGGTCGATGGGGGAGTCGATGGCCAGCTGGGCCAGCAACTCCGCGGTCGATATCTCGGTGTCGGGCAGATAGGACCCGACCGCCTCGATTCGTGATCTCACCATGTTCACTCCAAGCAGCCCTCGGTTGCGGGCGACGCTAGCAGTGCCGGTATTTCGGTTTTGAAAAATCTATGATTCAGATCATGTGAGGTGAACTACATTGCGGCACAACACCATTTGACCTACCCGAAGGGGTGACTTCACGAGCGGCGGGCGAAACGTCCCGCCTCGGCCTGATCGCGCGGCTTGACGACAATGGTGTCCAGGTCGACGTGCGGCGGGCGCGAGGCCACGAAGCCCACGATCTCCGCGATGTCCTGCGCGACCAGCGGATCGATGCCCTGGTACACACTCGCCGCGCGCGCGGCGTCGCCACCGAAACGCACCAGCGAGAATTCGGTCTCCACCGCGCCCGGCGCGATCTCGGTCAGCCGCACCGGCTGACCCAGCAGCTCGCCCCGCAGCGTCCGGTGCAGCACCGCCTGCGCATGCTTGGCCGAGGTGTAGCCGGAGCCGTTGTCGTAGGTGGAGAACGCGGCCACCGAGGTGATGGTGACGATCAGGCCGTCACCGGAGGCGATCAGCTTGGGCAGCAACGACTTCGTGAGCCGCAGCGTGCCCAGCACATTGGTCTCCCACATCCAGCGCCAGTCGTCCAGATCCGCCTCGAGCACCGGGGCCAGGCCCTTCGCGCCGCCGGCATTGTTGACCAGCACATCGCAGCGCTCGACGGCCTCGGTGAAGGCGCGCACCGACTCCTCGTCGGTCACGTCCAGCGGCAGCGCGGTCCCGCCGATCTCCGCTGCCAGCTGCTCCAGCCGATCGACCCGGCGGGCGCCGACGTACACGTGGTACCCCTGCTTGGCGAGTTCGCGGGCGGTTGCCTCGCCGATACCCGAACTGGCTCCGGTCACCACAGCGGTACGAGTGCTCATGTCCCTGAGCTTAGGCAGGGCGTGTCGCCGGTGCGTCGCGGGTGGTTAGCCTCACTCCTATGGCGATTCGGGAAGTAGCAAGCGCGGACGGCACGACCATCGTTTACCGGGTGACCGGTCCGGAGGAGGCCCGGCCGCTCGTGCTCCTGCACGGCTGGTCCGGAAACCTGCACTGCTGGGGGCAGGCCGCCGACCTGCTCGCCGAGCAATTCCGGGTGATCGCCGTCGACCTGCGCGGCCACGGCTACTCCGACGCTCCCGAGGCCGGATACGACGACCCGAAGAACTGGGCAGCCGATATCGCCGCGGTGCTCGCCGCCGAGGACATCTCCTCCGGCGCGATCCTGCTGGGCTGGTCCTACGGCGGCATCGTGCTGTCCGATTACCTGACCGCCTACGGGACCGGCGCGATCGCGGGCGTCGTCTACACCGGTTCACAGGCCAATATCGGCCGCGGCGTCCAGGGCGCGGAGACCGGTCCGGGCATGAGCAAGGCCATCCCCGACGTCTTCGACGAGAGCGCGGGCAAGGCCATGCGCGGTTTCGCCGCCTTCGGCAATGCCAATACCGGGCCCGGCCGCGACAAGGGCGTGGACGCCCAGCGCCTGTTCGGCGGCAGCATCGCCACGCTGCCCCGGGTGCGCAAGGCCCTGTTCTATCGCACCGTCGACAACACCGAGACCCTGCGCGGCCTGGACGTGCCGGTGCTGGTGCTGCACGGCACCGCCGATCCGGTCGTGCCGATCGAGAACGGCCGCTACATCGCCGGCACCGCGCCGGACGTGCGGACCTCCTACTGGGAGGGCGCGCAGCACGGCCTCTTCATCGAGGATCCCGGCCGGTTCGTGACGGAGATCACCAATTTCGTTGAGGCGCTGGGGTAATCGCGCGTCGCGGGAGTTCGGGGGCGGAGGCCGCGAGCGCCTCATGCGAGTTGTGACCGACCTCACTTGGGAAGGTAACCCGTGCATGGGGTGTTACTACCCCCGTGCACACTGGAGTGGTGAGTCAGCGCCTGGACCTACGGCCCAATCGGATTGCCGTGCTATCGGTGCATACCTCACCACTCGCCCAACCCGGGACCGGCGACGCGGGCGGCATGAACGTCTACGTGCTGCAGACCGCCATCGAACTGGCCCGTCGCGGCACCGAGGTCGAGATCTTCACCCGGGCAACCTCCTCCAATGACGAACCGGTCGTCGAGGCCGCGCCGGGCGTACTGGTCCGCACGGTGGCCGCCGGGCCCTTCGAGGGGCTCGACAAGCACGATCTGCCCACCCAGCTGTGCCCCTTCGCCGCCGAGGTGCTGCGCACCGAGGCCCGCAATCTGCCCGGCCACTACGACCTCATCCACTCGCACTACTGGCTCTCCGGCCAGGTCGGCTGGCTGGCCCGCGACCGCTGGCGGGTGCCCATGGTGCACACCGCCCACACCCTGGCCGCGGTCAAGAACGCCTACCTCGCCGAGGGCGACTGCCCCGAGCCCGCGGTCCGCGAGATCGGTGAGAAGCAGATCGTCGCCGAGGCCGACCGGCTGGTCGCCAATACCGCCGACGAGGCCCGGCAGCTGATCGAGCTGTACGGCGCGGACCCCGACCACATCGATGTCGCCCTGCCAGGCGCCGACCTGACCCGCTACCAGCCCGGCGACAAACTCGCCGCCCGCCGCGAACTCGGCCTGCCCGCGCACGAGCGCATCGTCGCCTTCATCGGGCGCATCCAGCCGCTCAAGGCCCCCGACGTGCTGGTGCGCGCGGCCGCCCAGGTGCTGGCCGAGGAGGCCGCCATGCCGACCCCGCCGCAACGCCCGCTGCGCGTGGTGATCGTGGGCGGCCCGTCCGGCAGCGGACTGAAGAAACCCGAGGCCCTGATCGAACTGGCTGCGGCCCTGGGCATTTCGGACCGGGTCACCTTCCTGCCGCCCCAGCCCGCGCACCGGCTGGTGCAGGTCTACCGGGCCGCCGACCTGGTGGCCGTGCCCAGCTACAACGAATCCTTCGGCCTGGTCGCCATCGAGGCGCAGGCCAGTGGCACCCCCGTGCTCGCCGCCGATGTGGGCGGGCTGAGCACCGCCGTCCACAACGGCGTCTCCGGCCTGCTGGTCCCCGGCCACCAGACCGGCGACTGGGCCGCCGCCCTGCATTCGCTGCTCGACGATCCGTCCAAGCTCGAGGACATGGGCCGGGCCGCGGTCGGGCACGCCGCCAACTTCTCCTGGGCGCACACGGCCGAGGCGCTGCTCGACAGCTATGCCGCCGCACTCGCCCAGGCGCCGGCCATCCGGCCGCACAGCGGTAACCTGCACACAGACAGCAATCACGCCAGATCGCTGGCGCTATGGCGGCGTCGGATGGGAGCAGTACGCAGATGAGCGAGGCGGACCGTATCGAGGAGTGGACGCCTCGCCCGCATGCCAGCACCGGCGGCCTGAACGACGAAACCGCCCGCGCCACCGCGCAACTCATCGACGAGACGCTGCGCGAACGCGAGATCGAGTACACCCGCGCAGCCCCCGACCTGTTCGTGGTGGTGCTCCCCGGTGAACGCAAGCTCAAGACCGTCATCGGCGTCAGCGTCGGCAAGCACGGCGTCCGCATGGAGTCCTTCGTCTGCCGCAAGCCCGACGAGAACTTCGAGGGCGTCTACAAATTCCTGCTTCGCCGCAACCGCCGCCTCTACGGCGTGGCCTACACCATCGACCGCGTCGGCGACATCTACCTGGTCGGCCGCATGTCCAACGACCGCGTCACCCCCGACGAACTCGACCGCTGGCTCGGCCAGATCCTCGAGGCCGTCGACGCCGACTTCAATACCCTCCTCGAACTCGGCTTCGCCGAATCCATTCGCAAGGAATGGAAATGGCGGGTCGCCCGCGGCGAATCCCTCGCGAACCTCCGCGCCTTCGAACACCTGGTAGACAGCGCTGACTGCCTCCCCGGGACTTCAGCGCACGGCTGAGGGCCGTCGGCGCCGGGAACGCGTGCCGGAGGCTGGGAGCCGAACCGATTTCGGACGTCCCCGACGAGTTACCCCGACCGTTACGAAATCAGTCGTTACCTCGGCATACGGAGAACGAGCTCCGTGCGCGAGAATCGGCCGGGCCATCGGGACACGGAAGCGCACAGGAGGCGGTCGGCGATGACGGTAGTGGCGCTGGATATCGGAGCGACCAAATTCGCTGCGGCGACCGTGGATTCGGATGGGGTGGCGGGGGAACCGCGGCGGATCGCGGTGCCGGAATCCGGCGTGTGGGATGCCTGCCGGGCATTGCTGACCGATGTCGCCGGGGATGCCCGAATCAGTGCGGTGGGCATCGGGTCGGCCGGGCCGGTGGATGTGGGTGCCGGAGTTTGCGGGCCGCTCAATATTCCGGAGTGGGCAGAGGGATTTCCGATCGTGGATGCGGTGCGGAAACTGTTTCCGGAGGCCGAGATTCGGTTCGCCATCGACGGTGTGTGCCTGGTGCTGGCCGAGCAGCGGTTCGGGGCTGCGCGCGGGGTGCCGAATGTGCTCGCCATGACCGTTTCGTCGGGAATTGGTGGCGGCATCATCTCCGATGACCGGGTTGTCATGGGACGCACCGGAAATGGCGGGCACGTCGGTCATATCGTCGTACCCGGTCAGGACGAGCCCTGCGCGTGTGGTGGATTCGGTTGTGTGGAAGCCGTGGCGAGTGGCAAATCCGCGGTGCGCTGGGCGCGGCGGCAGGGCTGGACCGGAACGACCGGTGTGGAGCTCGCGGCCGCGGCGCACGCGGGGGAGCCGATCGCGGTGGCCGCCCTCGAGCGCGCGGGCACCGCGATCGGGACGGCTGTCGCCTCGGCCGCCGCTCTGCTCGACACCGATCTCGTGGTCATCGGGGGCGGCTTCGCGCAATCCGGCGAACCGCTGTGGGGTCCGCTGCGGACCGCCGCCGCGGCACACGCGCGGCTGAAGTTCTTGCGCGGACTGCGCGTGGTGCCGTCCGAATTGACCGATCAGGCCACCCTGCAGGGTGCCGCGATTCTCGCCCTCGGGGCCGCGAATGCAGGCGAAACCCCGCGTGGGAGGATGACCTCATGACGTACACCCTCGTGTTGCTGCGCCACGGCGAGAGCGAATGGAATGCCCTGAACCTGTTCACCGGTTGGGTGGACGTTCGTCTCACCGACAAGGGTGTCGCGGAAGGCAAGCGTGCCGGTGAATTGCTCGCCGAGCACGGGATTTTGCCGGATATCGTCTACACCTCGCTGCTGCGCCGTGCCATCAGCACCGCCAACAATGCCCTCGACGCCTGCGACCGGCACTGGATTCCGGTGGTCCGCGACTGGCGCCTGAACGAGCGCCACTACGGCGCGCTGCAGGGCAAGAACAAGGCGGAGATCAAGGAGAAGTACGGCAACGACCAGTTCATGCTGTGGCGCCGCAGCTACGACACCCCGCCGCCGCCGATCGAGGTGGACAGCGAGTACAGCCAGGACGGCGACCCGCGCTACGCCGGCATCGAGGTGCCGCGCACCGAGTGCCTCAAGGACGTCGTGGCCCGCATGGTTCCCTACTGGGAGGACACCATCGCGGCCGATGTGCGCTCGGGCAAGACGGTTCTCGTTGCCGCGCACGGTAATTCGCTGCGCGCCCTGGTGAAGCACCTGGAGAACATCTCGGACGAGGAGATTTCCGAGCTGAACATCCCCACCGGTATCCCGCTCAAGTACGAGCTGGACGAGAACCTGCGGCCGATCGGCAAGGGCGAATACCTCGACCCCGAGGCCGCCGCGGCGGGCGCCGCAGCCGTGGCCGGCCAGGGCGGCAAGTAATTCGAAACGAAACTCGCGCTGCGACCGGATTATCCGGTCGCAGCGCGTTTTTCATTTCCGGCGAAGGTTTCGCGTCGAAGCCTCGATCGGAATGCCTTATCCACTACTGTGATCCGCGTCTCGCTACGTGAGCGTAGGGTATTTCCCTGCCTCGCAAAAGAATTTGTCGAAGCGTTGCCAGTTTAAATCGGTGTCTGTAACCGGGGTTTGCAACTTACTTCGCAGTAGATATGCTGCTGGGCGTTCGACCATTTGCGAGAGGTAGATCACCTTCGATGAAGCACGCGCTACGGGCCACGGTCTCGGCCGCCGCGGCCGCTCTGCTCCTGCCTGTTGCCGGCATCACCGCCGATGCCGCCATACCCACCGGCCCCGACGGCGGTGCCGCGGGCGCCGAATGGACCACCACCGAGGACGGGCAGCAGCAGTACCCCCACGTCTTCATCGACTGGGACGTCCCGATCACCATGAGCGACGGCACCGTCCTGAAGGCCAATGTCTACCATCCGGCCGACGCCGCGGGTCATCCCATCGACGCCCCGACGCCGACCGTCGTCAATATGACGCCCTACACCAAGCTGGTGTCGAACGTCGCCGACAGCGCCTTCTCCATTCCCGGCCTGTCCGACGCGCTCCTCGACGTCTTCCGCAACATCCACCTCGACGGCACTCCGCTCACCGGCTTCGGTGAACTGCTGAACGCGGCGGGCAACGGCGAACTCCGCAACTTCTCCGTCGACCGCCAGCTCATCAAGTCCGGGTACACGCAGGTCGTCGTGGACGTGCGCGGCACCGGCTTCTCGCAGGGTGAGTGGGACATGCTGCGCGGCCGCGAACAGCAGGACACCGTCGAGGTCATCGACTGGGCGTCCAAACAGGGCTTCAGCAATGGCCGCATCGGTATGAACGGCCTGTCCTACTCGGCCATCAACCAGGTGCAGGCCGCCGAGAAACAGCCGCCCGCGCTGAAGGCCATCTTCCCCATCGTGCCCGGCAGCGACCTCATCGACGACGTGCTCGCGCCCGGCGGCGGCTTCGGCTTCAACTTCATTCCGCTGTGGCTGAGCGCCATCAACGGCCTCAAGTGGGTGCCGGACCTGGCCTCGATCGCCAACGGCGCCTTCGACTTCCAATGGCTGCAGGACCGCGTCAACGATCCCTTCGGCTACCTCGACGTGCTCATGTCGGCCTACACCAGCACGGACATGAACAGCATCGACCCGCGCGTCAAGGACATGCTCAACGGCTTCAGTCAGGAACGCCAGGAGTGGCTGGGCGACCCGGCCAAGATCCAGGTGCCGACCTTCGTGACCGGCGGCTGGCACGACCTGTTCACCTACTCGGAATCCAAGATCTACAACCAGATTCCGCTGCCGCCCGGCCAGAAGCAACTGCTCATGGGCAACACCTACCACGTCACCTCGGGTGCGGATGTCAACCGGGTCGGGGCGCCGCCGCGCCTGGACGTGCTACAGCGCGCCTGGTTCGACAAGTGGCTCAAGGGCATCGACAACGGCATCGATCAGTACGGCCCGGTGACCCTCAAGCAGCAGGGTGGCGGCTGGACCACCCAGGGCGGATTCGGGCCCACCGCACCGGTTTCCGAGGCCGCCGACTACCGCCGCATGTACCTCTCGTCGCAGCGCTCCGGCACCGCGAACAGCGTCTACGACGGCTCGCTCACCGCGGACGCCAATGGCGACACCGACCGGCTCACCGTCGCGCCCGGCCTGTCCACCGTCTGCTCCAATGACGCGGCCCAGGCCACCGCGGGCATCCTGAACCTGGTCGACGCCTGCGCCAAGGACTCCCGCATCGCCGAGACCAACGCGCTCACCTTCACCAGTGCGCCGGTGGCCGCGGCCACCACCGTCTCGGGCCCGATCGCGGTGCACCTCAACACCGTTCAGGACGCCGCCGACGGCTACTGGACGGTCACCGTCAACGACGTCGCCCCCGACGGCCAGTCGACCGTGCTGACCTCCGGCGAACTCATGGCCTCGCTGCGCCAGGTCGACGAGGCCAACAGCACGCGCTCCGCCAACGGCGACTACACCGACCCGCGCGCCTTCACCTCCCTGGACAAGCGCGAGGAGACCGTCCCCGGCGAGGCCACCACCCTCGACATCGCCCTCGGCGGCACCCAGGCCGTCCTGCAGCCGGGCCACCGCCTGCGCGTCGACGTCTTCGCCGGCAACTTCCCCAAGGGCCTGCCCATCCTGCCGATGCTCATCGACACCGGTCTGAAGCCCGAACACCTCCAGCTCGACCCCGATCGGCCGAGCTTCGTGAACATCCCGGTCCGCGGTAACACCGGCTGGTGAATCCGTCCCTCCGGGATCGAAGCCCCGGGTGCGCACAACGGCGTGCACACCCGGGGTTTTGCTTTTCGCCCGCATCGGTGCCGAGGTTCAGGCCTCGCCGAGGATGACGACTTTGCCGGTGACGGTGCCGGATTCGGCGAGGGTGAGCGCCCGAGCGGCCTCCCGCAATGGGATTCGGGCCGCGATCTGGGGGTGCAGCACGCCGCGCTCCGCGAGATCGAGCACCGCGCCGAGGTCCGCGGCGAGCTGGGCCCGGAACCGGGCGAGGCGGCGGCGTCCGGCCCAGATGTTGTAGAAGGACGCATTCCGCCCGTTGGGCAGCGCGTTCCACCACAGCAGCCGGGCGAACAGCTTCAGCACCGGCAGCCGGGAATCGCCCTCCTCGTCCCTGGTGGCCGCGCTGCCGTAGGAGACGAGGGTGCCGCCGGGCGCCAGCAATGCGAAGGAGTCCGCGATGCCGGGACCGCCGACATGATCGAAGACGGCGTCCACCCCGTTCGGCGCGAGCGCCCGCACCTGGGCCGCCACGTCCCCGCGATAGTTCACCGGCAGTGCGCCGAGCGCGGCCACCGCGTCCGCATTGCGCGCCGACGCCGTCCCGATCACCCGGATTCCGGCGGCGCGGGCCAGCTGCACCAGCGTCGAGCCGACGCCCCCGTTCGCCCCGTGCACCAGAATCGTCTGCCCCGCACGGGCCTTCGCCTTCCGGTGCAGCATCTGCCAGGCGGTGATGCCATTGACGACGAAGGTCTCCGCCGCGTCCGCCGCCAGCCCGTCGGGTACCGGCACCAGATCGCCCGCGGGCACGGTGAGGTGACTGCTCCAGCCGCCGGTCTTGGTCAGCGCCGCGACCCGGTGGCCGACCAGGGCCGGATCGACCCCGGCTCCTACCGCGAGCACCTCGCCGACGATGTCGTAGCCGGGCACGAACGGGAACGCGGGCTGGTCGTAGTACTTGCCGCGCCGCATCTGCTGTTCGGCGAAGGACACGCCCGTCGCCTCCATGCGGACCAGCGCCTCGCCGGTGCCCGGCGGCGGCAATTCGCGGTCGGTGACGGTCAGGCCCTCCGGCTCGACGCGTCCCGGCAGCACGACCTCGGTGGCGACGATGTTCGACATCGGTGTGTCCCTCTCAGGTGTGTGATTGGTCAATCACTCTGTGGTTGAAAGAAACGCCCTCGTCGGAGGGCGCGTGAAGGTCAGTTGAAGTGGCGAATTCCGGCGGTCAGGGTGGCGGCCCAGGCGCCCTCGCCGGCATCCAGGCCGAGGGTGGTGATCAGGTGGCACAGCTGTCCGTAGGCCATGAAGTGCTGCACCTGCTCACTCGTTGCGCCGGAACGGGTTTCGGCGAAGGCGGTGATGCGCTGGAGGCCGCGGCGCATGGCCGCGGCGATATCGGGCGTATCGGCCGCGGATAGGGCGTGCACCTGCAGCATGAGCAGGCTCTTGTCCGCGATCAATTCGGCGTAGGCCCCGCCCATTTCGTGCAGCACCCGCTCCGGATCGCCGCCCGGTGTCCGGGCGGCTCCGGTGGCCAGCGCCCTCTCGACCCGCTCGAAACACCGGTCCAGCGCGGCGACGAACAACTCCACCTTGCTGGGGAACAGCTTGAACACGTACGCGGGGGAGATCCCGGCCGTCGCGGCGACGGTGTTGATCGGGGTCCCGTGGAATCCGGTCTTGGCGAATTCGGTGATGGCCGCGTCCAGTACGGCTTCCCGCCGGATGTCCGAAGTCGAGAGTGCGATCCCGCGCCTGTTCATGTGAGTGACCGTACACTCACTCTCGGATTCCCGGCAAGCCATCGGCCTGATCGGCAGCGGCGAAGGCGGACTCCAAGGGCGGGAACATGGCTCGGGCGTCGTGGCCCGCGAACCAGAGGCCGACGACGAAAGCCGAAGTCGCTTCGAGGTATCGGGCCTGGACGAGGCCGCCCGCGTGGACCGGATGCAGCTTCAGGTCCGTGGCCAGGGCGGCCACCGTCGCCATGGCGTTCGGGTCGTCGCCGCACAGCGGAACGGTCAGGGGGCGGCCCTCGAACTCGCGGTGCTGGCCCGCCCAGACCTCGGCCGCAAGCAGATTGAACGCCTTCACCACCCGGGCTCCGGGTGCGGTGGCCGCGATCCGTTCCGCGACAGCGGGTTCGGAGAGGGTGAACCCTCCGCTGTCGGGCGCGAAGGCATTCGTACAGTCGATCAGCGTGCGGCCCGCCAGGGCATGTCGTCCGTCGGTTCCGTCCGCCGCATCCACGCCCGTCGCGTTCGCCGAGTTCGCCGCGGCGAGCACCTCGGCGAGGGCGTCGACCGGGACGGCGAGCAGTGTGACGTCGCCGAAGCGAGCGGCGTCGGTGATGGTGGTGGCTCGTGCGCCGTGGCCGATGACGGCTACTGCCTCGTCGGCGCGGGCCGAAGTGCGTGCACCGAGCGCGATTTCGTGTCCGGCCGCGGCCCAGCCGCCGCCGAGGGCGCGGGCCATCTGTCCGGCTCCGATGATTCCGATTCGCATGTGAACTCCTTGGTCTGGCTTGCGAAATCGACGCTAGGGATTCCGATGCGCACTCCCGGGTGCCCAATGGCGGTGGCAGGCTGGATTCATGACGGCCGAGATCATCGAACCGGTGGAATTCGCGGAGTACGGCGGGCTCGAATCCGATTGCCCCGCGCGGCTGGCCGTGGACGTATTCGGCAATTCGTGGCTGACTGTGATCGTTTACACACTTCGCGAGGGCCCGATGCGCCCGGTGGAGTTGCGGCGGGCGATCGGCGGCATCAGTCAGAAGATGCTCACCCAGACGCTGCGGCGCATGGAACGGATGGGATTGCTGGAACGTCGCCGATACGCGGAAGCCCCACCGCGCGTGGAGTATTCGCTGACTCCGGCGGGCGCGGACCTGCTCATCCCCATCTTCGCGCTGGGGGAGTGGGCGGACCGCCACGGGGACACCGTCCGCACCGCCCTCTACGGCGACGCCGAGGACTGATCCGCGATCGCGAAAGTGGTTGCCGCAAGGGCGCTCAGCGGTCGAGACACGCTGACCGAACATTGCGTAAACGCCGGGCTAACGAGGATGGAAGTGCCCATGACCTGCGTGAAACTTCCAGCACCCGGGGTTTGACCCCGCGTCGGCGACCGTACGATTCAAAGTGTGAGCGTTCCACAGGCCGTGCTTTTGGCAGTCCTGGCGGCCGTAGTCGGACTGGCCGTCGGAGGACTGCTCATTCCGTATGTGAACGCTCGCCAGGAGCGCCTGCGCGCCGTCACCGACACCGGGCTGACCATGTCCCAGGTCCTGGACCTGATCGTGCTCGCCTCCGAGTCCGGCATCGCCGTGGTGGACCAGTACCGGGACGTGGTGCTGGTGAACCCGCGCGCCGAGGAGCTGGGCGTCGTCCACGACCGCCTGCTCGACGAGCGCGCCTGGGCCGCGGTGGAACAGGTGCTGGCCGGCGGCCAGGATGTCGATTTCGAACTCACCGCCAAGATCCCCATGCCGGGCCGCGCCCGCCTCGCTGTCCGAGGGGTTGCTCGGCCGCTCTCGCAGGAGAATACGAACTTCGTGGTCCTGTTCGCGGACGACGACTCCGAGCAGGCCCGCATGGAGGCCACCCGCCGCGACTTCGTCGCCAATGTGAGCCATGAGCTCAAGACCCCGGTCGGCGCCATGAGCCTGTTGGCCGAGGCGTTGCTGGAGTCCGCCGACGATCCGGACTCGGTGCGGCACTTCGGGGAACGCCTGCACGGCGAGGCCCGCCGCATGGGCAAGATGGTGACCGAGCTCATCGCACTGTCCCGCCTGCAGGGCGCGGAACGGCTGCCGGAACTCGAAGCCGTCGACGTCGACACCGTCGTCACCCAGGCCATCGAGCGCTCCCGCAACGTGGCCGAGGCCGCGGGCATCACCGTCTCCACCGACGCCACCAGCGGCCTCGAGGTGCTCGGCGACCAGACCCTGCTGGTGACCGCCCTGTCCAACCTGGTCGAGAACGCCATCGCCTACTCCCCGCGCGGCTCGCATGTGTCGGTGAGCCGGGCGCTGCGCGGCGGCTACGTCAATATCGCGGTCACCGATCGCGGCATCGGCATCTCCAAGGAGGACCAGGAGCGCGTCTTCGAGCGTTTCTTCCGGGCCGACAAGGCGCGCTCGCGTGCCACCGGCGGTACCGGCCTCGGTCTGGCTATCGTCAAGCATGTGGCCGCCAACCACAACGGTGAGATCACCCTGTGGAGCAAACTGGGCACCGGATCGACGTTCACCCTGCGTATCCCGGCCCACCCTGCCGATTCCAACGGGCAGGTCGACAAGAGACTTGCCACCGGTGTTCCGGTGGCCAAGAAGGAAAACGGCTCGCGCCCCCTCGGGCGGGCCAGAACCAACGGTGTGGAGGCAACCCGATGACGAGTGTGCTGATCGTCGAGGACGAGGAGTCGCTGGCCGATCCGCTCGCGTTCCTGCTGCGCAAGGAGGGGTTCGAGGTCACCGTGGTGGGTGACGGCCCGGCCGCCCTGGCCGAGTTCGACCGTTCCGGCGCGGACATCGTCCTGCTCGATCTCATGCTCCCCGGCATGAGCGGCACCGACGTGTGCAAGCAACTGCGCGCTCGCGGCAGCGTCCCGGTGATCATGGTGACCGCGCGCGACAGCGAGATCGACAAGGTGGTCGGCCTGGAACTGGGCGCCGACGACTACGTCACCAAGCCCTACTCCTCGCGCGAGCTGATCGCCCGCATCCGGGCCGTGCTGCGCCGCGGCGCCGGCGAGGAACCCGACAACGGCAGCGAGACCAGCGTGCTGGAGGCCGGCCCGGTGCGCATGGACGTGGACCGCCACACCGTCCAGGTGAACGGCAAGGCGGTGACCCTGCCGCTCAAGGAGTTCGACCTGCTCGAATACCTGCTGCGCAATTCGGGTCGCGTGCTCACCCGCGGACAGCTCATCGACCGCGTCTGGGGTGCCGACTACGTCGGCGACACCAAGACCCTCGACGTGCACGTCAAGCGCCTGCGTTCGAAGATCGAGGCCGACCCGGCCAAGCCGGAACACCTGGTCACCGTGCGCGGCCTGGGCTACAAGCTCGAGGCGTAGCCCACCCGGACGACAAAGAACCCGCCCGCTTCGAATTCGCGAAGCGGGCGGGTTCGGCTTACTCCCGACCAAGTCCTTCGTGCGGCCCCCGGCGGTCTCCGCTGCTCAGGCGTTGGGGTCGTTCTTCATGGTGTCGACCCACGCGGGGCCGAGGCCCGGCAGGTCCTGCTTGTCCAGAATGATCCAGCCCAGGCCCGGGTTGTCCTGCTGCATGCAGCCGTACCACGGCACGTCGGCGCCATTGCCCTTGCACGCGATGGTGTGGCTGGTGCCGTACGGGCTGACGATGATCTGCTTGCCGGCATCCTTGGCGCCCAGGGCTGCGGGATCGTTGTACGCGACGAAGTCGGCGGTGCGATCGCTGTACGCATTGGGGTCGGCGTTGTCGGCGAACGCCTGCGGCGCGATGGCGAGAACGGAGCCTGCGGCCAGCGCAGTGGCGGCGAGAGTTTTCTTGATCATGGCCAGGATGTCTAACACGCTCCGGTGAATTCGCAACAGCGGAACGATGTCGCGCATACTTCGGGCTATTCACATCCCGAGGTCATCGGACCGGACGGGATGCGAAATATACTTCTGCGCAGCCTGATTCGTTTGTCGCCCGGCCACACCGGTTGTTCACCTCCCGGACATCCGCGATCGCGTCACATAACGACGCGGGCCGGACTCGGGATGTTCGCGCCCGCCGCGATGTGACGGCGGGCACGAAACCGATGCGCTACGAGCCGGCGCTGCCGGTCAGCCCGCCGAGCAGGCCGCCCAGCGCCGAACCCGCGCTGCCGGTCCCGCCGCTACCGCCGGTGCCGCCACCTGTGCCACCGCCACCGCCCGGCTGGGACGGATCGGTCACGTTCACGATGATGGTCTTGGTGTTGCCGCCCTGCGAGGCGGTGATCATGTGCTGGCCCGCGGTGGTGGGCTTCCAGTCGACGTGGGAGTAGCCGACCGGCGAGGGCACGACGCCCAAGCCGTTGGTGATGTTGGCGCCATTGTCGGACCAGTAGACGAGCAGGCCGACGCCCACGCCGCTGAGGTTGGCCGTGAGGGTGTAGCTGGTGTTGATGGTGTACGGGGCACTGCCGGAAATGGCGACCGAGTCGACCGTGGCGGCGGCCTGCGGTGCGGCCAGCACGGCCACAGCGGCGGCGGTCGCGAGGCCCGCGACGCTCGCGCCGATCCGTCGGGCTGATCTCGAGCCACGAATGCTGCTCATGCGGAAAGTCCTGTCTTGCTTGCTAGTTCGGTGTCGTACCGCTGCTCCCGCTGCCGAGCGGACCGGCGGGCCCGAAGCCGCTGCCGGTGCTGCTGGACCCCGAGCCGAGGGGCGCGTCGGCGACCTGCACCACGATCGACTGGCTGTTGGGACCCTGGGACGCGGTGATGATGTGCTGTCCGCTGGTGGTGGGCCGCCAGCTGATGGACGCATGCCCGGGCGGCGACGGGATCTTGGGCGGGCCGATCTCGTTGCCGTTGTCGCTGAAGTACACGAGCAGGCCGATCGAGGCTCCGCTGAGGGTGGCCGAAATGGTGTAGGCCTTATCGACCACCGGGTTCGCCTGATCGATGCTGACGGTGTCCACCGCGGCCAGCGACGCGGGTGCGGCGACCACGGCCGCGGCGGCGAGGGCGCCGAAGCCGGTGATCCCCACGCCGGCTCGGCGCGCGCTGATCCTCTGTGATGTGTTGCGCATGTATTGCTCTCCTGTGCTCCCGCGCTGCGGTGTGCGGGCTTCCGCACCCTAAGGGACCAGGAGTCTGAAGCGGATGCTTTTCGCAGAAATTATGAAGCAAGCGTCCGCTTGGTTTAAGTGGGCGTGACCGGGCTCGGAAGAGAACCCTGTCACGCCCCTCGATGCGGAACCGGTCTAGCTGCTGCCGAACAGCCCGCTCAGCAGACCGCCGACCAGCGTGCCCGCACTGCCGGTGCCACCACTACCCGTGCCGACGCTGCCCGGCGTGGTCGTGGTCGCCGGCACCGTGGTCGTCGGGGGGACGGTGGTGGGCGGGACCGTGGTGGTGGTGGTGGTGGTGGGCGGTTCGGTGGTGGTGGGCGGGACCGTGGTCGTCGTCGGGGGGACGGTGGTCGGCGGGACCGTGGTGGTGGTCGGGGGGACCGTCGTCGTGGTGGGCGGTGTGGTGGTGGCGCTGCTGACGTTCACGACCAGGCTCTTGGACGAGCCGCCCTGTTTCAGGGTGATGGTGTGCATGCCGGGCGTGGTGGGTGTCCAGCTGGCGCTGGAGTGGTTGACCGGCCACGGCACCTGGGCGGCCGGGTTGGTGATGGCGACGCCGTTGTCCTGCCAGTAGCAGAGCAGGCCGAATTCCCAGCCGCTGACGGTGGCGCTGACGGTGTAGGTGCCGCCGACCACGGGGTTCTGGTCGGAGATGGTGATCGTGTCGACGGTGGCGTGGGCGGCGGGCGCCTCGTGGAACTGCAGGGTGAGGGCCCCGCCGGTGACGACGGCGAGCCCCGCCAAACCGGCGCCGAGGCGGCGGACGGTGGTTGTGCGCATGTGTACTCCTGTGCGTACCAAGGAAATTCGGTGACCTGTCAGAGACCGAAGGGCAGGCCGTTGGCGCTACCGGTGCCGCCGTTCGGTGCGGGCGTGGTCGTGGTGGTCGGCGGGGCCGTGGTGGTGGTCGGGGGAACCGTCGTCGGCGGTTCGGTGGTGGTGGGCGGGACCGTGGTGGTCGGCGGGACTGTCGTGGTGGTCGGGGGCACCGTCGTGGTGGTGGGCGGTTCGGTGGTGGTGGTCGGCGGGACCGTGGTCGTTGGCGGGACTGTCGTGGTGGTCGGGGGCACCGTCGTGGTGGTGGGCGGTTCGGTGGTGGTGGGCGGGACCGTGGTCGTCGTCGGGGGGACGGTGGTCGGCGGGACCGTGGTGGTGGTCGGGGGGACCGTCGTCGTGGTGGGCGGTGTGGTGGTGGCGCTGCTGACGTTCACGACCAGGCTCTTGGACGAGCCGCCCTGTTTCAGGGTGATGGTGTGCATGCCGGGCGTGGTGGGTGTCCAGCTGGCGCTGGAGTGGTTGACCGGCCACGGCACCTGGGCGGCCGGGTTGGTGATGGCGACGCCGTTGTCCTGCCAGTAGCAGAGCAGGCCGAATTCCCAGCCGCTGACGGTGGCGCTGACGGTGTAGGTGCCGCCGACCACGGGGTTCTGGTCGGAGATGGTGATCGTGTCGACGGTGGCGTGGGCGGCGGGCGCCTCGTGCGTGGCGAGGACCGAGACGGCGCCGGTCGCGATGGCCAGAACGGCCAGTCCGGCGCCGATGTGGCGGCCGCCCAAGGGGATTGTGCTCACTATGCGTTCTCCTGTACTGCGACCCACTAGGTAGGGGTCCGACGCACAGTAGGCGAGCGTGAATCTGAAATTAGTATTTTTCAGAAAATTACCGGCAAGTACTCCGCTATTTCTTCGCCGGCCTGACCCTCTTCGCCGGCCTGGCCCTCTTTGCCGGCTTCGCGGCGGTCGCGGCCTCGGCGGCGGCGGCGGTCGCGGCCTCGGCGGCGGACGCGGCCTCGGCGGCCTTCTCCTCGGCGATGGCCGTGGCCGGGTGCACCGCCACGATGCCCAGGCCCTGACGGCGTTTGCAGTGCTGCGCCAGCGCGTCGTAGGCGGGCTTGCCGATGAGCTCGATCAGCTCGGGCGCGTAAGCCTCCCACACCGGTCGGGTGCCGACGTGCGCATCCGGCGAACCGGTGCAGTACCAGTTCAGATCGAGGCCGCCGGGCCCCCAGCCGCGGCGGTCGTACTCGGTGATCACGGTGCGCAGGATCTCCACCCCGTCCGGCCGGTCCACCCATTCCTGGGTGCGGCGGATGGGCAGCTGCCAGCACACTTCCGGCTTCACGGTGAGCGGCTCCAGGCCCTTGCGCAGCGCCATGGTGTGCAGCGCGCAGCCGATGCCCCCGGCGAAGCCGGGCCGGTTGAGGAAGATGCAGGCGCCGTCCACCCGCCGGGTGCGCAGGGCGGGCTCGTCGTCGAGGTCGTCCTCTTCCAGGTACAGCTTCTTGCGGACCCGGCCCTTCTCGTCGGCGGCCTTGTCCATCAGCTGCCAGTCCTCAGGTGTGAGCATTTTCACAGCCTGATGCAGCTTCTTGCCGTCCTCCTCGTCGGAGAGGAACGCGCCGTGCGAGCAGCAGCCGTCGTTCTCGCGGCCGTCGATGATGCCCTGACATGCCGGAGTGCCGAAAACGCAGGTCCAGCGCGAGAGCAGCCAGGTCAGATCGGCCGCGATCAAATGCTCATCATTTGCTGGATCGACGAATTCGATCCACTCCCGCGGGAAGTCGAGTTCAACTTCGGGCGCCGGGTCGATCTTCGCCGCTGGTCGCAGCCCGGTCGGTCCGCTCGCCGATGCACCTGCCGTCACAATGCGGAACGCTAACAGCTCAGTCGCCTGGCCAGAAGTCCTGACCCACCCAGTACCGTGTTCTTGTGCGGCTCGGTGTACTCGATGTGGGAAGCAATACCGTCCACCTGCTCGTGGTGGACGCGCATCGGGGTGGACACCCGATGCCTATGAGTTCGACGAAGTCGGCCCTGCGTCTGTCCGAGAACATGGACGACCAGGGGCGGATCACCTCCGCGGGCGCGACGCGGCTGACCGCGACGGTAGCCGAATTCGCAAGTATCGCAAAGACTTCCGGCTGCGTGGAGCTGATGGCGTTCGCCACCTCCGCGGTCCGCGAGGCCACCAACTCCGACGAGGTGCTGGCCCGGGTGCGGCGCGAGACCGGAGTCAATCTGAAGGTGCTCACCGGTGTCGATGAGGCTCGGCACACCTTCCTCGCGGTGCGGCGCTGGTACGGCTGGAGCGCCGGGCGGATGCTGAATCTGGACATCGGCGGCGGCTCGCTCGAGATGAGCAACGGCGCGGACGAGGTGCCGGATGTGGCGCTCTCGCTGCAACTGGGCGCCGGCCGGCTGACCCGCGACTGGCTGCGCCACGATCCGCCGGGTAAGCGCCGGGTCGCGGTGCTGCGCGACTGGCTCGACGCCGAGCTCGTGCTGCCCAGCAAGCAACTGCTCGAGGTGGGCCGCCCGGATCTGGCGGTGGGCACCTCCAAGACCTTCCGCTCGCTGGCCCGGCTGACCGGCGCCGCCCCCTCTGTTGCGGGACCCCGGGTGCGGCGTACTCTCACCAGTTCCGGCCTGCGGCAGCTGATTGCGTTCATATCGAGAATGACGGCCGCCGACCGGGCAGAATTGGAAGGCGTAAGTTCTGATCGGTCGCAGCAACTGGTGGCCGGTGCGCTGGTCGCGGAGGCGAGTATGCGGGCTCTGTCCCTGGACACGCTCGAAATCTGTCCCTGGGCACTGCGAGAGGGATTGATCTTGCGCAAACTGGATACCGACCTGGATAGCGAACCGATTACCGGCGGCCCCGACAGCGGCCTGTCGGGCCCGATCGAAACGGTGTCTCGATGACCGAGGATTCAAGCCAGCTGTCCGTCGCCGAGCTGCTGGCGCGGAACGGCCAGCAGAGTGGGGCCCCCGCCGGCGGCGGCGGGCGCAGACGTCGAAGCGGCCGTGGCATTTCCGTCGCGGAACTGACCGGCGATATCCCGGTGGTGAGCGCGGGATCGTCCTCACACGCCGCGCCCGACGAGGACGTGGCCGAGCCCGCCCCGAGCGAATCGGACTATTCAAACTCTTCGAATTTCTCGAATCATCCTGATTATTCGAGCTTTCCGGATTATTCGGACCTGGTAGCCGCCGCATCGGGCAAGCCGGACTATTCACAGTACGATGCGGTACCCGATCCGGACCCCGCGTATTCGCCGCTCTCCGGGCCGATCTCCTACTACGACCCGCTGGCCCCCGTCCCGCAGCCGCCGTCCCTACCGGAGCCGTCCCAGGACTGGTCCGCCGGTCTGGACTGGCCGCCGACCGAGAATCCGCTACCGGAGGCTCGCCCGAGCGGCGGCCGCCGCCGCAAGCCGGACCCGCTGGACTCCGATGTCGCGCTGGGCCGGTTGCCGGGCATCGAACCTCCCGCCCCGCCCGCCGCGCCGCGCGAGGGCGGTCGCCGGCGCCGCTACGACCCGGACGACGAGAACACCGACGAGGTGCGTCCGTTCCGCGGCGATACCGGCCAGCCCGTCGACGGGGACGCCCGCACCCAGTTCAACCCCGCGGTCCGCCAGCCCTTCGACGACCGGCCGCCGTACGAGGACCAGCCGCCCTTCGGCGACCCGGCCCGCACCCAATTCCAGCCGGCCGCCCCCGCGTGGTCGCCGGTGCCGGGACCCGAACCGCTACCGCGCACCCCCGGGCAGGATCGGCCGCCCTTCGAGCCGCCGCAGGCCGCGCCCGCCGCGCCGCCCATGTCGCGCTCGGCGCGCCGGCATGCGGAATCGCAGGTCCAGAATGCCCCCCAGGGCCCGGCCGTCGACCGCCGCGGAGTCGACCACGGTGCGGCGAACGGACTTCCGGAATGGTCCGCGCACCGACGACCCGACGTCGATCCCGTCCGCGACCGCCAGGATCAGGCCGCGGTGCCGACCGCCGCGTGGTCGTCGCTGGCCGACTCCGATCAGCAGCTGCTCTCCGGCGAATCGGTGGCGGGTGATCTGCTCCGCGAGGCCCAGCAGCGCGACGATCAACGCGCGGAACGGAATTCGCGAAATGCCGGCAAACGTCCCGGCGGGCGCGGTCGTGCGGTGGCGCCCGAGCCGGAGCCCGACGACCACCTCACCGATTTCTACGAGCCGTTCGACGACTACGACGACTATGACGACGACGAGCCCGAGACGTCGCTGGGCGGACGGCTTTCCGCGCTCACGCAGAAGGCCGGCTCCTTCGCCCGCAAGAGCAAGAGCACGCGCGGCGCCCCGGCCCGCCCGCGTGCCGCGGCCCGCTCCGACGACGATGAGCATCGCCGGCAATGGCTGATGATCGCGGGCCAGAGTGTGGGCGCCGCCGTCGCGGGCATGTTGCTGTTCAAGGGCTTCGAACGCATGTGGGAAATGCTCCCGTGGGTGGCCCTGGCCCTGGCCATGATCGTGATTCTCGGCCTGGTCGCCCTGGTGCGGGTACTGCGCCGCACCGATGACATCTTCAGCACTGTGATTGCCGTCGTCGTAGGCGTCTTCGTGACGCTCGGACCGCTAGCCTTTCTACTCAGTACGAACTGAGCAGGGAGCAGCAGTGGGGAACATCGTGCAAGCGCAGGGGGCGAGCACCGAGGACCGGGCGGGTCGAAAGGAAGTCCGGGTCGGGCTCTCGACCGCATCGGTGTATCCGGAGAACACCGAGGCCGCCTTCCGCTATGCGGCCGAACTCGGATACGACGGCGTGGAACTCATGGTGTGGGCCGAGCCCGCCAGCCAGTCCATTTCGACCGTGCAGCATTTCGCGCACAGATACGACCTGCCGGTGCTGGCCGTGCACGCGCCGTGCCTGCTGATCTCGCAACGGGTCTGGGGGTCGGACCCGATCGCGAAACTCACCCGCAGCGTGCACACCGCCGAGGCGCTGGGCGCGGCCACCGTGGTGGTGCACCCGCCCTTCCGCTGGCAGCGCCGCTACGCCGACGGGTTCGCGAAACAGGTTGCCGAACTGGAGAATTCGAGCCCGGTCGCGGTGGCCGTGGAGAACATGTTCCCGATGCGCGCCGACACCCTGTTCCGTCGCAGCTCGATCGAGCGGCTGCAGCGCCGCGGCGGCCCCGGCCCCTCCATCACCACCTTCAGCCCCTCCTTCGACCCCACCGACGTCGGCTTCCGGCACTACACGCTCGACACCTCGCACACCGCCACCGCGGGTATGGATCCGCGCGTGCTGGCGGGACGCATGGGTACCGGCCTCACCCACCTGCACCTGGCCGACGGCCGCGGCGCCGCCACCGACGAGCACCTGATCCCGGGCGAGGGCACCCAGCCGGTGGTCGAACTCTGCGACATGCTGGTGCGCAACGGTTTCGACGGCCAGGCCGTCATCGAGGTGAACACCCAGATGGCCCGCACCACCATGGACCGGGCCGCCATGCTCAACCGGGCGCTCACCTTCGCCCGCACCCACCTCAACCCCTTCACCCCCGCTCCCACCCCCGAGCCGACCGTCGCCCACCGCGGCTGAGAGCCTCGGCGAGGGTTGCGTGATTCATCCCACCGCTGGGGCGGAATGACCCGACCGTCCGTTTACGCTGTACAAATCGCGACAGTGGAAGGACAGCGGATGACAACGGAGTTGACCGTCGATCTCGAATCGGCGAGCGAACTGGCGAACGCGCCGTTCAGCCGCGTCTGCGCGCTGACCGAGGTCGAAGCGGGGACTCCCGAGCTCGGCCGCTACGCGGGCCTGATCGAACCCACCTGGACCATCGGCGACAAACTGCACGGCGGCACCATGGTCGCCGGCAGCGCGGCCGCCGCCACCGAATGGCTGCGCCGCACCGCGCCCGCGCAGGCCGCCATGTTCCCCATCTCGGCCAGCACCGACTTCCTCGGCGCACCCGTCCCCGGGGAGGTCGAGTACGAGGTCCGCACCCGCAAGCTGGGCCGCCAGATCGCCCTCCTCGACGCCAGCCTGATCCAGGACGGCCGCACCCTGGTGCACACCGCCTTCACCTTCAGCCACCTCGACGACGCCGTCCCGCAGTACGCCGGCGACCACGCCGGCGACATGCCCGCGGAACCGCCCGCCGACGCCCTCGTCTACGACGAGCGCAACCCCATGGGCAAGCTCGTCCATGTCGCCCAGGGCTCCTCGGTCGCCATCGACCCGGCCTGGGCCCGCTTCCTCGCCGGCGAGAAATCCGAACCGCGCCTGCGCCTCTGGATCCGCCCCTTCGCAGGCGACGAACAGGACTCCGACGTCGCCGCCTTCTTCGCCCTGATGGCCGCCGACATGAGCCCCCCGGTCCCCATGAACCTCGGCCACTTCGGCTGGGCCCCCACGGTTCAGCTCACCACCTACCTGCGCCGCCGCCCGGCCCCCGGCTGGCTGCGCGTCATCGCCCACAGCCGCGAGGTCGGCAATCGCATGTTCGACGAGGACCAGCTCGTCATCGACTCGACGGGCGCCATCGTCGCCCAGAGTCGCCAACTGGCCCTCATCCCCCAACCCCGCTGACCCCGCCGGCACGCGTTCTCAACGCCAGCGCTCCTCGGCTGTGCGCTGAAGGCCCGGAGGGGCGGGACAGCTAGCCTTGACTCCCATGACGAGGATTGCGGTTATCGGTGGGGGTCGGATCGGGGAGGCGTTGATCGCCGGTCTGCTCGAGTCCGGGCGGGCGAACAAGGATCTGGTCGTCGTGGAGCCGGTGCCGGCGCGGGCCGAAATGCTGGCCGACCGGTTCGGGATTCGCGCCACCGACGACATCGCCGATGCCGCCAAGTCCGCGGACCTCATCGTGATCGCGGTGAAGCCGAACGATGTGGACGCCGTGGTCGCCGAGCTGGGCAAGGCCGAACTGGGCGACGACCACGATCAGGTGCTGGTGTCGCTGGCCGCCGGCGTGCCGACCGCGCGCATGGAGGCCCGGCTGCCCGCCGGCTTCCCGGTCGTGCGGGTCATGCCGAACACGCCGATGCTGGTGGGCCAGGGCATGAGCGCCATCGCGCCCGGCCGCTACGCCCGCAAGGAACAGCTGGCCCTGGTCACCGAGATGCTGGAGTCGGTGGGCAAGGTGGTGACGGTCGCCGAATCGCAGATGGATGCCGTCACAGCGGTGTCGGGTTCGGGCCCGGCGTACTTCTTCCTGATCGTCGAGGCCATGATCGACGCCTCGGTGGGCCTGGGTCTGAGCCACGATGTGGCCGCCCAGCTGGTGACGCAGACGATGCTCGGTTCGGCGGCCCTGCTCGAGGAGTCGGGGCAGTCTGCTCCGGAATTGCGTGCTGCCGTCACCTCGCCCGCGGGCACGACCGCGGCGGGCCTGCGCGCGCTGGAGCGGGGTGCGGTGCGCTCGGCTTTCCACGACGCATTGGACGCCGCAAAACGCCGTTCCGCCGAACTCGGCGCGATCGCGGACTAACGTTGAAGGTGCGGCGAGTGCGCTCCCCGCATTCCAATACTGCTCGGTTGCTGGTTTGCTGCCGAAGGCCGACTCGCCACGGCAAAGGCTGATTTCTCACACCCGTCGCAGCAATCCCACTGGTCCCGCTAAGCTTCAAGGAGCACGTGCGTGTCTGTTCCGCCGGTGGGGAAGCCGGCGGCGCGGACGTGCCGGAGGTCAGTGGCGCAATGATGTCTGGAAACAGCCAAGCGAGGTCCGGAAACAGCCCAATCAATGCAGGATCCGTCATCGGCGGCGGAACTCAGTTCCTCACCGTCGCCGAGGTCGCGAATCTGATGCGGGTATCCAAAATGACGGTGTACCGGTTGGTGCATTCGGGAGAGCTGCCCGCGGTGCGGGTGGGGCGTTCCTTCCGGGTACACGCCAAGGCGGTGCACGACTATCTGGAGACGTCCTACTTCGACGCGGGGTAGTACACCCGGATAACCGATCGGCCACCCGTTTCGTTCGCCGGAGAGTGGCCCGGTAGCATGGACCGGCATCCTGTACGTGCCGGTGGTGCCGCCGGGTCCATTCGGCCCGTATCGGGTAGGGACTGTGCAGGGTCAGACAGTGTGCACCCCGCGGAAGCGGGGATGACCCGAGAGAACGCGAGGAACAACCCTATGGGTTCTGTGATCAAGAAGCGCCGCAAGCGCATGTCGAAGAAGAAGCACCGGAAGCTGCTTCGCCGCACGCGTGTTCAGCGGCGCAAACTCGGCAAGTAAGCCGCTGTGTCGTAGCTGGAAGCCCGTCACCTCAGGTGACGGGCTTTCGTTTTTCACAGGTGATTGAAGTCATCGTTAGATCCTGGTTAATACCCTTCGGATGGTCCCTACTCGCCGGTTACCCTGGGAGCGCGGGAATAACACAGCGGCGATATTCAAGACATGGGGGCTGCGAGTGGGATCCGGAGTGGCAGGGACTCGGGATGGGCAGGCGCCCAGGGTGGTGATGGTGACCGGTGCGAGCCGGTTCTTCGGCGGCAATGTGGTGGCCCGGCTGGCGGCCGACCCCGCGGTCGAACGCGTCATCGCCGTGGACGCCAAACAGCCCAGCCGGGAGCTGCTGCGCCGTATGGGCCGCGCCGAATTCGTGCGCGCCGATATTCGTAATCCGTTGATCCGCAAGGTTATCGACGGAAATCAGGTGGACACGGTGGTGCATCCCGCGGCGCTGTCGCGCCCGCCCTCGGGCGGCGGCCGGGCCGCCATGAAGGACATGAACGTCCTCGGCGCCATGCAGTTGTTCGCGGTGTGCCGCAAGGCTTCCAGCGTGCGGCGGGTGGTGGTGAGGTCCTCCTCCGCCGTCTATGGGTGCAGCGCCAAGGACCCGGTGAAATTCACCGAGGAAATGAGCGCGCGCACGCCGCCGCGCGGCTGGTTCGCCCGGGACATGATCGAGGTGGAGGGCTTCGTCCGCGGGCTGGCGCGGCGGCGGCCCGATATCTCGGCGGCCATTCTGCGCTTTCCGCCGATCGTGGGGCCGCAGCTGGCCAAACGAGGTGTGCAGTATTTCCGTTCGCCGATCACCCCGACCATCCTCGGGCGTGATCCGCGCATGCAGCTGTTGCACGAGGAGGACGGCATCGCCGCCCTCGTCCACGGGGCCATGACGGCTCCGGGCGGGACCTTCAATGTGGCCGGTGACGGCGCGATGGCGCTGTCGCAGGCGATCCGCCGGGCCGGGCGGGTCGAATTGCCGGTTCCGTACGCGGTTTTCCGCACCGTCGGGCGGACCGTGATGGGCCCGGTCATGCGGGAGTTCACCGCGGAGCAGATCGACTACTTCCATTTCGGGTGTGGTCTGGACACCACCCGGATGCGCACCGAACTGGGCTTCCAGCCCCGCTGGACCACGGTGCAGGCGTTCGACGACTTCATAGGGGGCGCAGCGTTGCGGCCCGTGATCGATCCCACGTGGATCGACGCCGCAGAAAACAAACTTCTCGGCCTGCTCGGGGCCGGGACGGGAGCACACCAATGAGTGATGTAGCGAAGGTGATTCGACTTCACGACGTGGATTTCGAGACGCGGCACAGCCGGCCGTCCCGGGCGTGGCCGGTGGGGGAACCGGCGCTCACCCCGGTGACCTCGCTGACCGATCGGCTCGCCGAAGCCGAAGCACGCCAGCCCAAGTCGCTGGGCGACCTGATCCGGGGGACCGTTGCGGACGGGGTCCGCTACACCGCCGACTTCGCGCGCCGCCGCCTGACCGGCGATTATCAGGTCGACGAATTCGGTTTGGACGAGCACCTTCTCGAATCGGTGATCCTCCCGATGCTGCGCCCGCTATCGGACCTGTGGTTCCGGGTCGAGGTGTCGGGCATCGAGAACATTCCGGAGGTGGGCGGCGCGCTCATCGTAGCCAATCACGCGGGCACGGTGCCGCTGGACGGGCTGATGCTGCAGCTGGCCGTGCACGACCGGCACCCCAAGCAGCGGGCGCTGCGCATCCTGGCCGCCGATCTGATCTTCGAGACGCCGATCCTCGGCGGGCTGGCCCGCAAGGCCGGGCACACCCTGGCCTGCCCGGCGGACGCCGAAAGGCTGTTGCGCGCGGGCGAAGTCGCGGGCGTGTTCCCCGAGGGCTACAAGGGCATCGGCAAGCCGTATTCGGACCGGTACAAGCTGCAGCGTTTCGGCCGTGGCGGTTTCGTGTCGGCGGCGGTGCGCACAGGCGTGCCGATCATTCCGTGCTCCATTGTGGGTTCGGAGGAGATCTATCCGAAACTGGCCGATCTGAAGCCGCTGGCCCGCCTGCTCGGTATCCCGTATTTCCCGGTGACGCCGCTGTTTCCGCATCTGGGTCCGCTCGGTGCCATTCCCTTCCCGTCGAAGTGGTACATCGAATTCGGCGAACCGATTTCGACCGCCGGATACGAACCGGCGGATGCCGATGATCCGATGACGATGTTCGAAGTCACCGATCAGGTCCGCGAAACCATTCAGGGGACGCTGTACAAGAATCTGATCAAACGCCGTAATCCGTTCACCGGCTAGCTCTTGCTCCCCGCCTCCCCGGGAATTTCAGCGGACAGCTGAGAGCCGTTGACGTTGGTCACCCGTGCCGCCGGTCGGGTGCCCGACCCATTTGGGCGTACCCGGTGAGTTACCCCACCCCTTACGAAATCAGTTGTCGCAGTTGGTATTTTTCCGCGCTGTGGCCAGCGGTCAACGAAATCGATTCAGCTGGCCTTGGCTTCCCGCTTACGCGAGAGTACGGCCGCGGCCGCGCCGCCCGCCGCGCCGAGTGCGAGGGCAGTGGGCACACCGACTTTCGCGGCCTTGCGGCCGGTGCGGAAATCGCGGATCTCCCAACCCCGGTTCTTGGCGACCTCGCGCAGGTCCGCGTCCGGGTTGATGGCCACGGCGGTGCCGACCAGCGAGAGCATCGGCACGTCGTTGTGGCTGTCGCTGTAGGCGGTGCAGCGCTTGAGGTTCAGGCCCTCGCGAATGGCCAGGGTGCGCACCGCGTGGGCCTTGCCCAGCCCGTGCAGGATGTCGCCGACCAAGCGGCCGGTGAACACGCCGTCCTCGCTCTCGGCGACCGTGCCCAGCGCGCCGGTGAGGCCCAGCCGCTTGGCGATGACCTGCGCCAGCTCCACCGGCGTGGCGGTGACCAGCCACACCTGCTGGCCCGCGTCGAGATGCATCTGGGCCAGCGCCCGGGTGCCCGGCCAGATCTTGTCGGCGATGATCTCGTCGTAGATCTCCTCGCCGAGCGCGGCGAGTTCGGCGGTCGGGCGGCCGGCGATGAAGGAAAGCGCCTTCTCCTTGCCGGAGGCCATATCCGAGTGGCTCTCTTTGCCGGTGACCCGGAATTTGACCTGCTTCCAGGCCATATCGACCAGGTCGGAGGTCTTGAAGTACTTGCGCGCGGCCAGCCCGCGGGCGAAGTGCACGATGGACGCGCCCTGCACCATGGTGTTGTCGACATCGAAGAAGGCGGCGGCGGTCAGGTCACGGGGGACCGCGAGGGGCGGCGCGCCGTCGTCCCGCAGCGCGAGTTCGGCGTCGTGCAGGGCGATGGCGGCGTCGGCGCTGGCCTCGCCGGCCAGGTTGGCGCGGACCTCTTCCTCGCTGGGACCGAACGGACTGCGGGTGACGCGAGTGAACTGATCCTGCAGGTCCTGCAGGCCCTGACCCCAGCGCGCCGGGAATTCACCGAAGCGGCCCGCGATGAAGCCCGTCCCCTGCTCTTTCGAACGTTCCGGCACCAGTACCTCCGCCTGTTAGCGCGAACAAGTCCACAGTAACGCCCGGGGGTGGCCGCAACGTAGACGGTGAACGACATATCGGAGAGTTGTTAGATGGTGGCTATGAGCGATTCGACACATGCTGTGACTCTGTTGACCCGCAGCGGCTGCGGCCTGTGCCACACGGCACTGGAACAATTGCGGCCGATCTGCTCCGAGTTCGGCATCGAGGTCGCGACCGTGGACGTGGACGAGGCCGCCGCCACCGATCCGGGCCTGCGCGCCGAATACGGCGACCGGCTGCCGGTCGTGCTACTCGATGGGCGCGAGCACAGCTATTTCGACGTGGACGAGCCGCGACTGCGTGCCGACCTCGCGAAATAAGGCGCAATAGGGGCTTTTCGGGGGTTCGCGACAGCGGGCCTCCTCGGCCCCTTCCCACCGGTGTGTTGCGTAGCGGGTTCGCGCTGATGAGGGTTGAATGAAGCCGGGGCCGGAGCCTGTCGCAAAGTGACTGAATTCACCGACTTTGTGCAGGGCTTCACAAGCGGTTACGGTGGTGGCACGCAACCCGCCTTCTCGGGCAGCGGAAGCGACCCCCTGAACCTGACTCGACCTCGCCTGCAAGGACCGCGACGGTCTCCCGGCGTCGGGTCGACAAAAGAACCCGGACACTCACCCCCGGCCGGACGAGGAGCGCAAGCGACGTGACAGAGCAGCACGAGACGCCGCCGACTGGCGTCTCCAAGGCTCTGCAGAAGGACATCCCGCAGGCCACGGTGGCCCGGCTGGCCACTTATCTCCGCGTGCTCGCCGTACTCGCCGACGACGGTGTAGCCATCGTATCGAGTGAGGAACTGGCTGTCGCGGCGGGTGTCGGTTCGGCGAAGTTGCGCAAGGATCTTTCCTTCCTGGGACCCAACGGTGTTCGCGGCGTGGGCTATGACGTGATCAAGCTGCGCGACCGCATCGAGGATGTGCTCGGCCTGTCCGAGGGGCACCGGGTGGTGCTGGTCGGAGCCGGTCATCTGGGCCGGGCGCTGGTCGGCTACGGCGGTTTCCGCCGCCGCGGGTTCGCCATGGTCGGGCTTTTCGACAACGATCCGGCGGTGATCGGCACGACGGTGTGCGGACTGGTCGTTCGCGATGTCGCTGAATTGGCCGACGCCATGGACACTCTGGAGCCCACCATCGCCGTCATCGCGGTGCCGGACGCGGCCGCGCAGGGCGTCTGCGATCTGCTGGTCGAGGCCGGCATGCAGTGCATTCTGAGCTTCTCCGCCCTGGCGCTCGAGGCCCCCGCCACCGTCGAGGTGCGGCGCGTCGATCTCGCGGTGGAGATGCAATTGCTGTCGTTCGAGCGGGCCCGCAGCGCGGAATCGGCCGCAGAGGAAGCGATGAGCGCGGCCGCCGGGAGCCTGATGCCCCGGGTACCGATGACAACCAGCAAGGGAGCGGTGGTCCAGCCATGAGTGTGCTTCTCGTCGGGATCTCGCATCGCAGCGCACCGGTGTCGGTGCTCGAGAAGATCGCCATCACGGAGACCGACCGGCCCAAGCTGACCGACAAGATGCTGGCCTCCAGCCACGTCTCCGAGGCGATGATCGTCTCCACCTGCAACCGCATCGAGGTCTACGCGGTCGTCGACGCCTTCCACCCGGCGCTGGGCGAGATCGGCGAATTGCTCACCAAGCATTCGGGTCTGCCGCTGCCGGAGCTCACCAAGCACGCGTACGTGCGCTACGCGGAGGCCGCGGCCGAGCATCTGTTCGCGGTGGCCTCGGGCCTGGACTCCATGGTGGTCGGCGAGCAGCAGGTGCTGAGCCAGATCCGCGCCGCCTACGCCGCCTCCGACGCGCAGCAGGCCGCCGGGCGCACCCTGCACGAGCTGGCCCAGCACGCGCTGCGGGTGGGCAAGCGGGTGCATTCCGAGACCGGGATCGACCGCGCGGGCGCGTCGGTGGTGTCGGTGGCGCTGGATCGGGCGCGCATGGTGCTGGGTCCGCTGGCGGGCCGCACCGCGCTGGTGCTGGGTGCGGGCGCCATGGGCGGGCTCGCGGTGGCGCAGTTGGCGCGCGGCGGGGCGGCGCAGATCCTGGTGGTGAACCGGACGCTGGAAAAGGCGCAGCGCCTGGCCAATACGGCCACCACCATGCACGGCGTGCCGGCCGAGGCCATCGAGATGGACCGGCTGGCCGAGGCGATGGCCGCCGCCGATGTGGTGGTCACCTGTACCGGCGCGGTCGGCGCCGTGGTGACGCTGGCGGATGTGCATCGCGCGCTGGCCGCCAAGACCGGCTCGGAGGAGCTGGTCATCTGTGATCTGGGCCTGCCCCGCGATGTGGACCACGCGGTGGCCGGGCTGCCGGGTGTGACCGTCATCGACATGGAGACGCTGCAGCGCGATCCGTCGGCCGGCGCGGCCGCCGACGACACCGCCGCCGCGCGCACCATCGTCGCCGACGAACTCGCGAAATACCTTGCCGGACAGCGCATGGCCGAGGTCACCCCGACCGTGGCCGCGCTGCGCCAGATGGCCGCCGACGTGGTCGAGGCCGAGCTGCTCCGGCTGGATTCCCGACTACCGGGACTCGAATCCACCGAACGCGACGAGGTGGCCCGTACCGTGCGACGGGTGGTCGACAAGCTGCTGCACGCACCGACGGTGCGGGTCAAACAGCTGGCGTCCACGCCCGGCGGCGACAGCTACGCCGAGGCGCTGCGCGAGCTTTTCGAACTGAAACCCGGTGCGGCACAAGCGGTTGCCGCGCCGATGGAGATCTCCGCCCTGCAGGGCGAACTGGCCGACGATTTCACCGCCGCTCACCCGGGCGACGAACAGGGGCACACCGCATGACCGGAGCAATGGTGCACGAGAACGAGACAACCGTCCCCTCCACGGAGCGGATCGTTGGCCGCGGAACCGTCGAGGCGCCCTGGCGCATCGGTACCCGCGGCAGTCTGCTGGCCCTGACCCAGGCCGGGCATGTGCGCGACGCCCTGATCGCCAACGGCCAGCAGGCCGAGCTGGTCATCGTGAAGACCGCCGGTGACCAGAACGCCACCGATCCGGTGCAGCAGATCGGGGTGGGTGTCTTCACCGCGGCGCTGCGCGAGGAATTGGCCGCGGGCACGGTCGACATCGCGGTGCACTCCTACAAGGACCTGCCGACCGCGCAGGATCCGCGCTTCGACATCGCGGCCATCCCGGCCCGCCAGGATCCGCGCGACGCGCTGGTGGCGCGCGACGGTCTGGTGCTCGGTGAGCTGCCCGCGGGCGCGAAGGTCGGCACCTCCGCGCCGCGCCGGTCCGCGCAGTTGAAGGCGCTGGGCCTCGGCATCGAGATCGTGCCGTTACGCGGCAATCTCGACACCCGCATCTCCAAAGTGACTTCCGGTGAATTGGATGCCGTCGTGGTGGCGCGGGCCGGGCTGGCCCGCATCGACCGCCTCGACGCCGTCACCGAATCGCTCGAACCGGTGCAGATGCTGCCGGCTCCGGCGCAGGGCGCGCTGGCGGTCGAATGCCGTAGCGCCGATACCGAACTCGTGACCATCCTGTCGGCTCTCGACGATCTCGGCACCCGTGCCGCGATCACCGCGGAGCGGGCATTGCTGGCCGAACTGGAGGCCGGCTGTACCGCACCGATCGGTGCGCTGGCCGAGGTCGTCGAATCGCTCGACGACGCCGGCCGGGTGGTGGAGGAGTTGTCGCTGCGCGCTTGCGCGGCGGCGATCGACGGCTCGGATGTGATCCGGGCTTCAGTGGTCGGCTCGGTCGCGGATGCCGCGGACCTGGGTCGAGCACTGGCGCGCGAGCTCTTGGAGCTGGGGGCGCGCGACCTGCTCAGCGTCACAGCGGAGCCCGCTGAGCTCACCGACGACAGCAATCCCAGCCCAATGGAGAACCAACGATGAGCCGAGTGACGAAGAAGAATCCCGGTCGGATCCTTTTCGTGGGGTCCGGGCCTGGTGACCCGGCGCTGCTCACCGTGCGCGCCCGCGAGGTGCTCGGCCGGGCGACGCTGGCGTTCACCGATCCCGATGTCGACAAGGGCGTGCTCGCCCTGATCGGCGCCGCGGTCGAGGAGAACCCCGACGGGACCCGTCCCGTCGACGTGCGTCCCGCGCTCGGTGACGCCGCCGAGGTGGCCAAGACGCTGATCGCCGAGGCGCGCAATGGTTCCGACGTGGTGCGCCTGGTCTCCGGCGACCCGATGACCACCGATTCGGTCATCCAGGAGATCAACGCCGTCACCCGCTCGCACCTGAACTTCGAGGTGCTGCCGGGTCTTTCGGCCGGCACCACCGTCCCCGCCTACGCGGGCATCGAAATCGGTTCCAGCCACACCGAGGTGGATGTGCGCGGCGAGGTGGACTGGGCGGCCGTGGCGGCCGCGCCGGGCCCACTGGTGCTGCACGCCACCTCCGGGCACCTGGCCGAGACCGCGTCGGCGCTGGTGGAGCACGGCATGGCGCCGCAGACCCCGGTCGCGGTGACCGTGCGCGGCACCACCCGGCAGCAGCGCACCATCGACGCCACGCTGGCGACGCTGAACAATGCCGCCTCCGAACTGGTCGGCCCGCTGGTGGTCACGGTCGGCAAGGCGGTGGAGAAGCGCGCCAAGACCTCCTGGTGGGAGTCGCGGGCCCTGTACGGCTGGACCGTGCTGGTGCCGCGCACCAAGGAGCAGGCCGGTGAGATGAGCGAGAAGCTCGTCATGCACGGGGCCATCCCGATGGAGGTGCCGACCATCGCGGTCGAGCCGCCGCGCAGTCCGGCGCAGATGGAGCGCGCGGTCAAGGGTCTGGTCGACGGCCGCTACCAGTGGGTGGTGTTCACCTCCACCAACGCGGTGCGCGCGGTGTGGGAGAAGTTCGGCGAATTCGGCCTGGACGCCCGCGCTTTCAGCGGCGTGAAGATCGCCTGCGTCGGTGAGGCCACCGCGGAGAAGGTGCGCTCCTTCGGCATCAACCCGGAGCTGGTGCCCAGCGGGGAGCAGTCCTCCGAGGGCCTGCTGGCCGACTTCCCGCCCTACGACGACGTTTTCGACCCGGTCAACCGGGTGCTGCTGCCGCGCGCGGACATCGCCACCGAGACCCTCGCCGAGGGCCTGCGCGACCGCGGCTGGGAGATCGACGACGTCACCGCCTACCGCACCGTGCGGGCGTCGCCGCCGCCCGCGGAGACCCGCGAGATGATCAAGACCGGCGGTTTCGACGCGGTGCTGTTCACCTCTTCCTCCACCGTCAGGAACCTGGTCGGCATCGCCGGCAAGCCGCACGCCCGCACCATCGTGGCCTGCATCGGCCCCAAGACGGCCGAGACCGCAATCGAATTCGGCCTGCGCGTGGACGTGCAGCCCGAGATCGCCCAGGTCGGCCCGCTCGTCGAGGCGCTCGCCGAGCACGCCGCCCACCTGCGCGCCGAGGGCCTGCTGCCCCCGCCCCGCAAGAAGAGCCGCCGCAGCCGCTGACGCTCGCGGCCGGGCCCGGCGGTATCGCCGTGTTCGCCGGCCGGAACCGGGCCCCGCATCCAATGATGCGGGGCCCGTGGCATTTCCCGTTCGCTGGGCGGATGCCCATGAAAATGCTGGCGTTTCATTTCGACCCGAAATGCATACGCTGCGTTCAGCATTCGATCTTCGAAGGGTGAACGCCTATGAAGCGCACGGTAGTCGGCCTGATCGCGATGTCAGGGATTGCCCTCGCGGTGCTGTCTCCGGCCGCGGCGTCGGCGGCGCCCGTACCGCTGGAGCAGGCCCCGGCCGCGGTACAGACCACCGTGGTCACACCGATCGATGCCACCAGCTCCGGTAGCGCGGCCGTGAACACGCTGCAATTCCTGCTGAAGTGCCTGACCGCCGGCTCGGGCACCCCGGGCACCACCGGCACCGGCTGCCTGGTCTCCTAGCGGCCGCCGTGCGCGGTGGAGGTTCTCCGACGTCTCTTGCGCGGCCTCGGAGAGCCTCCACCGTGGTCAGCGTTGCGCTGCCATCAGGCGGCGGACCATGCGGCAGGTGGCGTCCGAGGGCCGGTGCACGCCGATGACTTCCGCTGTGTGGCGGATGTTTTCATTGGTCGCCTGATCCGGGCTGAAGGATCCGGAGTCCAGTAGCGCGATGGCCAGCCGCATGGCCTTCAGCCTGCGATTGTGCGAGATGTACCATGACCGCGGCCGCCCCGCGGGCAGCGGCTGTTTGGACAGCGGCCGCCACGCGTGATCGATCACGTCCCCCTTCTTCGGCACTTCGCCGGCCCTGTTCACCTTGTCGGACATGCTGGTAACAGCTGCGAGCACGACCATTCCTCCCGTCGCGATCCGGATCCGCACCCCACATCGGCGGCGCGACTCCTTCGAACACATCTTCGATTCTACCCGTCCCCACCGACAAACTCCGCTGCTCACAATGACTTTGGCGATGCGACCCGATGACCGTGACGGCGCGGCGCGGCCCGGCCGCGGAGGCGCGCGCACCCGGGTCCAGGGGCGGGCATATCATGCGAACATGACCGGAATGGACCGCCCTCGGCGGTTGCGCCGCACTCCCGCCATGCGTCGGCTCGTCGCCGAGACCAGCCTGGAGCCGCGGCATCTGATTCTGCCCATGTTCGTCGCCGACGGGATCGGCGAACCGCACGAGATCTCCTCCATGCCAGGCGTTTTCCAGCACTCGATGGACTCGCTGCGCAAGGCGGCCGTGGAGGCGGTGGCCGCCGGCGTGGGCGGGCTCATGCTGTTCGGCGTGCCCAAGCCGGAGGACAAGGACGCGCAGGGGAGTGCCGCCAGCGATCCGGACGGGATCCTGAACCGCGGCCTGCGCGCGCTGGTGCACGAGGTCGGCGGATCGACCGTGGTCATGGCCGACACCTGCCTCGACGAGTTCACCGACCACGGCCACTGCGGTGTGCTCGACGACAGCGGCGCGGTCGACAACGACGCCACCCTGACCCGCTACGTCGAAATGGCGTTGGCGCAGGCCGAAACCGGCGCGGACCTGCTCGGCACCAGCGGCATGATGGATGGCCAGGTGGCCGCGATCCGTGCGGGCCTGGACGACGCCGGGTACTCCGACACCGGCATCCTCGCCTACGCGGCCAAGTACGCCTCGGCCTTCTACGGTCCCTTCCGGGAGGCTGTCGGCTCCTCGCTGCAGGGGGATCGGCGCACCTATCAGCAGGATGCGGCGAACCGCCGCGAGGCAATTCGTGAGCTGGAGCTGGATCTGCTCGAGGGCGCGGACATCGTCATGGTGAAGCCCGCCATGTCGTATCTGGACATTCTGCGCGAGGTCGCGGACCGCTCCACCGTGCCGGTGGCGGCCTATCAGATCTCCGGTGAGTACGCCATGATCACCGCGGCCGCCCAGCACGGCTGGATCGATCGCAAGGGCGCGGTGCTGGAGTCGCTGCTCAGCATCCGGCGCGCGGGCGCGGACATGGTGCTGACCTACTGGGCCACCGAGGCCGCGCACTGGCTGTCGTGAGCGTGACCGAGTAGTTCCGATCGTGAATCCGATGGTCCCGCCGGGTGTTTCGCGCCCGGCTCCGGAAGACGTGCGCACCGCCTGCCAACTCTGGTACGCCACACTCGCTGTCGGGCTGGTGCAGTTGATCGCCTCGCTGGTGACGCAGTTCGGGCAGCGGCAGGATCTGGCGCAGCAGATGTTCGACCAGGTCAAGGAGCAGCAGCCAGCCGTGACGCTGGCACAGGTGCAGGGCTGGATGGCGATCGTGTTCATCCTGGTCGGCGTCTTCTGGCTGGTGCTCACCGGCGCCGGAGTGGCCGTGGTGTACCAGCTGGGACGCGGAAAGGCCTGGGCGCGAGCGCTTCTCACCGGGTTCGGTGTCTTCCTGGTGCTCGGCGCGGCGGGCACGCTGTTCGGCATCGGGGCCAAGGAGGGTGCGGCCGCGCTGGTCGCCGGCGGGGCCGGAATCGTGGCGGCCGTGCTGGCGGGCGGGGCCGTATTCCTGTGCTATCGAAGCGAATCCGAGGCCTTCTTCCGTCCCGGACCGCAGTAGGTACGCCTGAGTTTGTGACAAGCGTACTAGCGGGTATGGTGAGGGCAGTCACAGAGAATTCGGGAACCGGGTGCCGGTCGTCATACGTTGTGTTATGGCGCGTTCGGCTCCGGGAAGGCGGAGGCAACGATGCGAGTGGTGATCCAGCAGCCGCACAGCCTGCGGCGCGATGTGCTGGTGCTGAGTCTGCTGTTTCTGTTCGGGCTGCTCACCCTCGCCGTGCTGTTGATTCCGGGCCTGGCCCGCTGAGCGAATCCACGATCTTTACGCTCGACCTATGAGTGAGGCCATCAACACCCCCGGGGCCATGCTGTTCTCCGAGCCCGGTGCGCGCTGGCGGACCATCGCCTACGGACCCGCGCTGTGCGCGATCATCCTGGTCATCGAGCTGATCCGGGGCGGCGCCATCCACTGGTTCGGGCTGGTTTTCTGCGCGGTGCTGCTGGCCGGATTCGTGTGGTTGCAGGTGGTGGCGGGCAAGCGGCACATCAGTGTCGAGCTGACGCCGGCGCAACTGCGCGAGGGCACGGAGGTGGTGCCGCTGCGCGACATCGCCGAGGTGCTGCCGGAGGAGGACGAGGAGTCCTGGGAGTATGAGGACTGGCAGTCGGCGCGGGCGCTGGGCGAGCTGACGGGAGTACCGCGGCGGCGCAAGGGAATCGGGCTGAAGCTGACCGACGGGCGGCTGGTGCAGGCGTGGGCGCGGGATCACGTCACGCTGCGCGCCGAGCTGGCAGCCGCGCTGGAGCGGACGCGCGGTACCGATGGCGACCCCGGCACCGATGACGAGCCTGGAACCGATGACGAGCGCGGGTCGGACGACGAGCGGAAGGAAGCGCTGTGACGCGATGGCTGACCGTATTCGCCGAATTCGTGCTGGTGCCGGTGCTGGTGGTGGCGGCGGTGTGGTGCTGGCACAACGGGATTCGGACCACTGTCTTCAAGCCGCAGGGTGAGGCGCCCGCGTTCACCGCGACGCGGTACATCGGGCCCTGGCTGGCGGGGTGCGCGGTGCTGGCCATCATGTCGGGGCTGGCGTTGATCGACGTGGTGGCGCGGGCGGTTCGGCTCGCGCGCTGAGCTTTTCGCGACACGCGACGCGGGGGGTGCGAAGTCAGGATTCGCCTTGGGGGCGTCCGGGCGGTCGCGGAGAATCATGGGCATGAAGCGCACAGATCTCGTGAAACGCATCGCCACCGCGGTGCTGGCCACGGGGGTCGTCGGCGTCGCGGCGGTGGCTCCGGCCACCGCCGCTCCGGTCGATGCCGTCCCGGATTACCGGTCACACCCGGTCGCGCTGTCCTGGCAAGACCTACTACCGCCCCAGCTGAATTGCCTGCTGTCCACCGGATGGTCGGCGTTCTGCCTGGGGACTCCACTCCCGTAATGGGTCGCGGCGGCGCGACCGCGGACCGCGCCGCCGTCTCCGCTGCGGAAAAAGGTGTCAGCCCCGCTTACGCGACGGCCGGCTGCTGCGGTGCGAAAGCCTCAGCCCCAGTTCTGGTAAATATCCAGCACTCGTCCGCTCCGGCTGCCCGGCAGATCGAGGAAGATCGCGACGCTGCCGTCGGGATGATCGGCGGCCTCCGCGATCACCTGCCGGAGCGAGGCGTGCACGCCGCCTTTGTCGTCCTTGTAGATGGTGGTGTCGGGCCGCAGGCCCGCCCCCATCCGGTTCAGCGGCACGACCATGCTGATCACCGCGGGCACAGGACCATCGCCCAGCGCGGCGGTCTCACTGTGGGACAGCATCACCCCCACCCGTCCCTGATCGATCTGCACCACCGGCTCCGCCGCTGCCGCGACGCCGGCCCCGGCGGCGAGCCCGGCCGTCACCGCGACGATCCCAACCCCGATTCGAACGACCCGCATACGTCCCGCCCTCTCTCCCAAGTCGTCTCCTGTATCAAGACATTACGCATCAGCAAACGTGTAGCGAATAACGTTGTACGAAACTGGACTCCGGCGTGTTGCCCCACCGTCCCAGTGAGCCCACATCGGAGTCCGCGCACTGCGATTCGGAAGCCTGCGGCTACGGGCTGGGAGGGCACCCGCGGGTATGTGATGTCGGGCAGCTCGCGGTTGAACCGCCATGGGTATTCGGGTGCCGGGTAGCGGTTGACGGTCGCGCCGCGCCCCCGCGGACCCGGCACCAGGCCGTTCACCCTCGTCGCGGCCGGGTCGCCCGATGGTCCGGCCGATGCCTCGGGGAGTTCGGGGGAGGCGGTATCGGCAGCGAGGGCTCGGACGCCGGGGTGGGCGGCGGGGCCGCCTTCGGGATGCGGTGTTCGTATCGGGGTGAAAGGATGGCGGGTTGGCTGTGGGAAGGGCCACTCGACTACACCCTGTCGTCGACGGGGGCAGAGGCGGCTGAGAGACTGGGTGCCGTGAGTTCTTCTCCGCGTGTGAGCCAGGTGTCGGTCCCGGTCTCAGCCCAACTTTTCGAACGCGCCGCAACGGTCATCCCGGGTGGCGTGAATTCGCCCGTGCGTGCGTTCAACTCCGTGGGCGGCACGCCGCGGTTCATCGCCTCCGCGCGCGGTTGCACGCTGACCGACGCCGACGGCAACGACTACGTGGACCTGGTGTGTTCGTGGGGCCCGATGATTCTCGGGCACGCGCACCCGGCGGTGGTCGAGGCGGTGCAGCGGGCGGCCACCGGCGGGCTGTCCTTCGGCGCGCCGACCGAGGCGGAAATCGAGCTCGCCGAGGCCATCGCGGGCCGGGTCGCTCCGGTGGATCGGGTGCGGCTGGTGAACTCCGGCACCGAGGCCACCATGAGCGCGGTCCGGCTGGCGCGCGGTTTCACCGGGCGCGGCAAGATCATCAAGTTCAGCGGCTGCTACCACGGACATGTCGACGCGCTGCTGGCCGACGCCGGATCGGGCGTGGCCACGCTGGGCCTGCCGACCTCGCCGGGCGTCACCGGTGCGCAGGCGGCCGACACCCTCGTGCTGCCCTACAACGATCTCGATGCGGTGGCCGCCGCGTTCGCCGCCTACCCGGGTGAGATCGCGTGCGTCATCACCGAGGCCGCGGCGGGCAATATGGGCGCGGTCGCGCCGGTGGCCGGATTCAACGAGGGGCTGCGCCGGCTCACCACCGAGCACGGCGCGCTGCTCATCATGGACGAGGTCATGACCGGTTTCCGGGTGAGCCACTCGGGCTGGTTCGGCATCGACGGTGTGGGGGGTGACCTCTACACCTTCGGCAAGGTGATGAGCGGTGGCCTGCCCGCCGCGGCGTTCGGCGGGCGCGCCGACATCATGAATCACCTGGCACCGCTCGGTCCGGTCTATCAGGCGGGCACCCTCTCGGGTAACCCCGTCGCGGTGGCCGCGGGTCTGGCCACGCTGCGCGCCGCGGACGAGCAGGTGTACGCGACGCTGAACAAGAACGCCGAGCGGCTGGGCGCGCTCATGACAGAGGCGCTGACCGCCGAGAGCGTCCCGCACCGGGTGCAATTCGCGGGCAATATGGTGAGCGTGTTCTTCGCCGAGAACCCGGTCACCGACTACGCCGCCGCCAAGGCGAGCGAAACCTGGCGTTTCCCAGCCTTCTTCCACGCGCTGCTGGATGCCGGTGTGTACGCGCCGCCGAGCGCCTTCGAAGCCTGGTTCGTCTCGGCCGCCCTCGACGAGGACGCGTTCGACCGCATCGCCGCCGCCCTCCCCGCCGCCGCGCGCGCCGCGGCGACCGCCACCCCCGAAGGATCCGCCGCGTGAGCTCCGCCCACCCCGACTCCGGCCTACCCGCACCCACCCAGCATGAGGTTCCCCTCTCCGCCGCCGAGGCCACCCGCCTCCTGGACTCCATCCGTCAGGCCGAAGAGGAACTGGCCGAAACCGGCGAACACATCGCCGTCTCGCTGGCCGAGCCCGCTTCCGCCCCAACAGAATCCGACAATTCCGGCGCAGTAGCCGATGAGCTCGGCGCCGATGTAGCCGAGGTCGAGCGCACCGCCGAAAGCGCGTCCGATGACGCCACGCCGGCGTTCGAGGCTGCGGCCGAGTCCGAAACGGATCCGGATGACTCCGATGCGGGTGAATCCGCTGCACCGGTTGCGTCGTTCTCGTCCGAGATCGTGGTCGAGATCGACCCCGATGCGGGTGAATCGGGCACGGAATTCGCGGCCGCGAGCGATTCGGATACGGCTGCCGCCGGTGCCGACATGGCCTCCGGCACCACGGGCGGGTTGATCCTGCCGGGTGACGTGGCGAGCGATCTCGAGACGATCGTGCACGTCATGCGGCACGGCGAGGTCCACAATCCCAAGGGCATCCTGTACGGCCGGTTGCCCGGGTTCCAGCTGTCGGTGACGGGACGGGCGCAGGCGCAGGCCGTGGCGCGGTCGCTGGCGGATCATGACATCGCGCTGGTGGTGGCGTCGCCGCTGCAGCGGGCGCAGGAGACCGCGGACCCCATTGCGGCGGGCCACGGTCTGGTGATCCGGACCGACGACAATCTGATCGAGGCCGGCAATACCTTCGAGGGGCTGCGGGTCTCGGCGGGGGACGGCGCGCTGCGCAAGCCCCGGCACTGGTGGAAGCTGCGCGATCCGTTCACGCCGTCCTGGGGTGAGCCGTACCTGCAGATCGCGCACCGCATGCTGGCCGCGGTGAACAAGGCGCGGGTGGAGGCCGCCGGCCGGGAGGCCGTGCTGGTCTCGCATCAGCTGCCGGTCTGGACGCTGCGCCGCTTCCTGCAGGGACAGCGGCTGTGGCACGACCCGCGGCACCGCCAGTGCTCGCTCGCCTCGCTGACCTCGCTTGTCTACCGGGGCGATACCTTGATCGACATCGTCTACTCGGAGCCGGCGGGCGCCTCGGATCCCAAGGTGACCGGGGCATGAGCGGGTCAGGCCCGGAGGAGGCGGCTTGCGTAACCACGCAGGGCCCCCGCTCGTGCCGAAAGGGCACAGCATGAGCCGCGCCATCGCGTCCCGGCCTGCCCGCCGCCCGCTGCGCCGGGGCGCGGCGTTGCTGGCCGGTGTGAGTGTGGTGGCCGTGCTCGCCGGGTGTTCGACGGCGGGCAAGGACGCGGTGGCCCAGGGCGGCACCTTCGACTTCGTCTCCCCGGGCGGCAAGACCGAGATCTTCTACGATCCGCCGTCCTCGCGCGGCACCATCGGCAAGCTGTCCGGCCCGGATCTGCTGCACGACGGCAAGACCACGTCGGTGGACGATTTCCCCGGCAAGGTCGTGGTCGTCAATATCTGGGGCCAGTGGTGTGGCCCGTGCCGCGCGGAAGCGCCCGCGCTGGAACAGGTCTACGAGGCGAGCAAGGACAAGGGTGTCGCGTTCCTGGGCATCAATGTCCGCGACAACCAGAAGGACAAGGCCCAGGACTTCGTGACCGACAACAAGGTCGGGTACCCCTCCATCTACGACCCGTCCATGCGCAGCCTGCTCGCGCTCGGCGGCAAGTTCCCCACCAGCGTCATTCCCACCACCATCGTGCTGGACAAGCAGCACCGGGTGGCGGCGGTGTTCCTGCGCGCCCTGCTGGCCGAGGACCTGCAGCCGGTGGTGGACAAGCTCGCGCAGGAGCAGGCGTGAACCATGTGACCTCCCTGGCGAGCGTGGGGGATTCGTTCCAGCAGACCGCCGCCACCGGACCGCTGCTGCTGGCGCTGGGCGCGTGCATGCTGGCGGGTCTGGTGTCGTTCGCCTCGCCGTGCGTGGTGCCGCTGGTGCCCGGCTACCTGTCGTACCTGGCCGGTGTGGTGGGCGCGGAGGCCCCGCCGGTGACGGTGGAATCGGCCAAGACCACCAGCACCGCAGTGGCGGGCCGCAATTCCGCGCGCCTGCGGGTGGCGGGTGCGGCGGGCCTGTTCGTGGCGGGCTTCACCGTGGTGTTCGTGCTCGCCTCGGCGACCGTGTTCGGCGCGATCCAGGTGCTGAACGTCAATCGTGATCTGCTGCAGCGCATCGGCGGCGTGGTGACCATCGTGATGGGCCTGGCGTTCATCGGTCTCATTCCGGCGCTGCAACGCGACACCCGCATGGAGCCGCGCCGGCTCAGCGGCCTCATCGGGGCTCCGCTGCTGGGCGCGGTCTTCGCGCTCGGCTGGACACCGTGCCTGGGTCCGACGCTGTCGGGCGTGATGGCGGTGTCGGCGGGCACCGAGGGCACCACCGCGGTCCGCGGCGTGGCCCTCATCGTGGCCTACTGCCTGGGCCTGGGCCTGCCCTTCGTGATCCTGGCCTTCGGCTCGGCGACCGCGCTGCGCGGCGTCGGCTGGTTGCGCCGCAATTCCCGCACCATTCAGGTGATGGGCGGCCTGCTGTTGGTGGCCGTCGGCATCGCCCTGGTGACCGGGGCGTGGGACCAGTTCGTCTCCTGGGTCCGCGACGCCTTCGTCTCGAATGTGACCCTGCCGATCTGACATGACTGCCACCATCGAAACCCCCAGCGCCCCCGTCCGTCCGCCGCGTCAGTCGCCGCCGCGGCACGTACTCGGCGTCCTGCGCAATACCTGGCGCGGACTGACCAGCATGCGCACCGCGCTGATGCTGCTGTTCCTGCTGGCCCTGGCCGCCATCCCGGGCGCGCTGCTGCCGCAGCGCAGCCTGAACGCGGGCAAGGTCGACGACTACATCCGCAACCGGCCGACCCTGGGCCCGTGGATGGACCGGCTGCAGCTGTTCGACGTGTTCTCCAGCTTCTGGTTCACGGCCGTGTATGTGCTGCTGTTCATTTCGCTGGTGGGCTGCATCCTGCCGCGCTGTGTGGACCACTACCGGGCGCTGCGGACGCGGCCGGTCAAGGCGCCGCGCAACCTGTCTCGCCTGCCGCATCACTGGTCGGGGACCGACGCGGCCACCCCGGAGCAGGTGATCGAGCGGGCTCGCGGTCAGATGCGCGGCTGGCGCACGGTCGTGCAGCCGGGCGATCGCGAAGGGGAACTGACTCTTTCGGCGGAGAAGGGCTACACCCGCGAGCTCGGAAACCTGGTCTTCCACCTGGCGTTGGTGGGTCTGCTGGCGGCGATCGCGGTCGGCAAGCTGTTCGGCTACGAGGGCAATGTGGTCGTGCTCGCCAACGATGGCCCGGGTTTCTGCACCACCTCGCCCGCGGTATTCGACTCGTTCCGCGCGGGCAATGTGAACGACGGCACCGGCCTGACGCCGATGTGTGTGCGGGTCAAGGACTTCCGGGCCGACTACCTGCAGAACGGCCAGGCGTCCATGTTCACCTCGAACATCCAGTACCAGACCGGTAAGGATCTGAACTCCGACACCTGGCGGGACACCACCATTCAGGTGAACCATCCGCTTCGGGTCGCCGGCGACCGGGTCTACCTGCAGGGCCACGGTTTCGCGCCCAAGTTCACGGTGACCTTCCCGAACCGCCAGACCCGCACCGAGGCCATCCAGTGGAAGCCGGACGACGCCACCACCTTCCTGTCCTCGGGTGTGCTGCGCATCGATCCGCCGGGCGGCATGTATCCGAACGAGGAGGAGCGCCGCAAGCATCAGGTGGCGATCCAGGGCCTGTTCGCGCCGACCGCGCTCATGCACGGGCAGCTGCTGACCTCCATGTATCCGGCCATGAAGGATCCCGCGGTGGCGATCGACATCTACCAGGGTGATACCGGCCTGGACACCGGCCGCGCGCAGTCGCTGTTCGCGCTGGACCCGGAGATGATCAAGCAGGGCCGCCTGGTGAAGGAGCAGCGGGTGAACCTGAAGCCGGGTGAGTCCGCGACCCTGTCCGACGGCACCAAGGTCACCTTCGACGGCGCGGAAGAGTTTGTGAACCTGCAGGTTTCGCACGATCCAGCGCAGCAGTGGGTACTGGTGTCGGCGCTGACCATGATGGCGGGCCTGCTGGTCTCGCTGCTGGTGAAGCGTCGTCGCATCTGGTTGCGGGTGTACCCGGGTACCGAAACCGACGGGGTACGACGTACCGTAGTAGAAATGGGCGGATTGGCCCGCACCGACCAGGCCGGGTGGGGCGGCGAGTTCGACCGCCTGCGCGAGCGGCTGCTGACGGGAGAGAAGTAATGCCGATCGACGAGAACATCGCCTCCTACAGCGATCTCGCGTTCAAGTCGGCCATCGTGATCTACGCGCTGGTCTGGATCATGCTGGTCTGGCAGTTCGCCCTCACCCGCACGGTGCCGACGGGCGCCGCCCGCCAGCTGGTCACGGCCGGAGGCGGTTCCGGCATCGTCGACGAGCCGCCCGCCACTGTGCCCGGCAAGGTGCAGCCGCGCGGGGGCGAGCGTCCCTTCTCGGAGCGCCTGGGCAATATGGCCTTCGCGGTGCTGTTCGTGGGCTTCGGCGTGCACCTGGTCTCGATCGTGCTGCGCGGCTTCGCGACCCACCGCTTCCCGCTGGGCAATATGTTCGAGTTCATCTCGATGGCCACCGGCGCGGCCGTGCTGCTCGGCCTGATCCTGCTGCGCGACCAGCGTTATCGCGGCATGTGGTCGTTCCTGCTGGTGCCGGTGCTGATCCTGCTGTTCCTGGCGGGCACCAAGCTGCACGTGGACGCGGCCCCCGTGGTCCCGGCCCTCAAGTCCTACTGGCTGCCGGTGCACGTCACCGTGGTGTCGATCGGCTCGGGCGTCTTCCTGGTCTCCGGTGTCGCGAGTCTGCTGTTCCTGTTCCGCCTCTGGCAGCCCGCGGGCGCGGAGTCCGACACCATCTTCGGCCAGCTGGCCCGCCGCCTCCCCGATGCCCAGCTGCTGGACCGGCTCGCCTATCGCACCACCATCATCGGCTTCCCGATCTTCGGCGCCGGCGTCATCCTCGGCGCGATCTGGGCCGAGGCCGCGTGGGGCCGCTTCTGGGGCTGGGACCCCAAGGAGACCTGCTCCTTCATCGCCTGGGTCCTCTACGCCGCCTACCTGCACGCCCGTGCCACCTCCGGCTGGCGTGACACCAAGGCCGCCTGGATCAACATCGCCGGTTTCGTGGCCATGCTGTTCAACCTCTTCATCATCAATATCGTGGTGAGCGGTCTGCACTCGTATGCGGGTCTGAACTGACCCGACAGGCTTCCTGAACTGGCCCAATGGGTTTCGGAAGGTCCCGGCACGTTTCAGTGCCGGGGCCTTCTTCTTTTCTGGGGAGCTTCCGATCGGTGCTCGGGGGCTGTACCGTATTAAGCGACCGTGATTAGAACACGTTCTAGTTTTAGTGAAGGGGCTCGTCATGGCAGTGGCGCCGCAGGGTCGGGTTCGGAAGGTGCGGGAGATCGACGTGGGCGAGGCGCCCACGCGGTACGCACGCGGATGGCATTGCCTCGGGCTCGCGAAGTCGTTCCGGGACGGGAAGCCGCATCAGATCTCCGCCTTCGGGACCAAGCTGGTGGTCTTCGCCGACAGCAAGGGTGAGCTGCACGTGCTCGACTCCTACTGCCGGCACCTGGGCGGCGACCTCAGCATGGGTGAGATCAAAGGTGATTCCATCGCCTGCCCGTTCCACGACTGGCGCTGGGGCGGCGATGGGAAGTGCACCGGGATTCCGTACGCGCGGCGGGTGCCGCCGCTGGCGCGGACGCGGTCGTGGATCACCTTGGAGCGCAACGACCAGCTCTTCGTGTGGCACGACCACGAGGGCAATCCGCCGCCGGACGAGGTGACGATCCCCTACATCGAGGGCCCGTACACCGATGCCGAGGGCAAGGGCACCGAGGGGCTCGCCGACGGCTGGACCGAGTGGACCTGGGAGTCCATGGTGATCGAGGGCTCCAACTGCCGCGAGATCATCGACAACGTCGTGGACATGGCCCACTTCTTCTACATCCACTACGCGTATCCGACGTTCTTCAAGAACGTCTTCGAGGGCCACGTCGCCACCCAGTTCCTGGACTCCACGGCGCGCCCGGACAAGGGCATGGCCACGCAGTACGGCGGCAACTCGACGCTGAAGTCGGTGGCCTCGTACTTCGGGCCGTCCTACATGGTGAATCCGCTTGTCAACAACTACAGCGGGTTCGAGCTCGAGACCGTGCTGATCAACTGCCACTACCCGATCTCGCAGGACGCGTTCGTGTTGCAGTACGGCATGTCGGTGCGCAAGCCGCAGGGTGTGGACGATGTCGCGGCCGATCGGATCGCGAAGAAGATGACGGTCGGTATCGGTGAGGGCTTCCTGCAGGATGTCGAGATCTGGAAGCACAAGTCCAAGATCGAGAATCCGCTGCTGACCGAGGAGGACGGCCCGGTCTACCAGCTGCGCCGCTGGTACGAGCAGTTCTATGTGGACGTCGCCGACATCGACCCGAAGTCGGTGCAGCGCTTCGAGTTCGAGGTCGACACTACCAAGGCCAATGAGGCGTGGGAGGCGGAGGTCGCCGAAAACCTCAGGCGCAAGGCGGAAGAGGATGCCGTCAGCCACTGACGAGGATCGGGTTCCGGACGGTCCGGGTGGGCGCGTGCTGCGCGCCCACCCGGACCGTCGTCAGTTGGCGGCCGCGGTGACCGCCGCGATCAGCGCCTCGCCGGTGTAGGCGCGGCCGCCGATGCCCCAGGCGCCGTCGAGGGCATTGAGGATATTGACCCAGATGTCCTCGCGCCGATGGCCCGCGGTGGTGAGCCCCGCGACGATGTCGGTGGCCGCGGTGATGAAGGCCGCGCGGGCGTCCGGGTCGGGCAGGCCGATATTGGGCAGCTTGAGTTCGACCATGACGATCGGCCGGTTCTCGCCGCCGGCGTAGATGTCCTCCGGCGGCAGCAGGTGCACGCTGCCGCCGATGATTCCGGTGAAGAAGTCATTGCCGGCGCCGCCGCTGACCTCGGCCAGGGCCGCGGTGAGGGCGGGCAGGATCTCGCGTTCGCCGCGGGCGGTGAGGACGCCGCGCGGTGCGGTCACGGTGATGGGCACTGGGCTCTCCGTTCTCGAGGGGCTAGTACGTACGTACTAGCTAGTCGAGTGTGTACTAGGATGGACGTACTAGTCAATGGTGGGAGGAAGAATGGCGGCGACCACGCGGGATCGGATGATCGACGCGGCCATCGACGCGCTGCAGAAGAAGGGTGTCGCGGGCATGTCCTTCACCGCGGTCCTGGACGCCAGCGGCGCCGCGCGCGGCGCGATCTACCACCACTTCCCCGGCGGCAAGGCCGAACTGGTGGCGACGGCCGCCGCCCGCAACGGCGATCAGGTGCGCGAGCGTCTGGCCGCGCTACCGGCCTCCGACCCGGTGACTCTCGTCGAGTCCTTCCTCGCTCTGGTCCGCCCGGTGGTGGCCGCCTCGGCCGACGGGGCGGGTTGCGCCGTCGCCGCCGTCACCGTGGACCCCGACAGCGGCGACCTGCGCACCGTGGCCGCCACCGTATTCGATTCCTGGACAACCACTCTCGCCGAGCGCCTGACCGCCGCCGGCGCGGACCCGGCCACGGCTGCGGACCTGGCAACCACCCTGCTCACCCTGCTGCAGGGCGCGCACGTGCTCTGCCGCGCGGCGGGCGAGATCGAGCCCTTCGATCGAATGGTGCGCGCCGCAACGGATCTCGTCCGCCACCGCTTCGCGCCGGGCGCTCAGGGGCGGTAGGCGCGCAGAAACGTGTCCACGGCCGCGTCGGCGACGGCTCGGAGTTCGGCGGCGGCGACGGCCCGATTGCCCTGGCGCGAGCGCGCTTCCAGCGGACCGCTCAGTAGCGCCAGGAACTGCTCGGCGGCGACCGCCGGGTCGCCGTGGCGCAGCCGCCCGGCCAGCGCGAGCCGGGCCAGCCGGTCGGCGAGCGCGTCGCGGAGCCGAATCGTGGTGCGGTCCAGGACGGTATCGACCAGATCGGGGAAGTCGCCTGCCTGGGCGTAGGTGAGCCGGTGCAGGGCGAGCGCGCGCTCGCCCGAGCAGGCCTGCAGCAGCAGCGCGGCGGTCGCGCCGAAGGCGGCGGCCAGATCGTCGCCGGGCTCGCGCAGCGGTTCGAGCGCGCCCAGGGCCTGCTCGCCGATCGTGTCCGCGGCCGCCGACATCGCCGCGCGGAACAGGGTTTCCTTGTCGGTGAGGTGGTTGTAGACCGTCGGTTTGGCGACGGATGCCGCGTCGGCGATCTCCTGCACACAGGACTGGGCGTAGCCGCGTCGCGCGAACACCGTCAGGGCCGCCGTGAGGATGGCCTCCCGCTTGTCGATGCGGCCGCGGCTCGCCTTCGCTGTGGTCACCTCGCCATCTTACTGGCTTGTCCGCCCTATTGAACTCATGGGTTCAATCCTGTCTACTGAATCATCTGGTTCGAAATATTGAACTGTTCAGTTCAAATGAAGGAGTTGGCATGATCGTTCACGTCCTGCGGTTCCGATTCCGCGACGAGTCCACCGAGCAGCAGCGGGCCGAGGTGCTCGCGGCCATGCGCCGCACCGCGTCGGTGGAGTCGGTGAGTTTCGCGACGGTCGGGCAGAGCCTGGGGGATCCGGCCGAGGGCCTCACGCATGCCTACTGCGTGGGTATCGAGGATCTGGCCGCGTTGGAGCGGTATCTGCACGACCCGGTGCACCTGGCCGGGGATCCGGAGATCGCGCCGCATTTCGCGAAACTGGTGATCGGCCCGGATATTTCGGATGATCCGGACCCGGAGCTGTCCGAGAAGATCAAGGCGCTGCATCTGCGCAAGGTCGAGATGTATCCGGAATGGGAGGAGCTCATGGCCACCATTCCCGAGGTGGCCTTCGCGTGAAACGACACGTCCCCCGTGGGTCCGCTGGTGCAGGTCCGCGGGGGACGGTCACATCTGTCTATATGGCTATCTGGTTGGCGAGCTTCGGTCATTCAGGTGGATTCGCCGTCACGATGCTCCCGGGAGAGCTTGGCGAGGAAATCCGGATCATCTTCGGGACCGATAACGCGGTTGCGCCGAGTGCGTGCTGGGCCGGTGCCGGCCGATCGCTGGGGTCCGAAAGCCTTCCAGCACAGCATCGCGATGGCCACTACCGCGATGAGTGCCAACAGGTACGTCACGTCGCTCACCTCCTGACAACGAGGGTAATCCGAGTGCGTACCCGCGGCACCTGAAGCGGGAAATAGGTGTTACACGCGGGTGGCCTCGGTGGTGAGGGACCGCAGGAGTTGCAGAACTTCTGATTCGCGGAACCGGCGGTGGCCGCCCGGAGTCCGCAGGGAGCCGAGCCGACCTGCGTGAGCCCAGCGGGTCACGGTCTTCGGATCGACGTGGAACAGGGCAGCGACCTGGCCTGGGGTGAGCAGAGTGTCCTGGCCGTTGACGGAACCCAATGCGCGGCTCGCCGCGGTGAACGCAGTCATTCGCAAACCTTTCCGTTTCGACAGATCCCTCATCAGTAGCGACATCGTTGCACTGGACCCCCTGGGTGTTCGAACGGTCTCGCTTTGGTAAAGGGGAAGTAATAGACAAAACGGATATCCGTTATGTGTTTACGGTCACTTTTGGCTCTAATGCAGCGAATTACCAGCGACATACGGGCTGGTCGGATTGATTTTCTGCCGGGCGAGGGCCGCGGCGGCGCCCGAACGCCCGTCACCTACGCTGGTCTGCGTGAGTGATGCAAACCGGCCCGAAGGTGCGGGCCGCCGCCTGGCGCGCAGTTTGGCTATCTACACGGTGGCCCGGCTCGGCCTGGTCGCCGTCATCACCGCGATCATCATGGGCGTCGCCGCCGTGGTGAAAGTGGCCATCCCCCTCATCGTGGCCCTGCTGTTCGGGCTGCTCATCGCGATGCCGCTGTCGCTGCTGCTGTTCAAGAAGCTGCGTACCCAGGTCAACAAGGACATCGCGGCGGTGGACGCCAAGCGCCGCCGGGACCGCGACCAACTGATGTCGAGACTGCAGGGCAAGGACGAGCAGTGAAACGCTGCGATCGCAGCGCACCCAGGGACTGGGTCGACAATGCGGTCCGGCTCATCGACGCCGATACCCAGCGCAGCGCGGACACCCATCTGCTGCGCTATCCCCTGCCGCCGGAGTGGGGCGTCCAGCTCTATCTGAAGGATGAATCCACCCATCCGACCGGCAGTCTCAAACACCGCCTGGCGAGATCGCTGTTCCTGTACGCCATCTGCAACGGCTGGGTGACCGAGGGCACCACCGTGGTGGAGGCATCCTCGGGGTCGACGGCCATCAGCGAGGCGTATTTCGCCAGGATGCTGGGTCTGGACTTCGTGGCCGTGGTCCCGGCCAGGACCTCGCCGGAGAAGCTGGCGCTCATCGAGGCCCAGGGCGGTCGCTGTCACCTGGTCGAACGCCCACCGGATATCTATACGGAGGCAGCACGTCTGGCGGACGAGACCGGCGGCCACTATATGGACCAGTTCACCAATGCCGAGCGGGCCACCGACTGGCGAGGTAACAACAACATCGCCGAATCCATCTTCCAGCAGATGACCCTGGAGGCACATCCGGTGCCGGAGTGGGTCGTGGTGGGCGCGGGGACCGGCGGTACCAGCGCGACCATCGGCCGCTACCTGCGCTACAAGCGGCACGCGACCCGGCTGGCCGTGGTGGATCCGGAGAACTCGGCCTTCTACGGCGGCTACGAGGTCGACGACCTGGGCTATCAGACCGGAATGCCGTCCCGGATCGAGGGCATCGGGCGGCCGCGGGTGGAGCCGTCGTTCGTCCCGAGCGTGGTGGACTGCATGATCGAGGTGCCCGACGCGGCCTCGGTGGCGACCGCCAGGCACGCGACCGCGGTGCTGGGCCGGCGCGTGGGCGGGTCCACGGGCACCAATCTGTGGGGGGCCTTTGCCCTGATTGCCGACATGATCGCCGCGAACCGTACCGGCAGTGTGGTGACGCTGCTCTGTGATGGCGGAGACCGTTATGCCGGAACCTATTTCAATGACGAATGGGTTGCCGACCAGGGGCTGAGCTTGACCGAGCCCACCGCGGTGCTGACCGAATTCATCGCCACCGGTACTTGGTCGGGATAGTTTTCGCACGGCACGACGGGTCGGCTGATATCGGTTCATCACCCATCGAAAGATTGCTATCTATTTGCTGAAGTGGCTTGGTTGGGATCGGATCGTTAGCGGGCGCAGCGTTTTTCGTGCGTCTCGACGGGGTAGCGGGGCCCCCAGAAGCGTTAATAGGCCTTGACGTTTCGGGGCGTTCCCGGACCACCGGACGGGTCGCCGCGGTCGGTCGGTCGACCGTGGTGCCGAGCATCAGGAGCCACGATTGCAGGCTCGACTGGGTGCGCCACATATTGATGCGCAACTCGGTGATGGCCAGCGTGCGCGGCTCGCGCACCAGCTTGGTGAGATCGGTGCGCTCGCCGGCGACCGTGTCGGAGCGCCACAGCAGTGCGAAGTCCGAATCGGTGAGGCACTTCCCCAGGATCTGGCGGCCGCGCTCGTCATCGTCGCTGCGGGCCAGCTGCATACGAAACCGACCGGCTGCCATTCGCACTTCGGCATCCCAGTTCACCATGACGGTGCGCGAGATCGGATTGAAGATCAGCCACTCCAGGTAGTTCACCCCGGGGACGAGTTCCGGAAAGTACTCCTGGTGTGCGGCATTGGCGGCGACGGTGTCCCAGAGCTCGGTGATGTACGCGCCGATGGCGGGGTTGAGCAGATCCAGGTACTCCTGGTCGGCGGGGGCGGGGTGGTCGGCCTCGAGGCGCGGCAGCGGCCCCTCGGCCAGCGTCAGCGCGTACTCGAATTCGGCCGGCGGCAGTTTCAGTGCGGTGCAGAGGGATTCGATGACCCGCCGGGACGGAGTGGCCCCGCCCTCGATCTTGGTCAGGTAGGGGACCGAGAGGTTGGCCAGCCAGGCCAGTTGGGGACGCGTGAGATTCGCGGTGGTGCGGCGCTGGCGAATGTATTCGCCGAACGTGGGAACTCCATCCATTGCTTGGGCAGACCTTACTTGTATGGCCGTCAGGTACACGCGCGGTTGCCGACGGATACCCGCACGGTCCCCGGGTGTGGGCGATGCGGCCTTCCGTTCTGCTCCAATAGTTTGAAGCAACAACAAATCAGAAGTGCGGGGTGGGGTCGTGAGCGCCTGGGAGCCTGCGGCTTTCGGCCTGTTGCGCGACTACGCACTGCCGTCGGCGAACATCTCTCCGATTGTGTCAATTTTCGTTGACGTGCCGCGAGTGTCAACGTAAATTGACACTCATGAGTGAAGCAACGACTCTGGCGGCCGCCGCCGGCAGCCCCGACCCCCAGGTCGGGCTCCGCGCGGTGCTGGCACTGCGCCGGTTGCTCGAGCGGCTCGAGGCCATTCAGGTCGGCAATGCCCGCAAGCAGGGCTGGTCCTGGCAGGCCATCGCGGACGCGCTCGAGGTCAGCCGGCAGGCGGTCCACCAGAAGTACAACCGGAAGGGCGGTATCCGCTGATGTTCGAACGATTCGACAAGGCGGCCAGGCACGCGGTCGTCATGGCCCAGGAGGAGGCCCGCGACCTGTGCTCGTCGACCATCGAGGTCGAGCACATGCTGCTGGGTCTGCTCGTCAGCCCCGACCATGGTCTGCGGGAAGTCCTTGCGGCACACGGTCTCACCGCCGACGGCGTGCGAGACGCGGTGGCCCGCGAGCGGACCGGCGAGCCGCTCGGTGCGGAGGACGCGGCCGCCCTGCGTTCCATCGGCATCGACCTCGACGCCGTGCGCGAGAGCCTGGAGGCCACCTTCGGCGAGAACGCCCTCGACCAGGCGGCCGTGCCCGCCGAGCAATCGCGCTGGGGTAAGTACTGGGGCGCGGAGGGCGGCCCGCGCGGCCACATTCCCTTCACCAAGGACTCCAAGAAGGTCATCGAGCTGTCCCTGCGTGAAGCGGTGTCGCGCAAGGACAATCGCATCGAGGCCGGGCACATGATGCTGGCCGTGCTGCGCGCGCCCAATGCCGTCACCCGCCGCCTGCTCGGCGACGACGAGGCGATGCGCGTCCTGCGTGCTGCGGTGTCCGGCTATCTCGACCGCGCGGCCTGATCCGGCCCCGCGTAGCGACCGCCCTACCCGGATGTCCGGCCCGCGAGTTGATCTCGCCCTACGATCGGGGCATGACGCTACTGATACGTCTGCTGATCAACGGGGTGGCCATCTGGCTGGCCGCCGCCTGGGTGAACGGCATCGAGATCAAGACCCCCGAGGACACCACCCAGAGCAAGATCCTGGTGATCGCGGCCATCACGGTGGTGTTCGCCCTGGTGAACACGCTGGTGAAACCGATCGTGAAGGTGCTCTCGTTCCCCTTCATCGTGGTCTCGCTGGGCCTGTTCCTGCTGGTGATCAACGCGCTCATGCTGTGGCTGACCGCGAAGATCACCGGCACCACGGATTACGGCCTGCGCGTGGACGGCTTCTGGGCCGCCGTGTTCGGCGGCATCATCATCTCGCTGGTGAACTGGGTGCTCGGCGTCCTGGTCCCGGACGAGGACTGAGATCGGCCGGCCGTCGATCAGACGACGGCCAGCGCCACGGCCACCACGGCCGACCAGACCAGCATCGCCTGACCGGTACCGGCAAGGGCGGGAATCAATCCCGGACCGTTCTTGCCGGTTCGCACCGGCTCGTTGGCGCGGATTGCCAGCGGCAGCGCGACCAGCGCGGCCAGGCTCCACGGGCTGCGCCAGACCAGCAGTGCGAGCGCGAGGAACGGGATCAGGATCAGCACCATGTGCAGGGTGCGGGTGTGCGCGTCGCCCAGCCGCACCGCCAGGGTGAGCTTGCCCGATTCGGTATCGGTGGGAATGTCGCGCAGGTTGTTGGTGACCAGCACCGCGCTGGAGAACGCGCCGACGGACACCGCGCACACCAGGCCCGCCCAGTCCACCCGCCCGGCCTGCACGAACTCGGTGCCCAGCACCGCCACCAGGCCGAAGAACACGAACACCGCGATCTCACCGAAACCGCTGTAGCCGTACGGGTTCCGGCCGCCGGTGTAGAACCATGCCCCCGCCAGGCAGGCCGCGCCCACCAGCAGCAGCCACCAGGCGCTGGTGATCACCAGCACCAGGCCGATGACCGCGCCGACCGCGAGGCAGGCGATGGCGGCATTGCGCACCGCGGCCGGAGCCGCCAGCCTGGAACCGACCAGCCGCAGCGGGCCGACCCGCTCGTCATCGGTGCCGCGAATGCCGTCGGAGTAGTCGTTGGCGTAGTTGACGCCGATGATCAGCGCCACCGAAAGCAGCAGGCACAGTATCGCTTTCCACCACACGAACCCGTCGATCGAGGCGGCCGCCCCCGTGCCCGCCAGAACCGGGGCGATGGCATTCGGGAGGGTGCGCGGCCGAGCGCCCTCGATCCACTGTGCTGCTGTAGCCATGCTTGGCAGCCTAGTGCGAGAGTCGGTGGCCGCGCCCGCCCGAGTATCCGCGGGCCGACGCCGGCCCCGGTCAGCTTTCGGCCGCGGCCTTGAGCTGGGCCAGCCCCTTCTCGAAGTCCTTGCCGACCAGGCGATCCATCGGGAACAGTTTCCCGATGATGGCCATCGGGCCGTTCTGTGTGCCGGTCATGCGCCAGGTCACCGCGGTGGTGTCGCCCTGCGGGCGGAATTCGAAGGTGACGTGGTTGGTCGCCTTGAACGGCTTCTCGAAATGCAGCTTGATGCCGATGGCGTCGGAGGTGGCGGAGGTGATCTCCATATCACCGCGGCCCGCCTTGCGGTTGCCGCTCCAGGAATAGCGCGCGCCGATGCCGCGATCGGCCCCGCTGTAGACGCGCTCCATCGCGGGATCGGTGTCCTCCCACGGCGACCACTTGCGCCATTGGCGGAAGTCGTCGACGAGCGCCTGGACCTGTGCGGGATCGGCCTTGACGACCGTTTGCCGGTGAATGTCGAATTCGGCCATGGCATGAGGGTAAGCGCTGCCGACGCCGAATGGGCCTTGCCGTCGATAAACCGGTTGAGCCGGGCCCGGCGCGTCGGGTAAGCACGGGTCCCGTGCGACGGCCCGGCACCGGCCGTGCGCATCCGGCGACCGCCCGCCGGCTCACCTACGATTGGCAAGGAATGAATTCGCACAACGGCAGTTCGAGCAGCACGGGAAGCGCGCGGGTGGCGAACGTGGGCGACTCGACCCTGGTGGCGCTGCTGGGTGAGATCGCACTCCGCCGCGACGGTGCGCTGGCCGCCGTACCCGGCGCGCGGGCCCGGCTGCTGGTGGCGGCACTGGCCGTGCACCCCGGCCGCAGTCGCAGCGCGCAGGCGCTCATCGACGACATCTGGGGTGAGGACCCGCCGCGCGCGCCCATGAACGCGCTGCACACCCAGGTCTCGCGACTGCGCTCGGCGCTGCCGGAGGGCGCACTCGAAATCGGTCCCGCCGGATACCGTCTGGTCCTGGCACCCGAGCAGGTCGATCTGTCGCTGGCCCAGCAGCTGGAAAGGCAAGCCCGCCAAGCCCATACGGTCGGTGACGGCCGCGCCTGCCTGGACCTGGTGGCCGCGGCCCGCGCGCTCTGGCGCGGCGAACCCGCCGCCGACCTGCCGCCCGGTCCCGTCGCCGAGGAACTCGCCACCCTGGCGGCCACCCGCCGCCGCGCGCTGGACGCGTTGGAGCTGACCGCCCGCGAAGCCGTCGGTGACCTGCCCGCCGCCATCGAACTGGCCCAGCAGGCCGTGGTCGCCGACCCGCTGGACGAGCCCGCCCACGGCACCCTCATGCGCCTGCTCGCCGGGGCCGGCCGCACCACCGAGGCCCTCGACGTCTTCGCCACCCTGCGTACCCGGCTGGTCGACCAGCTCGGCGCCGACCCGGGCCCGGCGCTGGTCGCCCTGAATACCGCGATCCTGCGCGGTGAACCGCTGCCCGGGCAGCCGGTGGCATCGATCGGCGGTGCTGCCGGCGCGCAAGGATATTCGGCGACAGCGCCCGAATCCGGGGTGGTCCGGCCCGCCGCATTCGCGCCCTCGGCCGACAGCGGCGTCCGGCCGGATGGGCCCGCCGGCGCCGAGCACAGACTGGCCGTGGTGCCCGGCGTGGCCGGTGGGATCGGTTTCGGCAGTGATCGTTCCGCGGCGAACGGACAGGTGGCGTCGATCGATGGCCGCGCGTCCGGCCACGCGCGCACCGCGGGCCGTGCCGCGGGATCCGCCCGGGCGGCCGAGGCGCGAGAACTGGCGGGCGAGAACGCGATCGGACTGCGTGCCGCACCGAATCCGCTGCTGGGCCGGGAGGCCGATCTGGCAGCACTGGAGGAGATCCTGCGGTCCTCGCGGGTGGTCACCGTGCTCGGTCCGGGCGGGACCGGGAAGACCCGGATCGCCAACGAACTGGGTGCGCGGATAGCGCACGAGACCGCGGTGATGATGGTGGAATTGGCCTCGCTGCGTTCGGAATCCGACGGTGCGGCCGAAACCCGCGACGAGATCGAGGTCGCCATCGCGACCACCCTCGGCGTGGCCGATGTCGTGTGGGAGACGAACGTGCTGCGGCAGGTGCGGGGCCGCGATATCCGGCAGAAACTGCGGGAGGCCCTCGGGGCGCGCCCGGTACTGCTGATCCTCGACAACTGCGAACACCTCATCGAACCGGCGGCCGAGGTGGTCGCCGATCTGGTCGGGGTGAGCGATCAGCTGACCGTGCTCACCACCAGCCGCGCACCGCTGGAGATCACGGCCGAGGCGGTGTATCCGTTGCCGCCGTTGACCATCGACGCCGCCGGGTCACCGGCCACCGATCTGTTCGAGGCGCGGGCCCGCGCGGTGCGCCCCTCGGTGCGGCTGGATCCGGAGGTGGTGGCCAGGCTCTGCCGCAACCTCGACGGACTGCCGCTGGCCATCGAACTGGCGGCGGCGCGGGTGCGCACCATGAGCGTCGAGGAGATCGAATCCCGCCTCGACCATCGATTCGCCCTGCTGCGCAGCGGAGATCGCAGTTCTCCGCAGCGGCATCGCACATTGCACGCGGTGATCGAGTGGAGCTGGAACCTGCTCGACGAGCCACAGCGGGTGGCGCTGCGCCGACTGTGCCGATTTCCCGCCGGATTCACGCTGGCCGCCGCCGAATGTCTGCTGGCCGGGCCGGAGATCGACGAACCCGCCATGGCCGTCGACGGTCTGGTGAGCCAGTCGCTGCTGACGGTGCTGGAGGACGAGAAGGGCGGCACCCGCTATCGGATGCTGGAGACCGTCCGCGAGTTCGGTGAGGAGCAGCTGGCCTCCACCGGCGAAGCCGGCCTGGTCATGGACCGAATGTCGAAGTGGGCCAGGGAATTCGCGGTCGACACCGCACAGCGGTACGACACCACCGAACAGGTGTCGGCGGTGCTGGCCCTGAGCGCGGACATGGACAACCTGATCGCCGTGCTGCGCTACGCGCTGGAGCGGCACGATCCCGAGACCGTGCACACGGTGTTCCCGACCCTGGCGGGACTCTGGGTGTTGCGCGGCGCGCACGCCGAACTGATCAGCTGGTCGCCGCGCGTCATCGCGTTGCCGCCCACGACCTTTCCGACGGTCGCGGCGGAGACCGACCTCTACGTTCACGGTCAGTTGATGCTCGGCATGCACCTCATGTTCGGCGCCTCCGACCTGCGCGCGGTGGGGCGGGTGCGGATCACGATCCGGCGCATTCTGGCGTCGGGCGCGCCGATGAGCCCGGTCGCACGGTATCTCAGCGAACTGATCACCCGGTCCCGCAACACCACCCAGCTGGCCCGGAGATTGAGCGCGGGCGTGCGGTCGCCGGATGAACAGACCCGGCTCGCGGCCCTGCTGCTGCGCGCGAACCTGTGCGAGAACAACGGCATGGCCTACCGCTCGATCAAGGACGCCGAGATCGCCATGCGCATCAGCGGTGACCGGGACACCTGGGGCACCGCCATGACCACGCAGCACCTCGGCAGCATGCACGGCCAGTCGGCGCGCTACACCGAGGCGGTCGGGTATTACCGGCGGGCGGTCGAGCTGCTCGAGGAACTGCGGGCCTGGGACGAAGCCGTGGAGGTCCGCGGCCTGCTGGCCATCTCGCTGGCGGGCAGCGGGCAGCCCGCGGCGGCCCGGCAGGTCCTCGAACCGGCCCTCGGGGTGGTCGGCGACCTGCCCCTCGACGCACCGGTGACCAAGCCCAACCACCGGATCGCCGCCGTCGCGGCCGCACTGGCGGAAATCGAACTCGCCGAAGGGGATATCGACACCGGGCTGCGTCGCTTCCGGCAGGTGCCCGCGCTGATGGACTGGCCGCACAATGTCGGAATGCCGGGCCCGGCGACCCTGATCTTCGTATCCGCCGTCATCGATGCCCATGTGCTGTCCGGCCGGGTCGAGCAGGTGCACCGGACCGCGGGGGAACTCGCCGATGTCGCGGTCCGCGTGATCGGCGGCCAGTTCTGGGATCTACCGCAGATCGGCTCGATGAGCTGCGCGATCGGCACCTATCTGCTCGCCACCGGGCAGCACGTCGAGCGCGGTCTGGAACTGATCCTCCTGACGCCGAAGGTGTTCGGCCGCCAGGACTATCCGTCGATGCAGTGGCGGCGGCACCTGGACCTGCACCGAGCCGCGGTGGGGGAGGAGCGGATCGCCGCCGCGCTGAATTCGGTTGCGGGACTGGGGCGTCGCACGGCCGCCGAGCGGATCATGGTTCACCTGAGGGCGATCGGCGGCACCCAACGCGAAACGCCCGCCCACCGGTGACCGGTGGACGGGCGTCCCAACCGCGGGGCGAGCGGCCGCGTCAGGCGCGGCGCATGTACGCCTTCACCGCGAGCGGGGCGAAGATCGCGATCACGACGATGGAGCCGATGATCGAGTACGCCACGTTCGAGCTGTAGACGTTGCTGTTCATCAGCTCTCGAGCCGCATTGACCATGTAGTAGATCGGGTTGGCCTTGTTGAGGCCCTGCAGCCAGCCGGGCATGGTGGACACCTGGGCGAACGCGCCGGACATGAAGGTCAGCGGGAACATGATCATCATCGAGATGCCCTGCACCGCGGGCGCGCTCTTACCGGTGATGCCGATCAGCGCCCAGATCCAGCTGATCGCGAAGGAGCAGAACACCACCAGCAGACCGGCGACCACCACGGCCACGAACCCGCCGTGCGGGCGATAGCCGAGGATCATGCCCATGACGACCGTCAGCACCGTGGCCAGGCCGTAGCGGACCATGTCCGCCAGCAGCGCCCCCGACAGTGCCGAAATGCGGGCGATGGGAAGGGATTTGAAGCGGTCGAAGACGCCCTTGTCCATGTCCTCGCGCAGCTGGGTGCCGGTGACCACCGAGGTCAGCACCACGGTCTGCACCAGCAGGCCGGGGATCAGCGTCGGCAGGTAGGCGCTCACGCTGCCCGCCATGGCCCCGCCGAAGATCCCGGCGAAGAGCGCCGTGAACAGGATGGGCTGGACGGTGACGTCGAAGAGCTGTTCGGGATTGTGCTTGATCTTCAGCAGTCCGCGGTAGGCCATGGTGAACGAGTTCGCCACGGTCTGCCGGAACGGAATATGGTTGCTCACTTCGGGAATCGGTGCGACCGTGGCCGCGTGCCGCCCGGCGGGGGCGGAGAGAGTCGTGGTCATGCCGCGCTCCGTTCGGTGTCGTCGGTGTCGTCCTCGGCGGCGTGCCCGGTGAGTGCGAAGAACACTTCGTCCAGGCTCGGCTTGGCGACATTGATCTCGTCGATCCGGATGTCGTTCTCGCGCAACCGGATCAGGATGTCGGTGGTGATGCTGGGGTCGGGCAGGGGCGCGGTGATGCGTCCGGCCTCCGGACTGATGGTGGCCTCGACGATCCGGCCCGCCGCGCGGGAGAGGACCTCGCCGACCACGATCCGGGCCGCTTCGATGCGGTCGCGGTCGGTCAGCGTCAGCTGCAGCGCGGACAGCCCGACCGAGGACTTGAGTTCATCGGAGGTGCCGTCGGCGATGACCTTGCCGTGGTCGATGACCGCGATCCGGTCGGCCAGCTGGTCGGCCTCGTCCAGGTACTGGGTGGTGAGCAGCACGGTCGAGCCCTCGCTCACCAGCCGCCGGATGGTGTCCCACATCTGGGCGCGGGTGCGCGGGTCCAGGCCGGTGGTCGGCTCGTCCAGGAACAGCAGCGGCGGCCGCGCGATCAGGCTGGCGGCCAGGTCCAGGCGGCGCCGCATGCCGCCGGAGAAGTTCTCCAGCGCCTTGTCGGCGGCCTCGGTCAGGCCGAATTCCTCGAGCAGCTCGGCCGACTTGCGCCGCGCCTCGGTCTTCGACAGGCCCAGCAGTCGCGAGAAGATCACCAGATTCTCGGTGGCCGTGAGCTTTTCGTCGACGGACGCGTACTGGCCGGTGACGCCGATCAGCGACCGTACCGCCGTGGGCTCGGCGACCACGTCGCGGCCGAAGATGCGGGCGCTGCCGCCGTCCGGGCGGAGCAGGGTGGCGAGCATGCGGATGGTCGTGGTCTTGCCGGCCCCGTTGGGTCCCAGCACGCCGTAGACGGCCCCCCGCGGCACCGCGAGACTCACGCCGTCGACGGCCCGCTGCTCCCCGAAGACCTTGACCAAGCCGTCCGCCTCGATGGCGAGAGTCTCAGCAGGTGTGTAAGAAGTCATGGCTACACCCTGCGGGGCTTGCCTTGCACCCCCCTTGCATGGCGATTGCGTGCTCCGCGCAAGAGGTGAGCACCTGTGCGCAAGCGGCCATCGCTGCGGTGCAAGTGGCCATCAGCGTGGTGCAAGCGGACCGGACCGCTGCGTTCAGTGCGTGGAATCCGCCAGCAGCAGCTGTCGCAGTTTGGCGCGGTCGGGTTTGCCCGGGCCCCGCAACGGAAGTTCGTCCAGCACGGCCAGTTCGCGCGGGGCGGCGATGGCGTCGAGTTCGGCGACCACGTGGTCGCGCAGTTCGTCGAGGCTCGGCGCGGTGGCGCCCGGGGCGGGGACGATGGCGGTGGCCACGCGCTGGCCGAGGCGGTCGTCGGGCAGGCCCAGCACCACGCACTCGGAGACGGCCGGGTGGGTGATGAGGACGGCCTCGACGACCTGGGGGATGACCAGCAGGCCACCGGTCATGATGGCCTCGTCGAGGCGGCCGGTGATGGTCAGCACGCCATTGTCGAGGTGACCGGCGTCCTCGGTCCGGAACCAGCCGGGTTCGGCGAAGGCGGGGTGGTCGGGGATATTGCGGTAGCCCTTGGCGATGGTGTCGCCGCCGAGCAGCACCCGCCCGTCCTCGATCCGTACCCGGGTGCCCGTCAGCGGTACTCCCTCGTACACACAGCCGCCGCAGGTCTCGCTCATGCCGTAGGTGCGGAACACCTTGATGCCCGCCGCGCGGGCCCGGTCCAGCACCGGCTTCGGGGTGGCCGCGCCGCCGACCAGCACGCCGTCCAGGCCGGCCAGCGCCGCGGTGGCGGCCGGCTCGTCGAGGGCCTTGATCAGCTGGGTGGGGACCAGCGAGGTGTAGCGGCGCGGTCCGCGCATGCTCGCGATCGCGCCGACCAGGGCTTCGGGCAGGAAGCCGCCGGAGACGTCCAGCACGATGGGCTCGATCCCGGCCAGGATGCTGCGCAGCAGCACCTGGATGCCCGCGATGTGGTGAGTCGGCAGGGCCAGCAGCCACTGTCCGGGCCCGCCCAGGCGCTCGTGGGTGGCGTCGCCGCTGGCCCGCAGATTGGCCGCGGTGAGCATGGCGCCCTTGGGGTTTCCGGTGGTGCCGGAGGTGGTGACCACCAGGGCCACGTCGTCGTCGATCTCCTCGCCGGGGCGCAGGCTGCCGCTCAGGCGCTGGGTCTCGCGGCGGTCGGCGGTGGGAACCGGAAGCCAGGCCGGGCCGTTGCCCTCCAAGGCTTCCCGCAGATGCGGCAATACATCGCCCACCGCTGCGCCGGTGGGCATGGGGAGGATTCGGAGGGTATTGCTCACGTTCGCGATCGTGTCATTCCGTGGGGTGGCGGCGCGCGCTGGGGTCGGCGGCCGGATGTCGATGCTGCAGGGTCTCGTGCGGTCAGTCGGACGTCGGTGTCGCCAGCGGCCATCCACCGGCTGCGAGCCTGGAGGCCACCCGAGCGATATCGTCCTCGCCGGGCTGCTCCTTGGCAACTCGGGCGATCGCCGCCTCGATGTCGCCGCGCTCGATATCGGCGACGGCCACCCGCTCGCGGATCAGCTGCTCCACCACCAGATGCACCTCGTAGTCGGTGAGCCGCCGGTGCAGCACCGCGAGCAGCGCCACATAGTCCGACTGCGGAATGCCCTGCGGGTATCCGGCTTTCAGCCAGTCCAGCACCTTCTGCAGCACGTTCTGACGCGGCGGCGGGGTGCGGGCCGGGTCGGCGGCGGCCTGGTTCGTTCGTTCGGGGGTGCTCACGAGCGTGCCTTTCGATGAGGCGGCGTCACGCGCCGAGCAGGTGAATTCCGAGTCGGGAGGCCAGGAAGCCGCGTGCGATGAAGAGCACACCGGCGACCACCGCGATCATGACCACCGCGAAGCAGAGCAGGGACGCGGCCAGGGCGGCGGTCCGGGTGGCACCGGTCGCACCGTCGTCGACCTGGGAGCGGAAGCGGATGCCGACGGCGAACACGGTCGGCAGCCCGGCCCCGAAGATCAAGGCGGCCAGCACGACTCGCCACAGGTCGGAGAGGTTGTGCAGCAGGGTGTGCATCGCGGTCTCCTAGCCGATTCCGACGGTGTCGTCATTGCGCGGAGCGGCGGGGCCGGCACCGCGGGGAGCAGCGGAGTTCGCACTGCGACCGTTCGAGGTGGCCGGGTCCGCCGCGCCACCCCACTCCTCGGTGACGTTGTGCGAGTTGACCACCGCGCGCTTGGACCGGAGCCAGATGAACGCGGCCATGGCGATCAGCAGCGCCAGCACCACCAGCACACCGGCCGTGCCGCCGATGCCGTGCAGGATGGCCCAGCAGATCGCGCCCGCCACGCCGGCCAGCGGCAGGGTCAGCACCCAGGCCACCACCATGCGGCCGAGCACGCCCCAGCGCACCTCCGCGCCCGGGCGTCCGATGCCGGAACCGAGGATGGATCCGGTCACCACCTGGGTGGTGGACAGCGGCAGGCCGAAGTGGGCCGAGGTGAGAATGATCGCCGCACTGGTGGATTCGGCGGCGAAGCCCTGCGGCGGCACGATGTCGACCAGGCCCTTGCCCAGGGTGCGGATGATGCGCCAGCCGCCGAGGCAGGTGCCGGCGGCCATGGCGATGGCGCAGGACACGATGACCCACAGCGGCAGCGGATCGCTGGCCTTGGCCGAGCCGTGCGCGATGAGCGCCAGGAAGATGATGCCCATGGTCTTCTGCGCGTCATTGGTGCCGTGCGCCAGCGAGACCAGGGAGGCGGTGCCGATCTGTCCCCAGCGGAAGCCGCGGGTCACGGTCCTCTCGTTGCTGTCCCGGGTGATCCGGTACACCACCCAGGAGGCGATGGAGGCCACCAGCGCCGCCACGATCGGGGAGAGCAGGGCCGGGATGATGATCTTGGCGAGCACACCCTTGCTGCCCGCCGTCCAGATCACCCCGTGCAGGCCCAGCGCCGCGATGGTCGAGCCGATGAGACCACCGAACAGCGCGTGCGAGGAACTCGACGGCAAACCCAACAACCAGGTGAACAGATTCCAGAGAATGCCGCCGACCAGTCCGGCGAAGACGATGTCGAGCAGGGCGCGGCCGCTCACCTCCGACAGGTCGACGATGCCCGCGGCGACCGTGGCGGCGACGGCGACGCTGAGGAACGCACCGACCAGATTCAGTGCTCCGGACAGGAGTACGGCGGTACGCGGGGCGAGGGCACCGGTGGCGATGGAGGTGGCCATCGCGTTCGCGGTGTCGTGAAATCCGTTTGTGAAGTCGAATGCCAAGGCTGTGCAAACAACGATCAGCAGAACGAGCAGTTCGGCAGACACACCGATCAGTTTGCGTCATGCTCTTTACGCTCCGTTAACCGGTGCCCCCGGACGCATTTCACAGTTACCGCCGTGCTAAGGGGTGATCCGCCGCGCTCAGTCGCCCCGGGTGTCGCGCCGGAGCGGGTGATTCGCCGGTACCTCGACGAGCACCAGCGGCGTCCCCTCGGGATCGCGGATCCACATCTCGATCAGGCCCCACGGTTCGCGCTCGGGCGCGCGGTCGATGATGACCCCGCGCAGCGCGAGTTCCGCGGCGGCGTCGTCACAGTCGCGCACCTGTAGCCAGATGGCGCCGGCGAACCCGCTCGGAGCATCGTCCGCGCGCCCGTGCCCGGCCACCTCGATCAGTGACTGCCCCGCGAAAAACACCGTCCCACCCGGATACTCGCGGGCAATGGCCAGCTCCAGCGCATCGCGATAGAACTCGACCGTCCGCTTGTAGTCGCGGGGCCGCAGGATTACCCGACTGCTCAGTATCTCCATGAGTGCAGCATGACAGCTTGCGGTTTGCTGCGGTCCGGGTTCAGAAGTACCAGGGGTAGGGCTTCCAGTCCGGTTCGCGCTTTTCGAGGAAGGCGTCGCGGCCCTCGACGGCTTCGTCGGTCATGTAGGCCAG
>NZ_JBFAXK010000019.1:0-165436 GCF_040680715.1 Nocardia sp. NPDC051981 | reverse complement strand
CTGCGACTGACAACGACCACACTCGGTACAGGTCGTGACATCGAGAATGTCCTTCCACGAGAAGTCCTCGAACCGGCCCACACCGAAAGTGTCAGTGTCCGGATCCGCGGTCTCCATCTCGATCGGCCTACCACCCGACATCATCGGCTTCGCCGCACCCAACGCGACATCACCATCAGCCTCACGCTTGAAATAGATATTCGGGAACGCGGCGAACCGGTGCCACGCCACACCCCAGGTGACATTGCGGCCGACCAGCAGCAGGAAGGTCGCACCGGAGACCAGCTTGATGAACGCGAAGATCGACACCATGATCACCGAGTCGGGCAGCAGCTTGGCCACCTGCTCGGTGAAGAAGTCGCTCCAGGTGTGGGATTCGTGGTAGGTGGCGATCTTGCCCGCCTTCACGAAGGTCATGCCCAGGCCCTCGACCAGGACGATCGCCTCGATGACGTACGCGGGCGCGAACCGGGAACCGCTGAACCGGGACAGCCGCTGCGGCACGCGCGGGTGATTCAGCTGGCGGATGACGATCAGCACCAGAATGCCGATCACCGTGCCGATGCCGAGGATCTCGTCCACCAGGTGGTAGATGCCCCAGGACCCGAGGATGGGCCAGTGGAATTCGGGGTCGAAGATCTGGCCGTACGCCTCGAACCACAGGATGAACCCGGCGAGGAAGCCGATCATGACGAGCCAGTGGGCCCAGCCGACCGTGCGGAATTTGTTCATGCGCGTGTGCGCGAGGAATTCCACGATCATGGTCTTGAAGCGGGGGAAGAATGGCCGCCAGCGATCGGGTGCGGACTGCCCGACCATAACGGTGCGCGCGATGTTCCGCACACCTCCGATGAACGATGCCCAACAGAAGACTGTGAACACCGCCCCAATCGTGCCCAGCGTCACTGTCAGGGCATTCATGTAGCGACCTCTCTTACGGTTCTACGAGCGTCTTGCGAGGCAGCCTGGTTCCGCCTCGAGTTGCTCGTATCCTAATGGACGGTAAGTTACCCGCCGGTAACTTAACTGTCCAGGGTTTCCCACACCGTAAATCCCGGCAAATCGGTGCGGTAACCAAGGGCAGGCTTACTCGCGAAACACTATGTCCAGCAGAGGGAAACGGATCTCGCAAATCGTAGGGTGATCGACTAGGCTCACGCTGTCCAACAGCTGTGCGCGTCTTCACATGCTCGGGGAGGACTCGTCCTAGCGCGTGGCATGGCCCGAGGGAAGCCGGGCCTCGCGTGGCGAAGAGGCGCACAGCGGATCTCACTCATGACGGATTGGATACCAACCGAATGAAGCTGCGCAGTACCACTGCGGCTGCTGCCCTGGTCATCGGCGCAATGACCATCGGGATGACGACCGCCCACGCCGACGAGGCTCCCGCTCAGCCTGCGGGGATCAACTACTCCAGCAAGCTCGTCGACGCAAAGTTCGTCGACGGCAAGATGGTGCAGGACAAGACCATCGTGTCCACCCTGAAGAACGGTGTTTTCGAGCTAGCCGAGCAGGACGGCGACACTCCGACGGACCCGAAACAGACGATCGTGAACGTCAAGGACCCGCAGGGTGCCACCGTTGTCTCCTTTCCGCTCAACTACTCGGTGGCCGGAACCAAGATCCCGGTCAAGGCCGCGCTGAAGGCCGATAACACCGTCCTCGAGGTCGTACCCGAGAAGCCCGCCGGATTCGATGCCGGCACTCTGCCGGCGTTCACGCATCCGGTGATGGTGGTCAAGGACATCGCATCGCCGGTCGAGGACCAGCGCGCGATGAACAACTTCACCACCGAGTTCGGCCTCGCGACCGCCATCGGAGGCTTCGTCGGAACTGCCGTCGGTGTGGTTCTCGGCGGGGGGATCGGAATTGCGCTCGGCGCCATCGAATGCCTGACCGTTGTCGGTTGCCTTGCCTCCATCCCGACCTTCGTCGCGTTGGCCGGTATCGGCGGCATTCTCGGCACGATCGCGTTCGGCGCACCCGCTTTGGGGATCGCCGGTATGGACCTGATCAACACGCTGCAGGCTGCGCCCGGCACCAGCAAGTGGAGCGATTCGAACATGAACGGGACGGCCGCGACCACCCAGGCCACCCCGAACTGAAATTCGCCGGGGTCGCAGACCCCGGCCCTGCTTCTTACCCGTTTCGGCCCGCCTCACTCGTCGGAGGCGGGCCGAATGCTTTGCCGAGTCGGGCCGGTTGCTGTGCCGAGTCAGGCGGGGAGTTCGAGACGGCCTTCGAGCGACACCGTGTCACCGTCGCGGCCGAACCGGGCGAAGGTGCGTTCGGTCATCACGTAGCTGCCGTCCTCACGCACCAGAAGAACTGTGCTGCACCGGGTTCCATGCACGGGATGATCGACGAAGCGCGCGGAGGCCGCGCGTTCGGCGAGAGGGTCCAGTCCGGTCTCCGGCAACGCGGAGGCGGCGGCGGGGGTGCGGTCGGCCAGGACGGCCAGATAGCTCTCGACATCGCCCGGATCGGCCGCGGCCACGGCGGCCAGCGCGCGCACGCCCCCGCGGACCTTGGGCCAGACCGGATCATCGGTGCCGGTCGATACGCTGCCGTCGGGTTCGAGGGACACGAGCGCATTGTTGGACAGGCCGTGGAAGCCCGGCGCGAGTTCGCGCGGGGTCCGGTCGCTCCGATTGCTGTGCCACCACAGCGTTTCCAGATCCGAGACCAGCAGGTTGCAGCCGTTGTAGTCGTCGGGCGCGGCCGCGACGCCACGCACGAACTTCTCCGGCACCGGATCGCCGCGCAGGAAATCCATCAGCAGCGCGCCCCGGGAGCGGGCATCGGGGCGGAAGTCGCCGGGCCGGCGCACATTGGTGACCGTCGCGAAGCGGTGCCGATCGGACAGCAGACCCAGCCAGGTGCCCGGCACCGGTCCCGCCGCACCCAGATCCCGGCCCGCCAGCAGCCCGGGCACCTCGTTCCAGGGCCGTAGCGATTCCGTTGGGCGGGTGAAGAATTCGTCCCGATTGGCGGCCACGATCAACCGGTACTCCGTATGCGCCCGCCAGCCGAGCAACACCAAACACATAACCCCAGCATGCCCGACCGGGGCTCGCCGCCACCACGCCCGATCGCTCCCCGTCCGCTGCCGCCCGCCGCCCCTGTGCTGTCACCCGTGGGGCACGCCCGGGGTACCCCGGAATACGAAAAGGCCGGTAGCGGTTGGGCTACCGGCCTTTTCGAGGGTGCTGTGATCAGAGGGTGCGCACACGCAGGCCCGGGTTGTCGGAGAGCACGGTGCTCACCGGCTGCGCGAACAGCTGCGGGGTGTTGCCGGTGATGAGACCGATCAGGTTCGGGATCTCGCAGACCGGGTAGTCGGCGACCGAGGAGGCGCTGGAAATGCCCAGGGCCAGGGTGCCGGTCACCAGCGGGCCGCCCGAATCACCGGGCAGGGCGCAGATATTGGCGGAGAACGACTGGGTGAGCATGCGGTCGCCGACCTGGACGGTCTGGTCGACGGCGTTCACCACGCCGCAGCTGAAGCCGGTGCGCGCACCCGACTTGCAGACCGGGGCGCCGACCACCGGCACGGCCACGCCGGTGATGTTGACCGGCGCCGCGCCCGGGACGTTCACCAGCGGGTTGGAGAAGGCGTCCCGGTACTGGTCGCTGATCCCGACGATCGAGTAGTCCTGGTTGCCCAGCACCGACTTCTGGAAGACGCCGACCTGCGGGCCCAGGCTCTCGCCGCCGACCATCTGGTAGACGCCCGGCGAGTTGGCGCCGGGGGTGGCCGAGATGTTGGGGTTGCAGTGGCCGGCGGTGATGTTCACGACATTGCCGTTGCCGTCGGTGCCATTGAAGCCGAGCGAGCAGCGCAGCGACATGCGACCGGCCACCGAGGCGTAGGCCTGGCCGGCGGCCATGGTCTGCGGGCCGGAACCGGCGATGTCGGAAGCCTTCGGGACGTCCTGGCCCTCGCCGCCGACCGGCGGGGCGGTCATGACGATGACACGGGTCGGGTCCACGAAGCCGGGCAGCGGCAGATCGGGCTTGTCCACCCGCACCGCGATGCTGTTGTTCAGGGTGTCGATGGCCACGCCCCGGATGGCCTTGGACACGGACTCCGGCTGGTCCTTGAGCCACTGCTGGAAGGCGTTCTTCTCACCGCGCAGCGTGGTCTCGCTCTTGGCGACGTCCTTGGCGGTGAAGCCGGCGTCCGCCACGGCCTTGCGGGCCTGGTCCAGGGTGTCGCCGGGGGCCAGCGCCACGATGGCCTTGCCGGTCTCGTCCAGCCAGGCGCCACCGAAGACGCCCGGGAACTGCCGTTGGGCGGTGGTGGCGAAGGTGGCCACCTTCTGCGCGATGTCGGCGCGCTGCAGGTAGTCCTGCGGGGAGATCTTCAGGTCGCGGGTGATGGCGGTGACCAGCTCGGCCGGCAGATCCGGCGTCGCGGGGGTCACGGGCTCCGCGTGCGCACTCGCCGCCAGGGGTCCGGCGACGAGCACAGTGGTGGCCGCGATCGCCGCAGTTCGGACAAGGGACCGTGGGCGGCGGCCCACGGCAGGCATGGAGAAGCGCATACGTGGCAGGAGCATGGCCCCGACTATATGGTGTCGGGCCGGTTATGCCTACTTATTGTGAGATGACGTTTCGGTATTCGGCGGGCAAACAGCGGGCGTGTCTAAAGCACACGCAATGAGGGAGGTGTCCGATTTTCGCGGCCCGCTGGAACGGGCCGCGAATCATCACGCGTTCGAACGCGTCCGGACCTGAATTCCGCTGCCGACGCCGCCGCCGGAATTGGCGTCGATTTCGGTGAGGATCGCGCGCACCGGGATGCCCAGCGACGCCGTACCACCATACTGCGCCAGCGCGGTATTGGCCTCGTTGCAGTTCGGCGCGTCGGCCGCATTCGAGCCGCTGGTGATGCCCAGCGCCAGCGTGCCGGTCACGATCGCGCCGCCGCTGTCACCACCCAGGGTGCAGGCGCTGGAGGCGAAGCCGCGCACCGTCTTGGACTGCCCCTCGGCGGTGAACAATTGGGTCTCGACCCGGTCGGCCACCACGAAACCACAAGTGAAGGTGGAGGATTGACCGGACTTGCAGACCGGAGCGCCGGTGATCGGGTCGGCCACCCCGGTGATGGTCAGGGTGGTGCCGTTGGCGCCGCGCACCGACGGCTGATCCATGCCGGCCCGCACCGCGTCGTCGTTCAGCTTGATGACCGAATAGTCGAGTGCGCTGCGGCCGCCCAGATTCGAGGAGACGAAGCTGCCGGCCTTCGGGCTCGACACCAGGTTTTTCACATTCGGAATGTAGACATCGGCGCTGGTGCCCTTGTCCACATTCGGATTGCAATGTCCGGCACTGATGTTCAGGGCGTTTCCGGCGGAATCCACACTGTTGAAGCCGAACGAGCACACATCGACGCTGCGCAGCGACGAATCGCTGAGCGCGGTCGGCGCGGTGATGTAGGTGTCACCGCCCATGGGGCGGCGTTCGACCGGGCCGCCGGAATCCGGGGACAGCATCACCTTGATATTCGCGATCAGCGTGGGCAGATTCAGCAAATGCCCGGCCGGGGTGTTCGCCACGCTGAGCACCAGCTGGCTGTTGAGGAAGTCGATGGCGACCGAGTTGATGGCATTGGACAGATCGCGCGGCAGGCTGGTGATCCACATGTTCAGCTGATCGGCCGAACTCTCGAGGTTGTCGGCGCTGATCGGGGCCAGCCGGGTCTGATAGCCGTCGGCGGCGGCGATCTTGGCGGCATCGAGCGAGGTGACGGCCATGACCGGCTTGCCGTCGGTGCCCAGCCACGCGCCCGCGAAGTCATCGGGACGCTGGCTGCGGAAAGTCGTTGCGTAGTCCCGCAATTGCTGGGCCTGGTTGGCCCGGTCCAGATATTCGGCGGGCGTCATCTTCAGATCGCGCTGGATGGCGGTGACCAGCTCGGCCGGAAGTTTGTCGGCGGCAAGCTGATCCGGGGACGCCGGGTCGGCGGTAGCGGTGCTGAGCAAGGGACCGATGAGGACGGTCGAGGCGAACGCGACGGTGGCTGCTCGAACCGTGGCGCGACGCGCCATGAACTTGCGCATGGAGTCCCTTCGTAAGTGCACCAGCAGACCGATGTCCCGGGCCCGGATCCGGTTACCTTCCGGAAGGTCGGTCAGCGCACCACTTTAGGGCATCAACCACCGAAGGGCTCTACGAAATCAACGCGGATTCTGTCCCCATGGATCCTGCAGCACCGGCGCTTGCGGCAGCTCGAAGGTCGGCACCGACGGATACTGGTAGATCGGCGGATACGGGCGTGTCGTCGTGGGCGGGGTGGTGCGCGGGGTGGGGCTCGGTGTGGTGGCCGGCGGGTCCGGCGTGGTCGTCGGCGGTGGGGGCGTGGTCGTGGGGTCCGAGGTGACCGGCACGTCCGCGGCATCGGCGGGCGGCGCGGCCGCGGTCGGATTGTCCGAACCGGTCGGCGGTAGCAGCGGCGGTGCCACCCCCGCGGTGGCCACCGGCTCCGAGCGCACCTCGCCGCGCGGCGGGCCCGGGGTGGAGTCGTCGGTGCGCAACACGGCCGCCACCCCGACGCCACCGAGCAGCAAACCGATCAGGGCGGCCGCCGCGGCGATGATGTACGGGCCGCGGTTGGCGCGCGGCGCGTGGGTGACCGCGACCGCCGCGGTCGCGCGGGTGACCGCCGGCTCGGCGGTGGTGACGGCCGGGACCGCGGCCGAATACGCCTGGGCCAGTTCGGAGGACTTGAGCGCGGGCAGCACGTCGGTGACGTCGGCGGCGTTCTCGGTGGCCGCGCTGGCATCGGGCGGCGTGAGGCCGGCCGGGGTGGACAGCACCGCCGCCAGCGCCGCGCGGGCCGCGTTGTAGGCCAGGGTCTTCCCGGTCTCCGCGTCCGCCTGGGGTAGATCCCGCTCGCTGACCAGCACCACCGACTTCAGGCCCAGATAGTCCAGCGCCTCGCGCAGGGAGCGCACGTGCGCGTCGGGCCAGGCGGTCGGGTGGGCCAGATAGAACTCGGCGGGACCATTGAGATGTTCGGCGGCCTGACTGATCAGGCAGAAGACCGCCGTGGCCATCAGGTCCTCGGCCCGGTACGCCTCACCGTCGTCCACCGCGAGCCCGGCCGGATCCCCGACCGCGCCCACGAAGCCCCGGATGGAATGGCTGTAGCCCTCCGGTGCGTCGCCGCCGAGTACGGCGTCGCCGTCCTCGGACATGTGCAGCACGGACTCGCGCACGGTGTAGTGCACCGGGAGTGTGGCGTCATCGCCTGTCAGCACGGCAACGACGGATTCGTCGTCCGCGATCCGCAGGCCCACCCCAGTGGCCATCCTCTTCTACCTCGCTCGATGCGTCCGGGTGCTCTCCGCGCCGAGGTCAGACGAGGAGTGAACCGTGACCCATGGCGCGAAGCATTGACAATAGCTCCGAACGCGAGCCGGCACCGATTCGACGTCTCATCCGAGCCACGTGATGTTCCACCGTTTTGGCCGAAATATAGAGCCGGGCCCCGATCTCCCGGTACGTCAACCCCAGTAGGACCAGTTCGGCCACTTCACGCTCGCGTTCACTCAGCACGGTATCGGTGATCGGTTCCGGGCGTGGCTGCGGGGCCGCGGGCTCGGGCGCGCGCACCGGGGACTCCGGCGGCCGGGACTGCGCGCGCACCGTGCGCGCCAGCTTGAGCAGCGCCGTCGCCGTGGCGGAATCACCCGCCGCCAGCGCGGCCTCACTGGCCAGCCGGGCCGCGTCCCAGCGCAGGCCGAGCCCGGCCAGCCGGGCCACCGCGCCCTCCACCTGCTCGCGCACCACCTGACCGCGCAGCACCAGCACCCAGGTGCGGCCCGCGTCCGCCAGCACCGCGGCCTGCGGATCGCCCGCCGCGGCGGAGGTCTTGAGCCGATGGGCGTGCGGCAGCAGGGCTTCGGGGCTCTCCTGGGCGATCGCGGCCTGAATCGCGTACCAGTGGAAGGCATTCGACCAGGCGGGCGGCTCGCCGAGCCGGCGCAGCAGTTCGTCGGCGCCGGTCACCAGGGCGGTCATCCGGGCCTCATCACGCAGGCGGATGCCGGCCAGCCACAGCTCGCCGATGGGCAGCAGCGCCAGCAGATCCGCGCCGACCTCGTCGAACAGCGGGAAGGCCTGCTGCCAGGCCATGGCCAGTGCCGCGTGATCGCCGCTGCGCCGGGCCAGGCCGACGATCACGCCGTGCGCGAGCAGCCGATCGCGCGGATCCAGTTCCGTCAGCCGGACTTCCGACATCAGGGTGGCCGCCGAATGTTCGTCGCCGCCCAGCATGGCGACCCACGCGCCCAGCACCAGGCTCTGCGGATCGCGGCTGGGGCCGCGGTCCTGGGTGCCCTGCCGCAGGGCGTCCGCGGCCCGGCGCGGATCACCCATGCTCAGGCACAGCAGCACCGCGATCGACACCGCCGAGCACGGCAGGAAGCGATCGCCGCCGGCATCGGTGGGGGCCGGGCCGGAGTGCGCGGCGTGGATGAGCGCGGAGGCCGCCGTGACGGCCGCGCCCCGCCGCGCCTGCGCGGGACTGGTGAAGCGCTGCACGGCAAGGGTTGTCGGCGCGATGGCCCGCATCTCGGCGGTGAAACCGGTCGGGGCCGAGCCGGCTCCGAAGGTATTCGGCGCGCTCGCAGCGGGTCTCACCGGTGCGGTGTCGTCGGGGTGCGGCCGGTCGCCGATGGGCCGGGCCGCGGGGCTCGCGGCCCGGGCCGGCGCGCCGGTTCCGGCGGCCGGCGCGGCAAAAGTCCGGTGCGGCGGCGGGAGCGGGGTGCCGGTGTGGCCGTTCCCGCGATCGGTGCGCGGCGCCGCGCTGAAATCGCCGGGGGCACTGGCCGATCCGATCGTGTCGAACAGGGCATTGGCGATCGAGGCCGCGCGCGCGGTGGCCTCGGTCGGCGGCCACTGGGCGGCATTGACCGACAGCGCCTGTGCGCCCCGGGCGTCACCGGACAGCGACAGCACCGTGGCGGCGACCGCCCAGTCCGGGCCGACACGGGTCGGCCCGAGCCAGGTGTAGAGCTGGGCGGCCCGGCCGGCCAGGCCGCGCCGGGTCCACACACCGGCGCAGATGCGCACGGCGGCAGCCAGATCCGCGAGCGGGATCGCCGGATTGGCCAGTGTGGGCTCGGCCAGGCGCAGGGCGGTGTCGCCGTCCCCGGCCCGGGCGGCGGCATCGGCCCAGCGCACGGCCAGGGCCTCCGGATCCGCGCCGGCGGCGGCCGCGGCCGCGTAGTGCCGGACCGCCTCGTCCCCGGCGCGTTCGGCTGCGGCACACAGGAATTCGGCCAGCCGCTCGTCACGGACGCCCGATTCGGCGAGCAGCAGTGCGGTGTGGTCGCGCAGCAGTCCGGCGTCCAGGCGCGCGTGCAGCAGGCGGCGGGCGACGGTCAGGAAGCGGCGGTCGCCGACCAGGGTGCGCAGCGGCGGGACGGCCGGGGCCAGCAGCAGATCGGCATCGGTGACCAGGGCGCTGCCCCGGGCCCGGTCCACCAGATCCTGGGCGGCCGGCGGGGCGACGTCGAGCACCTCGGTGAGCTCGCCGGTATCCAGGCCCGTGCCGATGGCAGCCACCACCAGGGCGTCCAGCAGGTCCGGATCGGCGTCGTCGAGACGCGCTCGCGCCCAGGCCGTCACCGCCTGGTCCACGGCGGTCACGCCCGCGTCCAGGCGGGTGGCGCAGGCGGCGGTCAGCGCGGCCACCACACCGCCGTGGATGCCGCCGGTCTGGCGGTGGATGTGCTGGGCCAGCCCGCGCGGCACCATCATGCCCAGTTCGCGGGCGAACGGGGCGATCTCGGTGGCGCCCAGGGCGCGCAGATCGACCACCCGGCCGCGGCGGGCCACCAGATCGGCCAGGCTCCGCAGCCGGGGGTCGTGCGGGCGCGGGCGCAGCGCGATCACCACCGGGTACTCCCCGGATTCGGCTGCGGCGCACAGCAGGTCGAATTCGGCCGGGTTCAGCGCGTGGGCGTCGTCGACGATGAGGGCGCCGCGGGCGCGGCTGTTGCCGTCCGCCCGGCCCGGGGCCGATGCGCGCAACGCGTGCGCCGGATTGTCGGTGTGCGGGACGCCCCGGGCGCGCAACCGCGCTCGGAGGGCGCCCAGCAGGGTGGACTTTCCGGTGCCGGAGCGGCCCCGGAGCAGGTAGAGCGCCGAGGCGGAATCGTCGGAATCGAGGTCCCGGAAAATCTCACGGGCGCACGGGATGGAATCCAGTGCGACGGGGGTCATGCCTGTCACGAGGAACCAACTCTCAGCGGCCGGTGTGCGGAACGACCGGTGGAACGGCGTTGCCGAGCTGATCAACCGCATTGTTCAGTGCGCCCGTGGGGAGCGTCACGCTGGGGACCGTCGGCGGCTGGAACTGCGGCACCGTCGGCATCTGGACCGGTGGTTGTTGTTGTTGCTGTTGCGGCGGCTGGGGGCTCGCCGGATTCTGTTGCGGCGCCGGGGTATCGGCCTGCGCGGCGGGGGTGGTCGGGTCGGCGGCGGCCGGTGCGGGGGCCGCGGCGCCGGTGGTGGCCGGGCTGCCGGGCTTGGCCGCGCCCGGCTGCGCCGCGGGCTTGGTCGCGGAGACCGGGTTCCCGGCCGCCGGGGCCGGGGCGCCGGGGGTGGTGTCCCCACCCGTCGGCGCTGGGGAATCGAGCGCCACGTCGGAGGTCGAGGGGGACTGTGTGCCCGTGGGCTTCGCGGGCGTGGACTGTCCGCCGGTGCCCATGGCCAGGGTGCCGGTGGCGATGGCGGCCACCGCGACCGCGGCCGCGCCGATCACCGCGAGGCGCTTCCAGTGCCGGAAGCCGCCGGCTGGTTCCTCGACCGGGAGGTCGGGCAGCAGCGGAATGTGTTGGGCCACAGGCGATTCTGCCATCAGCGTGGTATCGTCCGCCGCCGTTCGGCCGAAATCGCCGCCGGGGCCCGGTGGTTCGGGGTCCGCGGGCCCGGCCGGGGAGCCGGCCCGGGGCCGCGGGGGGAGCCCGGCCGCGGTGCGGCCGGGGGCGAGGGCCGGGCCGCCGTCGGCCTCGGCGAGGTCCACGCCACCGACCGCGATCGCCGGATGCGCCTCGGTGTCGGTGGTGTCGGCGAGCAGGTCGGCGGCCAGCAGGGCGGCGCCGTGCGTGCTGAGGTGGGCCGGGTCGGCGGCGGCCGCGACCGGGATACCGAATTCGGTGGACAGCAGTTCGGTTACCAGCGGGATGCTCGCGCCGCCGCCGATGACCAGGAAGCCGTCCAGATCGGCCGCGGTGAGTCCGGCCCGGCGCAGGGCCTCACGGACCAGGTCGGTCGAACCGAGGAGCGGACCCCGCAGCAGTTCCTCGATATCGTCGCGAACCAGTCGTACGTCCACTTCGGCCATGGCGGGCAAACGCACGGGCACCATGGTGGCGGTATTTGTGGACAGAGTTTCTTTCGCAATTTTGCAGCGAACGCGGAGTGCCGCTAATTCTTGTTCCACCAAAGGGTCGAAAGGATCGAAATCCTTTTCGCCGACCGCATGGGCTAGCACGAAACGCATTGTCAGCAGATCGAATTCCGACCCGGCCACCTCGGTGGTCCGTACCGGTTCGCCCAGCAGGCCCGACATGGCCCCTGTGCGCGCCACCGAAACCGTCAGGCCGGTGGCCCCCAGGTCGTACACCACCATCGCGCCGTCGTGGCTGGACTCGTGCACCTCCTGCAGCCAGCGCATGGCCGCCGTCGGCTCCGGGACCAGGGCCACCGCGTCCAGGCCGGCCGCGTCCAGGGCGGTCCGCTGCACCTCCACGGTGTGCTGCGACCACCAGACCGGATAGCAGGCGACCGTGGCCGCGGCCGGGCCCGTGCCGTTCACCCCGCGGCCGATGGCCGCCGCCACCAGGTCGGCGGCGCGGACCGCGGATCCGTCCCGGGTTCTGATGTCCACGGGATCCCCGACCCGGGCCAGGAAACCGTCCGGGACCTCCGGCTCGGCGCCCAGCAGGCTGGGCAGCGTATGTACTGTGTGTTGTCCCCCCGAAGTCGTCACGGCAACCGTATTCGACGACCCGACGGTGATGCCGAGCGCCAGCCCCTGACTCATTCGAGTTCCCCTGTCATTACCCAACGCGCGATCGGTGGATCGCGTGCCGAAAGCTCTTCGGTCCGATTTGTACGAAAAATCTCGGGTTAGGCCGGGTGGCCCACCCCGCCTGTCGGTAGCTGAGGGGATCCCGTTACCGATTCCCCCACAGGTTTGGGGGAATTCCCCTAATGTTCTCCTGCCCCCGTAGGTGACCGCCGTGGAACTTGGGGGAGTTCACCCCGTTACGCGTAACGAGATGCCTTCCTAACGTGAAAGGAAATTCGAGCAGCGCGGGTCAGCGGGGCCCGCCCATCCAGGGAGACGATTCGCCATGAGCCCCAACGCAATTCTCGAGTTCATCCTCAATCTGCTGCGTGACCACGAGGCCGCGGTCAACTATTGCAACAATCCGGGCGGGGCGCTGGCCGCCGCCGGTCTGGAGAATGTGACCCCCGAGGACATCGCCGCCGTGGCCCCCATGGTGGCCGAGTCCGCACTGGTTGCGGGAGGTTCGCAGCTGTCCGACATCATTGCCGCGGGCGGGACGACCGGGCTGGGCGCCGACACCGGTCTCGGGGCCGGGGCCAACGGCGGCGTGGGCGGCTCGGCCGCGATCGGCGACTCCGCGGGTGTGAATTTGGGCACCACCGCTGCCACCGCCACCCAGGTGTGCCTGACCGGCGACACCGGCACCGGCCTCGAGCTGGGCCTGTCCGATGGCATCGGCGCGGTCGTCGGTACGGCCGCCGACCTCGGCGCGGGCCTGTCCGCCGGACTCGGCGGCGCGCTCGGCGTGGCCGGTGACGTCGCCACCGGCGTGGAGACCGACCTCGGTGGCGTGCTCGGCGCGCAGGCCGCCGCCGACCTGACCTCCGCCCTCACCGGTGGCCTCACCGCCGGCGCCGGCCTCCAGACCGGTCTCCAGGGCGCCCTCGACACCGTCACCCAGGCCGGCGCGGACCTCACCACCGGCCTGACCGGTGCCCTCTCCACCGCCGGCGGCCTCGAAACCGGTCTCGGCGCCAACCTTTCCGCCGCCGTCAACGCCGCCGCCGATGTGGGCGCGGGCCTTCAGACCGGCCTGACCGGCGCCCTCGACTCCGCTGCCGGCGTCGGCGCGGGCCTCACCGGCGCGCTGAACACCGCTGCCGGAGTGGGCGCGGGTGTGCAGACGGGTCTCGATGGCGCGGTGAACGCGGCAGGTGGCCTCGGAACCGGTCTCGGCGCCGGGCTTTCCACCGGAATCGACAGCGCACTCGATGCGGGCCTGGGCGTTCAGACCGGCCTCAATGGTGCGGCGAATGTGGGTGCGCAGCTCGGAAGTGGTTTGGAGACCGGGCTTTCCGGGGCCGCCAACACTGTGGTCGGGGTCGGCAGCCAGCTCGGCGGCGACCTGAACAGTGGACTCTCGGGCGGCCTGAACACCGGTGCCCAGGTCGGTGCGGGTCTCGACACCGGAATCAACACTCTGCTGGGCGCGGGTACCCAGGCGGGCGCAGGACTGCAGACCGGCATCGGCGGCGCCGCGAATGTCGGCGCGGGCCTGGGCACACAGGTCGGAGCCGGCCTGGAGACCGGGCTCTCCGGTACAGCCGACACTCTGACGGGTGCCGGGACGCAGCTGGGTGCGGGGCTCGATAGCGGCCTGCACACGGGTGCGGATCTGGGTGCGCAACTCGGAAGCGGTTTGGAAACGGGCATTTCCAGCGTGGGTAATGTGGCGACCGGGATCGGCGCGGGCGTGCAGGGTGGCCTCGGGACCGGGATCGACACCGCGGTCGGCGTGGGCAACCAGCTGGGCGCGGGGCTCAACCCCGCCGTCGGCGCCGGGGCTCAGGTCGGGGCCGGTTTGGAGACCGGGCTGGGCGGGGCCGCGAATGGTGGTGCGGGGCTTGGGACCCAGGTCGGGAGTGGCCTTGATGCCGGAGTGCACTCGGCCCTCGGCGCGGGGACCCAGGTGGGCGCGGGGCTGGAGACGGGGCTCGGCGGGGCCGCGAAGGTGGGGACCGGGCTGGATGCGGGTGTGCATTCGGCACTGGATGCGGGGACGCAGCTGGGCGGGGGCGTGGGTACCGGTCTGACCGGGGTGGGGAATTCGGTCGCCGGGGTCGGCGGCGGGTTGGATGCCGGGTTGGGGACGCAGGCCGGTGGGGGCGTGCAGGTGGGGAGTGGGCTCGATGCCGGGGTGCACGGTGGGACCGCGGTGGATGCCGGGTTGCACGGTGCCGGTACGAATCCCTGGGCGGGTGTGGATGTTTCGCAGGCTTTCGGCGGCGGGGTGCATGCTCCGGGTGCGGACGCGTCGCTGTTCGGAGATGGTGGGGCGCACACCGGAGTGGATCTCGGAACGCACCCGGGCGGAGACGTCGTCGGCGACATTCTGCACTCGTAGGTCGAAGGGTCGCTCGCCGTGGTGAGCGACGACCTGTCGGAACACAAACGGCTGGAATAGGTTCGGTGAGCAGGCTGTGACGGGCATGGTGGCGGCGAATCCGCTGTTGACGATGGTGTCGGAGACCATCGCGGTGGCGAAGGCCGCGGAACGCGGGGATCTGGTCGCGCGGCTGGAGACGGTCGCGGGCAAGGTGCGCGACCCGCGGCGGCGGATCCTGGTGGCCGGTCTGGGGAATCAGGGCAAGAGCCGGTTCGTCAACGCACTCATCAATATGGATGTCTGCCCGGTCGCCGACGATGCGACCACGGCGGTCACCACGGTGCTGTCCTACGGTGAGCAACCGCGGGCGACCGTGGTCGCGGCGGGCGCCGACGGCGGCGAGAACACCAGGGAGCCGGTGCCGTTCGAGGCGGTCCCCGCCCTCACCGCGCGCAGTCCGCAGGGCCGGGCCGTACTGCGGCTCGAGCTGGAGGCCCCGAGCCGGCTGCTGGCCGACGGCATCGTGGTGGTGGATACGCCGGGACTGGGAGTGCACGGAACCACCGGCGCGGCAGGCGTTCTCGCGCAGGCCCCGGCCGCGGACGCGGTGCTGGTGCTCACCGACGCCTCCACCGAGCTCACCGAGACCGAGGTGGATTTCCTGCGGCAGGTGCGGGAGCTGTGCCCGGCGGTGGCGGTGCTGGTCACCAAGATCGACCTGTATCCGCATTGGCGGCAGGTGTTCGAGGCGAACTGGAAGCACCTGCACGCCAATGGGATCGAGATGCCCATGCTGCCGGTGTCGGCGGTGCTGCGCGCGCACGCCATGCGCCTGCAGGACGAGGGCCTGGGCCGCGAGTCCGGGTTCGGGATGGTGTTCCAGTTCCTGCGCGAGCAGGTGGTGGCCCGGGATCAGGCGGCGATGCAGCGTGCGGTCGCACTCGACATCTCCTCTGCCGCAGAGCATCTGGCGCTGGCACTGGGCAGTGAGCTGGTCGCGCTGCGTGATCCCGAACGGGGCGCGGCGGCCATCCGGGAGCTGCACGGAGCCAAGGCCGAAGCGGAGAAACTGCATCGCCACACCGCCGCCTGGCAGCAGACGCTGGGTGACGGCATCACCGATCTGGCCGGGGATATCGACCACGATCTGCGCAACCGCCTGCGCGATATCGCCCGTACCGCCGAGGACTGGATCGACCAGCACGATCCCGGCCGGCACTGGGACAGCATGGACGAATGGCTCACGGCCACCGTGGGTTCCGCGGTCGGCGACAACCTGGTGTGGACCGGCACCCGCGCGGTGAAGCTGGCCGAGCGGGTCGCCACCCACTTCGACGATCTCGGCGCGGTGGATCTGCCCGAGGTGCGCGACACCCTCGACGACGACTCCCGCGCCGAGTCCTGCACCCTCGCCGATCTGGAACCCGATCTGGGCCTGGGCCACAAGCTGCTGGTGGGGGTGCGCGGCTCCTACGGCGGCGTGGTGATGGCGGGCATGGTCGGCACCATGGCCGGGCTGGCCCTGATCAACCCGCTCTCGCTGGGTGCGGGAGTCCTGCTGGGCGGCAAGGCCTTCAGCGACGACAAGAAGGCCCGCCTGGCCAAGCGTCGTGCCGATGCCAAGATGGCGGTGCGCCGCTACCTGGACGACATCGCCTTCCACACCGGCAAGGAGACCAAGGACCGCCTGCACCGCATCCACCGCCTGCTGCGTGATCACTTCACCGCCATCGCCGACCGCACCCTGCGCTCCATCGACGAATCGCTGCGCGCCGCCCAGGAGGCCGCCAACCTGGAGGCCGCCCGCCGCACCGAACGCGCCGCCGAACTCGAACGCCGCCTGCGCGTCGTCGCCGAACTCCGCCGTCACGCCAACACCCTCCTCGGCGCGGAACCCCAGGCCGCGCCGGCTCCCGCCGCCCAGCCGCAACTCCCGCACACACCGCACTAGTGCAGACGACTCGGCCCGCTAGCGGCCGGGAAGAGCGCGGCGCACCGGGAGGGCGGTGGGGCGTTCACGTTCGGGCCGGGCAAGATCAAGGGTTGGGTGGCCGGGTTCGCGCGTGGTGAGCTGCCTCTCGGAACTGGGAATCGGCTGTGAGAGCTGGGCGGTTCTGATAACGATTCGGCGTGGCCGGGCGAATGCCTTGCGATGCGTGGAGGTGCGGTGTGCTTCGGAATCGGGAGCCTATGAGGGACGACGCGAGCGGTGTCGGGTATGGGCTGGTGCCGGAGACGCGCGGGCTGGTGGCGGCGGCGCGGCGGGCGCTGGGCGAGCGGCCGTGGGTGCGCGGTCAGCTGGACGAGTGCGCGCGGCGGCTGGACGAGCCGCTGCGGGTGGCGTTGGCGGGCCAGCTCAAGGCCGGTAAGTCGACGCTGTTGAACGCCCTGGTCGGGCAGGACATCGCGCCGACCGACGCGACCGAGTGCACCCGGCTGGTCACCTGGTACCGCAATGGGACCGCGCCGCGGGTGACCGCGTTCAGCCCGGACGGGGCGCGCGCCGATGTGGTGGTGCGGCGCGGCCGCGGGGCCGAGGGGCTGCCGGGCGCACACGGGCTCACCTTCGATCTGTCGGCGCTGCGCTGGAACGCCCCCGCGCCGCGTGAAGTGGACCACCTGGCGGTGGAGTGGCCGTCGGCCGAGCTGGCGCAGACCACCATCATCGATACGCCCGGTATTTCCTCGCTGTCGCGGGAGGTGTCGGCGCGCACGTCGCGGCTGCTCACGCCGGGCGGTCCGGGCCCGGCGCTGCCGCCCGCCGACGCCGTGCTCTATCTACTGCGTCGTCTCGACGCCGCCGATGTGGATTTCCTGGAGCGCATCGGCGCCGGAACGAGCGCGAGTTCCGGTGCGCCGCAGTCCTTCTCCGGCCCGCTAGGCGTGGTGGGCGTGGTGTCGCGGGCCGACGAGATCGGCGCCGGGCGCATCGACGCCCTGCATTCCGCCCGCGATGTGGCCGCCCGCTTCGCGATCGAGCTGGAGCGAACCGGCCTGTGCCAGTCCGTGATTCCGGTGGCGGGCCTGCTCGCGTTCGCCGCCGCCACGCTGCGCCAGCGGGAATACGATGCCTTCGAGGCGCTGGCCGCCACCCCGGTGGACGAGCTGACCGCGGCCCTGCTGTCGGCGGACCGCTTCGCCCATCCCGATCTGCCGCTGCCGGTCCCGGCCGAGTTGCGTGCCCACCTGGCGGCCCGCTTCGGTTTGTTCGGAATCCGCTTGGCCGTCACCCTGATCCGGCTCGGTGTCCGCGGCTCGCAGGCCCTGGCGGCCGAATTGTCCGACCGCAGTGGCCTCGACGAACTCCGCACCGTCCTGGACGTCCAATTCGCCCAGCGCGCCGATGAATTGAAGGCTCATTCCGCCCTCACCGCCCTGGCCCACATTCTCACCGCCAACCCGGGCTCGGCGGCCGATCCCCTGCTGCCGCGGGTGCGCACCCTGCTCGCCGATGTGCACGGCTTCGCCGAACTCCGCCTGCTGGCGCACCTGCGCTCGGACGAACTGCCCCTGCCCCCAGAAGATCTGGCCGAACTGAACCGCCTCATCGGCGGCACCGGCGTGGCCCCTACGCTGCGACTGGGCCTGTCCGCCCACACCGATCTCGCCACCCAGCGCGAGGCGGCCCTGGCCGCGGTCCAGAAATGGCGTGCCCGGGCCCGCCACCCGCTGGCCGATCAGTTCACCGCGAATGCCTGCCTGACCGCGGCCCGCAGCGCGGAGGGCCTGCTGGATATCCTGCACGAGCCCCCGACCACGCCTTTCCCGGCGCTGCGGCGGCCCGGCCGCTAGGCGCCCGCCGTCAGGGTGCGGTGCGGTCGCTGCGCGGGTCGATCAGGATCTTGGCGTGATGCTCGGGTGAGGCGAGGGTGGTGAAGGCCGCGTCGATGCCGTCGAGGCCGACGGTCCCGGTGATCAGCGGGCTGGGATCCACCTTCCCGTCGGCGATCATATGGAGGGTGTCGCGGAATTCGCCCGGGTCGTAGCCGAGGACGAATCGCAGCTCGATCTCCTTGTTGATGGCGGTGGCGGGATGGAAGGCGTCCTGCTGCATGCACACCCCGACGACCACCACGCGGGTCAATGGCGGTGCGGCGGTGAGGATCTGGTCGATGATGCCGGGCACGCCGACGCATTCGAAGACGACGGGCCCGGTCGGACCGCGGTCGAGGGTGTGTGCGACGCGGAACAGGTACCACCACGGGAAGTTCGGGATCCGCCGCAGCCGTTCCATGGCGTCGAAGCCCAGATTGAGGATGTCGGAGGCGCCGGTGATCCGCGGCTTCTTCGGCGTTGCCTCCCACGGTGATTCGACGGTGGGGTCGACCACCACATCGGCCCCGCACCGGCCCGCGAGTTCGCGCCGGCGCGGCGAGAAGTCGCTGGCGATCACGGTGCGCACGCCTGCGGCCTTCAGCATGGAGATGACGGCCAGCCCGATGGGACCGCACCCGACGACGAAGGCGGTCTGTCCCTTGCCGATCCGGCTGCGGCGGACCGCGTGCCAGCCCACCGCCATCGGTTCGGTGAGGGCGGCGTGGTCGGGGGACAGGCCGTTGGGGACCGGGAAGGTCATGGGTTCCTGCACCAGCACCTGCTCGGCGTAGCCGCCGGGCGCGTTGGCGGACAGTCCGGTGAGTTCGGGCTGCCGGCCGGTGCGCAGGATGGGCAGCGCCACCACCGGGGTGCCCGGCTTCCAGCGGCGGCGGGTACCGGGACCGTACTCGGCGATTTCGCCGGTGAATTCGTGTCCCATGACGATCCGCTGGTCGGAGCGCATGAAGTGGTCGTAGCCGGTGGCGGCGGCCAGGTCGGCGAGTTCGTCGCAGTGCAGGCGGGCGTGCAGGTCGGACCCGCAGATGCCGCAGCGGGTGACGGACAGCAGTACCTGACCGGGCCCGGGTACGGGGGTGGGCAGGTTCTCGACCTGGAATTCGCCCTTGCTGACCACGGTCGCGCGCATGCCTGACTCCTGTCGAATGCCGGTGACACTGTGGATTCTTCACCGGAACGGACCGCGGGTCCGGTGAATCACCGAACCCGCAGCCGTTTTGCCGGACTCCGTGCCCGGATCCCGCCGGCGGGGTCAGACTCCCACGAGTTCCTCCTCGGTCTCCACCTCGTGCTGCTCGAGCCGGGTGTCGCGCGGCAGCGCCAGGAATCCGAGGCACACCAGCGCCATCAGCCCGATGCCCCACCCCAGCGTGTAGTCGAAGGTGTGCGCGAAGTTGACCGCATTGGCCTGTTCACCCGCATGCGCGAGGGCCTGGCCGACAGCCGGATTCGCGGCCGGAGATTGGCAGCTCGCCGGGACTGCCGAGGGATCCACCTCGGCGGAGCGATCCCGCACACAGGCCCGGAAGTTCGCGAGGATCTGCTCTTGCGCGGACTCGGGCACCCCGGCCGCCGCCAGCTCGGTGCGGGTCCGCGCGGTAACGGAGTCCACGCCGCGCGCCGAATCATGATCCAGCTGGGCGAAGAACAGAATGCCGACCAGTGCCACGCCCAGCGCCATCCCCAGCTGCTGGCCGGTGTTCAGCAGCCCGGATGCCGCCCCGGCCTCGCGGTCGGGAATCTGCCCGAGCAGCATGTCGATGGTCGGCGCGACCACGATGCCGAATCCGATGCCGGTCACGATGAGCGGCAACACCATCTGCCAGGAGGCGAAATCGGATTCGTAGTGGGCGGCCATCGCGCCGTACAGCGCGAACCCGCCCGCCGTGACCAGGCCGCCCGCGAGCAGCACCCACTTGCCGAACCGCGGCGCGAGCACGCTGACCGACACGCCCGCTCCGATGCCCGCGCCGACCGCGAAGAACACCGAGGTCAGGCCGGCCCGCATGGGCGACCAGCCCAGCCCGGCCTGCATGAACAGCGTCCAGATCAGGAAGAACCCGCCGAAGCCGATCCAGAAGAGCAGCCAGCTCGCCAGGCCGACGGTGAACGGTCGCGACCGGAACAGGTCCAGGTCGATCAGGGGTGATCCGCCGTTGCGGCTGCGCCACCGTTCGTAGACCACGAAGGCGGCGAAGGCCACGGCCGCCGCGCCCATCATGACGAAAGTCCAGGCGGGCCAATCCAATCGACGGCCCTCGGTGAGCGGATACACCAGCAGCAGCACCGCGGAAATGGCGAGCACCATGCCGGCGATGTCCAGGCGCGGCGCGTGCGCGGACCGCGAATCCCGCATCACCAGGGCCGCGGCGGCCAGCGCGATCAGGCCGACCGGCACGTTCACCAGGAAGATGGGCCGCCAGCTCAGATCGAAGAGATTCCACTGCACCAGCAGCCCGCCCAGGGACAATCCGACCGCGGACGCGGATCCGCCGACGCCGCTGTAGACGGCAATGGCCTTGGCGCGCTCGTCCTTCGGGAAGGTGACGCGAATGATGGCGAGGATCTGCGGCACCATGAGCCCGGCCATCGCGCCCTGGACGAACCGCGAGCCGATGAGCAGTGCGGGTGAGGAGGCCAGGCCGCAGGCCAGTGAGGCTGCGGTGAATCCGGCCATGCCGAGCAGGAACAGGCGTTTGCGGCCGTAGATGTCGCCGAGCCGCCCGCCGGTGATGAGCACGGCCGCGAAGGACAGCACGTACGCGGCGATGATCCATTCGATCTGCGAGTAGGCCGCGCCCAGGTCCTTCTGGATGCTCGGCACGGCCACATTGACGATGGTGACGTCGAGCAGGTCCATGAATCCGGCGGCCAGCACGACGGTGAAGGCGATCCAGCGGCGTGGATCGAGGGTGGGGGAATTGTCGGTATCCATGCGCGAGCTCTCTTCGCTGTCGGGGGGTTGGATCGACTCCCCAAACTATGCACCTAAAGTGATTATCAATCAATAGGGCAATCACAGTCAGGGCGTTGCTGTAAGCTGTGTAGGTGACCGACGCCGATCCTCAGTACTCACCGCTGTTCGAGAGCGCCGCCTTCCTGCTGGGGCAGTTGGGATCGCATTCCGCGTACCGCTTCGACGCGCTGCTCGCGCCGCTGGGGATCAGGCCGCCGCAATACGGCACGCTGCGCCTGCTCGAGGCCAATGACGGCCGGACCCAGCAACAGCTGTGCGATGCCCTGGGGATCCACCGGAATGTCATGGTCAGCCTGATCGACGACCTGGAGAAGCGCGGCCTGGTCGAGCGGCGCAAGCATCCGGTCGATCGCCGCGCCCACGCCGTGCACCTGCTGCCCGCCGGGCGCGAGACCATCGCCCGCGCCGCCGCGATCGCCGATGGACTCAATGCGGAACTGCTCGCCGCGCTCGACCCCGAGGACCGGCCGCGGCTGCTCGCGCTGCTGCAGCGGACGGCGATCGGCAACGGTCTGACCCCGGGTGTCCACCCCGGTCTGACCGTCGCGCCGGGCACCGTGCCCATGTATGGCCCAGATCACACCTAGGCGCTGTCACAGGCCGGGCCGGCGCGTGTCCAACCAGGTGTAGGCAACTCACCCGGAAGGACACCGACGATGGCCACCATCGACGTTCTGGACTCGTTCATCAACTACACCGACACCGGCCGCGGTGCGGTGCCCGTCGTGTTCCTGCACGGCAACCCCACCTCCTGCTACCTCTGGCGCAATGTGATCCCGCACGTGAGCGGCGAGACCCGCGCCCTGGCACCCGATCTCATCGGCATGGGCGCCTCCGGCAAGCCGGACAGCGACTACCGCTTCGTCGATCACGCCCGCTACCTGGATGCCTGGTTCGACGCCCTGGGCCTGGACCAGGTCGTGATCGTGGGCCACGACTGGGGCGGCGCACTCGGAATGGACTGGGCCGCACGGCATCCCGGGCGGGTGCGCGGTATCGCCGTGGTGGAGACCTTCCTGCGGCCGATGCGCTGGTCGGAGATGCCGCCGCAGGGCGCGGAGCTGTTCCGCCGCTTCCGTTCTCCCGAAGGCGAGGAGATGGTGCTGGAACGCAATATGTTCATCGAATTCAACCTGCCTGCCGCCACCCGGAATCTGAGCCCCGAGGCCCTGGACGCCTACCGCGCGCCCTATCCGACCCCGGAGTCCCGCCGGCCGATGCTGGCCTGGCCGCGCGAATTCCCGCTGGAGGGCGAGCCGGCCGACGTGGTCGCCATCATCGAGAACTACGACCGGTGGATGGCCGCGAGCCCCGAGGTGCCGAAGCTGGTCATGCACGTCGAGGACGGTGTCGGCCTCGGCTCGCCGGAGGTGGTTGAGTGGGCGGAGCGGACCTTCGCCGCCGCCGAGCTCGCGAATATCGGACCGGCGGGGCATCACTGCCCCGAGGACCAGCCCGATGCCATCGGGCAGGCGGTCGCGCAGTGGATCCACCGCCACGCCCTCACCGCCTCCCCGGCCGTGGCCTGATCCGCCGGGGCGCACCGCCGGGCGGTTCGACCGGTTAGCCTGGTTTCGCCGTGGCAGGGCTGATCGCGGGGCGCACCATGGCGCGCCCCGCGATCCCTATGCTGGCGATATGGACACCGGATCGGACATCGACGAGCGCGCGCTCGTCGCACGGGCCGTCGAAGGCGATCGCGCCGCCGTCTCGGATGTCGTTCGGCTGCTGCAGGATCCGATCTACCGGCTGGCATTGCGCATGGTGTGGCGGCCCGCCGACGCCGAGGACGCCACCCAGGAGATCCTGCTGCGGGTGGTCGGCAATCTCGCGACCTGGCGCGGCGAGGCCCGGCTCACCACCTGGGCCTACCGCATCGGCGTCAACTACCTGCTGAATCTGAAGCGGCAGACGCCGCAGGAAGCGCAGCAGCTCAGCCTCGACCAATTCGGCGAGGGACTGAAAGACGGCCTGGCCGAGGAGGATTACCGCGGCCCGGAGTCCACGCTGCTCACCCACGAGGTGCGGCTCAACTGCAGCCAGGCCATGCTGCAGTGCCTGGGCCGCGACGAACGCGTGGCATACGTGCTCTCCGACGTCTTCGAGGTGAGCTCGGAGGAGGCCGCCTGGATCGTCGGCGCGACACCCGCCGCGTATCGGAAACGGGTGGAGCGGGCCAAGAAGCGGCTCGGGAACTTCCTGCAATCCACCTGTGGGCTGGCGAATCCCCAGGCGTTCTGCCGGTGCTCGCGGCGGGTGGAGAAGGCCCTCGAGCTGGGCCGGGTGGATCCGCGCCGCCCCGCCTTCGCCGCGCACCCGATCACGCCGGGCGGGCGCAGTGTGGAGGAGGCGGAGCGGCAGATGGTGCGCCTGCACGACGCCGCCGCCGTGCTCGGCGCCCATCCGGATTACGCTGCGCCGCAGGCGAAGCTGGAGGCCATCGCCGGGCTGCTGCGTTCCGGGCGGTTCCCGCTACTGGAGTGACGCGGGCGTCCCGTACTTCATCTCGTACGCCCACGGCGCGAGCTCGGCCGTCACGGCTGCCAGGTCGGGGCTGGCGTCGCAGTCCGAACACTCCAGGCGCACATCGACTCTCCCGCCGCACCCGGTGTGCCGGTAGGTGACCGGCGGTCCGTCCGGCGCCGCCCAGCGGTCGCCCCAGTCGGTGAGCGCGAGGATGACCGGTTTCAGGTCGAGTCCCTTGGCGGTGAGCAGATATTCGGGGTGGCCGCTGCCGGTGCCGCTGCGCTGCTCGAAGATTCCGGCCTCGACGAATTCGGCGAGCCGCTTGGTGAGGATGTTCGGCGCGATGCCGAGCGAGCGCTGGAACTCGGTGAACCGGGTCATCCCGGCGAACATGGCATTGCGCACGATGAGCAGGCTCCAGCGCTCGCCCACGATCTCGAGCGTGCGCGCGGCCGAGCAGACCTCCCCGTCGTACATGCGTCCCAACATGTATCCAGATTGGCCCATTCGCTTGTGTGATGCAAGTGAGCGCACTATCGTGATGCAAGTAAGTTCTCGCGAGACAGTCCACTCCGACCCGTCCTGTGTGCTCAGGAAAGAAATGGGACCTGCCATGACCGATCAGAACTTCACCACCAGCGTCACCGTCGACCGCACCCCCGCCGAGGTCTTCGCCGCCGTCCTGAACGCCCGCGGGTGGTGGGGGAAGGGCATCAGGGGCGGCACCGAGCGCCAGGGCGACACCTTCGTCTTCGAGGTCCCCGGCGTCCACCGCAGCGATATCGAGCTGATTGAGGTGGTGCCGAACCGCCGCGTGGTCTGGCTGGTCAAGGACAACTGGCAGTCCTTCGTCCAGGACAAGACCGAATGGGTGAATACCGAAATGCATTTCGACATCACCGAAACCGACGGCGGCACCGAACTCCGCTTCACCCACGTCGGACTCGTTCCCGACTACGAGTGCTACGACGCCTGCTCCCCGGCGTGGACGTTCTACATCACCGAGAGCCTGCACGACCTGATCACCACCGGCGTCGGTCAGCCCGGTGAACTGCCCGCGGAAATCGAAGCGGTCGAGGCCGCGAAGGCGGCGCGGTAACCCTCGAGGCGCTCCGATCGCGGGTTCAGCCGTCGCCCAGGAGCTTTCGCGCGATGGGCACCACCTGTCGCGCGAAACGCTGCACCTGGTCGACGTCGAAACCCGGCGGCCAGTAGATGAAGGTGTCGAACCCGGCGTCGCGGGCCAGGCGGACGATGATGTCCGCCCACTCCTCCGGCGAGCCGTGAATCGGGTCGGAGCCACGGGGATCCGGGTTTAGCGACCGGTCGCTCACCACGCCGGGCAGCGCCGCCAGCCGGGTGATGGTGCGCGGATCCCGCCCAAGCGAGCGCGCGGCGGCGTCGATGCGGGCATTGGCACCGGCCCACTGTTCCCAGGGCATCCAATTCGGCAGCGGCGCAACCCATCCGTCGGCCGCCGCGCCGATCAGGTCCAGCGCGTGCGGGCCCATGGCCCCCAGCCAGATCCCGATATTGTGCGCGGGCGCGGGCCCGCCCTCGATGCCCTGCACCGTGTATTCGGTGCCCACCACGGACACCAGCTGCCCGGGCCGCCATTCCGCCCGGATGATGGCAATGCTCTCGGCCAGGGCCATGAGCGCCGACCGGCCCTTGCGGGCGGGCCCGCCCATGGCCACCACGCCGCTCTCGAAAGCGCCCGCCCCCAAACCCAATTCGAAGCGCCCGCCGCTGAGCAGGTCGAAGGTGGCGGCCTGCTTGGCGATCATGGCGGGCGTGCGCAGCGGCAGATTCGCCACGCCCGGGTACAGGCTGACCCGGCCGGTGGCCGCCAGGCAGGCGCCGATCACCGCGAAGGTGTCGCCGAACTGCGCGTTGTAGGGGTGGTCCTGGATGGCCACCAGATCCAGCCCCTCGGCGTCGGCGGCCACGGCCATATCGATGACGTCCGGCAGCGCGGCCGCGACGGGCGGGATCGAAATACCGAACCTTGCCTGCATCGCGCCTCCTCACCAGCGGAAATCGACGCTCACGATCTTCGTGGGCGGTTGCGTGCAACACCGGCATTTCGGACGTCGGCGCGCATCCCGGGCGTGTCCCGCCCCTGCTCACCGCTCTGCCGGAAACCGCGCGGTACGGCCAAGTTCCGTTTACGATCCCCGCGTGAGCTCGAAATCGTCCGGATCGCCCGGGGATTCGCCCGCGGCCGGGCGTATGCGGGCGCGGGACATCGACCGCGTCAACGCACGGGCGCTGCTCGACGCCGCCTTCGAGGAGGGCGAGCTCGCGGTCGAGGAGTACCACCAGCGGTCCGAGCTGGCGCAGACCGCACAGACCCTCGGCGAACTGCAACGGCTCATCGGCGACCTGCAGCCGAGCACCAAGACCGCCGACCTCACGCCCGCCGACCGGCGGGCACGACGGCCGTCCGCGGGCGGCTATCCGCCGCGCACCCGGGCCCGCGACAGCGACCGCCAGGCCATCTGCACCCTGCTCGACGCCGCCCGCGCGGACGGGCAGCTGAGCGCCGCCGACCATCGCACCCTCACCGAACTCGCCGGCGAGGCGCGGACATTGGGCGAACTGGCCCAGCTCACCGATGATCTGCAGCGGCCCGCCGACGCCCGGCCGGATCCGATGCCGCCGAAGTCGCGGCGCGAGAACTGGTTCGCGGCCGGTGTCGCCGCGCTCAGCATCGCGGTGGCAGTGGGGACGTTCGTCGCGGTGGATCGGCCCCCTTCCCCCATTGCCGGGCCGCCCGCCGTGGACCTGGGCGTGATCAAGCCGATGGTGCTGCCGCGGCCCAAACTCACCGCGGCCGAGGGCATCAGCTATTTCCGCGATGCCTACCGGGCCAAGTTCGGGGACACCATCGTCGACGAGGTCGACCTGTACCCCGACTACGCCGTGGCGACGCGTGGAACCCAGGCCAACCGCAAGGTCCGCTATACCTATCGCGGCGGCTTCGATGAGGGCGACCAACCCCAGACCCGGCCGCCGCAGACCCCGACCGCGGACCTGGCCGCCCTCGATGTACAGGCCATCGCGGCCCTGCTGACCCAGGCTCCCGCGCTCACCAAGGTGGATCAGGGCACCATCAGCTACCTCGATATCGAAGGTTCGGCCAAGGGGCCGATCGTCCGTATCTATGTGGGCAACAAGGCGAGTGAGAACGGCTACGTCGAGTCGACCCTCGACGGCCGGATCGTGCGCACGCTGGCATTCGGGGGATAGGCGAGACCATGGCTGATGCACGCTCCCAGGGACTGCGAGCCCGCGACACCGATCGTGTGGACGCCTGCACCCTGCTCGACGCCGCCCGCGACGCCGGCGAGCTCACCGCCGTCGAACACATCGAGCGGGCCGCGAAGGTCATGGCGGCCAAGACCTTCGGGGATCTGGACGCAGTGCTGTCGGATTTGCAGATCCCGGCCAATCTGGTGAACTCGCCTGTGGTCCGGGCGAATCGGCGCGGTCCGTCCACTCGTATGCGGGTCGCCGCCGCGATCCTGGTGGCCGCGGCCCTGCTCGGCGCGTTCGCGGGTTGCGTCTCGCGCACGGCCGCACCGGAACCCGCTCTGCCGGACCCGACCACGGGCCCGGGCCTGGCCAGTTTCGTCGCGGCCTACCGGGACCACTTCGGCGACACCAAGGCCGATCAGGTTCTCCTCTATCCCACCTACGTGATCATCGAGCGCCGCCAGGATCCGTCGGCGCCACGTGACGCGCACATCCGCTACGACGGCAGCTTCCGCTCCTATGACGACATCGCCCGGTCTGCGGGCGTGGACATCTTCGACATGTCGGTCCTGGATCTGAAGAAGATCGCGGGCCTGCTCGCCGGGGCTCCGCAGTCGGCGGGCGTGCCCAACGGCCGGATCGGCCACGTCGAGATCGCCCGGGGCGCCGATGGCGGTCCGGTGGTGACCGTCTATGTCGACGACGGCTCCCAGCACGGCTATTTCAAGGTCGCCGCCACCGGCGAGCCGATGGCGATCTACCCGCCCAGCTGATCGATCACGGTCCCGGCCCATCGGTAGCTGTCAGCCGACCGGTGTGGACACGAGGGCGGCGAGTCGCGCCTGCCCGCGAAGAATTTTTTTGTGCTGCCTGGAATAGATGACGTGCGGTCCCCGTTGGGACAGGTCAGCAAGGTTGAGCGAGTTGGACTCAAGTTCAAGTTGCGCGCCGCCGCCGGCGGGTGCAGGATTGAGCCGACCACGCTCAGTGTTACTGGGATTGCAGTGCGCCGGAGTCGCTCGGAAGGGATTCCGGGGCGCTCAGGTACGTCAACTAGGAGGAATCACCATGGCTCGTGCGGTCGGTATCGACCTCGGGACCACGAACTCTGTCATCGCCGTTCTCGAAGGCGGCGAACCGGTCGTCGTGGCCAACTCGGAAGGATCGCGCACCACGCCGTCGATCGTCGCTTTCGCCAAGAACGGTGAAGTGCTCGTCGGTCAGCCCGCCAAGAACCAGGCCGTCACCAACGTCGACCGCACCATCCGGTCCGTCAAGCGCCACATGGGCGAGGACTGGTCTGTCGACATCGACGGCAAGAAGTACACCCCGCAGGAGATCTCCGCGCGCGTGCTGATGAAGCTGAAGCGCGACGCCGAGGCCTACCTGGGTGAAGAGATCACCGACGCCGTGATCACCGTCCCCGCCTACTTCGAGGACGCGCAGCGCCAGGCCACCAAGGAGGCCGGCCAGATCGCGGGCATGAACGTGCTCCGCATCGTCAACGAGCCCACCGCGGCCGCGCTGGCCTACGGCCTCGACAAGGGCGACAAGGAACAGACCATCCTGGTCTTCGACCTCGGTGGTGGCACCTTCGACGTCTCGCTGCTGGAGATCGGTGAGGGCGTCGTCGAGGTCCGCGCCACCTCCGGTGACAACCACCTCGGTGGCGACGACTGGGACGAGCGCATCGTCGGCTGGCTGGTCGACAAGTTCAAGGGCACCTCGGGCATCGACCTGACCAAGGACAAGATGGCCATGCAGCGTCTGCGCGAGGCCGCCGAGAAGGCCAAGATCGAGCTGTCGTCCTCGCAGTCGACCTCGATCAACCTGCCCTACATCACGGTCGACGCGGACAAGAACCCGCTGTTCCTCGACGAGCAGCTGACCCGCGCCGAGTTCCAGAAGATCACCTCGGATCTGCTGGACCGCACCCGCAAGCCGTTCCAGTCGGTCATCAAGGACGCCGGCATCTCGGTCGGCGACATCGATCACGTTGTGCTCGTTGGTGGTTCGACCCGTATGCCCGCCGTGTCCGACCTGGTCAAGGAACTGACCGGCGGCAAGGAGCCCAACAAGGGCGTGAACCCGGACGAGGTCGTCGCCGTCGGCGCCGCCCTGCAGGCCGGTGTGCTCAAGGGTGAGGTCAAGGACGTCCTGCTGCTCGATGTCACCCCGCTGTCGCTGGGCATCGAGACCAAGGGCGGCGTGATGACCAAGCTGATCGAGCGCAACACCACCATTCCGACCAAGCGGTCGGAGACCTTCACCACGGCCGACGACAACCAGCCGTCCGTGCAGATCCAGGTCTTCCAGGGTGAGCGCGAGATCGCCTCGCACAACAAGCTGCTCGGCTCGTTCGAGCTGACCGGCATCCCGCCGGCCCCGCGCGGCGTGCCGCAGATCGAGGTCACCTTCGACATCGACGCCAACGGCATCGTCCACGTCACCGCCAAGGACAAGGGCACCGGCAAGGAGAACACGATCAAGATCCAGGACGGCTCCGGCCTGTCCAAGGAGGAGATCGACCGCATGGTGAAGGACGCCGAGGCGCACGCGGCCGAGGACAAGGCGCGTCGCGAGGAGGCGGAGACCCGCAACCAGGCCGAGTCGCTGGTGCACCAGACCGAGAAGTTCATCAAGGACAACGAGGACAAGGTCCCGGCGGACGTCAAGACCAAGGTCGAGGCGGCCATCGCGGAGGCGAACGAGGCGCTCAAGGGCACCGACATCTCGGTCATCAAGACCGCGGTGGAGAAGCTCGCCACCGAGTCGCAGGCGCTGGGCCAGGCCATCTACGAGGCCTCGGCCGCGGACCAGGCCGCCCAGGGCAACGGCGCGGGCGCGCCGCAGTCCGATGACACCGTCGTGGACGCCGAGGTCGTCGAGGAGCCTGAGAAGAAGTGACGAACCAGAACCCGGAAAACATGGTCGACTCGGCCACGGGTGAGGTCTTCGAGGCCGCGGCGGACAGCGCCGCGGCCCTCGGGACCGAGGGAACTCCCGAGGTCAGCGAGGACGCCCTCGCCGACGCGATCACGGCCGAATTGGCCGAGCGCACCGCCGATCTGCAGCGTCTGACCGCGGAGTACGCCAACTACCGCCGCCGCGTCGAACGCGACCGCAAGGCCGCCATCGACACCGCCAAGGCCGCGGTCGTGGGCGAACTGCTCCCGGTGCTCGACGATCTGGATCGCGCCCGAGCGCACGGTGACCTCGACAACGGACCGCTCAAGTCGGTCGCGGACAAGCTGGTCACCGCCCTGCAGAAGCAGGGCCTCGAGGAATTCGGTTCGGAGGGAGAGCCTTTCGACCCGACCCTGCACGAGGCCGTGCAGCACGAGGGCAGCGGCGCGGACCCGATCCTCGGCATGGTGATGCGCAAGGGCTACCGCTTCGGCGATCGCGTGCTGCGGCACGCGCTGGTCGGCGTCACCGACGGTGTGGCGGATCTGGCTGCGGCGCAGCCGGATACGACGAACGCTGGCACCGATGCCGCTGGCACTGATTAACAACGTACAGACGCCCCCGGCGTCACCGACGACACAGAAAGGAGGAGATGCCCGGTGAATCGAGAGTGGCTCGAGAAGGACTTCTACAAGGATCTGGGTGTTTCCTCCGGCGCCACCCAGGACGAGATCAAGAAGGCCTACCGCAAGCTGGCCCGTGACCTGCACCCGGACAAGAACCCCGGGGACAGCACGGCCGAGGAGCGGTTCAAGGCCGTCAGCGAGGCGAACGCCGTGCTGTCGGATCCGGAGAAGCGCAAGGAGTATGACGAGGCCCGGAAGCTGTTCGCCGGCGGCGGTTTCGGCCGCGGCGGGTTCTCGCCCGGCGGTGGCTACGGCCAGCCCGGCGGCGGGTTCTCCGGCGAGTTCAACCTCGGCGATATCTTCGGCGCGGGCGCCGGAGCCGGTGGCGCCGACGGCGGCCTGGGCGATCTGCTGGGCGGACTGTTCAATCGCGGTGGCACCCGGACCTCGTCGCGTCCGCGGCGCGGTTCGGATGTGGAGACCGAGACCACCCTCGGCTTCCGCGAGGCCGCCCAGGGCGTGACGGTCCCGCTGCGCATGACCAGCCCGGCCGCCTGCACCACCTGCCACGGCAGTGGTGCCAAGCCGGGCACCAGCCCGCGAGTCTGCCCGCACTGCAATGGCACCGGTGTGGTCAGCCGGAACCAGGGCGCGTTCGGCTTCAGCGAGCCGTGCGAGGACTGCCGGGGCACCGGGTCGATCATCGACGACCCGTGTGTCGACTGCCGCGGCAGCGGCATCCAGAACCGGACCCGCACCATCACCGTGCGCATTCCCCCGGGTGTGCGCGACGGGCAGCGGATCCGGCTGGCCGGTCAGGGCGAGGCGGGCCTGCGCGGCGCGCCTCCGGGCGACCTGTACGTCACCGTGCACGTCAGCCAGGACAAGGTCTTCGGCCGCAATGGCGACGACCTGACCCTGGTGCTGCCGGTCTCGTACTCCGAACTGGTACTGGGTACCACGGTTTCCGTGCCCACCCTGGACGGCCGTGTCGGCGTCAAGGTGCCGCCGGGCACCGCCGACGGCCGGACCCTGCGGGTGCGCGGGCGCGGTGTGCCCAAGCGCGACGGCGGCGCCGGTGACCTGCTGGTCACGGTGAAGGTCGCGGTACCGCAGAAGCTGGACGACAATGCCGCCGAGGCGCTGCGGCGCTACGCGGAGGCGGAGAAGACCAGCGGGTTCGATCCACGTGCGGGATGGGCAGGTGCGTAATGAGTTCCGATCCGAAGAAGACCGAGGCCCAGTACTTCCTGATCTCGGTGGCCGCGCAGCTGGCGGGCATGCACGCCCAGACGCTGCGCACCTATGACCGGCTGGGTCTGGTTTCGCCGCAACGCACCTCGGGCGGCGGGCGGCGCTACTCGGACCGGGATGTGGAGCTGCTCCGCGAGGTGCAGCGCCTGTCCCAGGACGAGGGCGTGAACCTGGCCGGCATCAAACGGATCATCGAACTCACCAACCAGGTGGAGGAGCTGCAGCAGCGGGTGAGCGAGTTGACCGCCGAGGTGGAAAGGCTCCGGTCGGGATACCGCCCCGACCTGATCCCGCCACAGCGCAGCACCGCTCTCGTGGTGTGGCAGCCCCGAAACCGGCGTAAGCAGTAGCCGCCTCCCCGGGACTTCAGCGCCCGGCTCGGGAGCCGTCGCCGGTTTCGCACGCGTGCCGGCGGTCGGGAGCCGAACCGATTTCGGGCGTACCCGGGGAGTTACCCGCATCTCGCGAAATCAGTTGTCCCGTTTGGGGAATGGGGAGGGGTCGGGAGCGTTGCTCCCGACCCCTCCCCATTCTGTATCAGGCTTTGCGGATGAGGACGGGTGTTCGCCCGCTTACGATTGTTGCGGGTAATGTGCTGAGCTGCCCATGGGGACTGTGGGATTGGCGAAGTTCTTGGTGCGGTTAATTACAAACGGACCGGTACGTTAGAAATTAACGCCAATCATGAGTTTTGTCCGTATGCTGCAATGGAATTCAAGGACCGGCTCACTTGCGGCAGGATCGCTGCTTTCCTGAGTCTTGCAAAACGGATCAGGCAGGTTCGCCGTCCGAAAGCCTGTGTCTCACGGCGTGTTCCGGTTGAACAGTCTGTTTTCGGCTCGGATACCCCGCAACATTCACGTTTTCGAGGAATAAGGGCCGTGTTATTGAAACGTCCCGTTCCGTTGCTGGCTAGCCTCGCCTACACTTGCTTGGCAACGGCTGCTGTCGAGTGTCCCGCAGCACTTCACTCGCCGGTCACGCCTGCGTTCGATTGCGAAATGGGGTTGTGGCACACATGGATTCGCGCACCGTCGCATTGATAAGAACAACGTTCAAGGCGGTTGCTGCGGAAGACGGTGGCCCCGAGAAACTCGCGCGATCGTTCTACGCCATCCTCTTCACGGAGTATCCCCACGTTCGCGACCACTTCCCCGCCGCCCTGGACGCCCAGCGTGACCGGCTGGTCAAGGCCATCGCCTACGTGGTGGACCGGCTGGAGGAGCCGGACCGGTTGCTGCCCTTCCTGGCCCAGCTCGGGCGTGATCACCGCAAGTACGGGGTGGTGGCCGAACACTATGAGGCCGTGGGGAAATCGCTCAAGAGCGCGCTGGAGGCCTACGCCGGCACCGAGATCTGGACCGACGAGATCGGGCGCGCCTGGGACGAGGGCATCGGCGTCATCGCCGACACCATGATCAACGCGGCCGAGCGGGAGACCACCCCGCCGGTATGGACCGGCACCGTCATCGAGCACCGGGAAGTACTGCGCAACCTGGCCATCGTGCGCCTGCGGCTGGACCAGCCCATGCAGTACGCGGCCGGTCAGTACATGAGCGTGCAGATCCCGTCCCGCCCGCGCATGTGGCGCTACCTGTCCCCGGCCATCCCCGCGAATTCCGGCGGCGAAGTGGAATTCCACATCCGCGGCGTCACCGGCGGCTGGGTCAGCCCGGCCATGGTCGGCCACAGCCGGGTCGGCGAGCAGTGGCTGATCGGCTCGCCACTGGGCGGGCTCGGCGTGCCCCGCAACACCCGGCGCAAGCTGCTCATGATCGGCTGCGGCACCGGCATCGCCCCGCTGCGCGCCCAGCTCATGGCCATGACCGCCCGGCGCTCCAACCCCAAGGTGGATCTGTTCGTCGGCGGCCACTACCCGTGCGATCTCTACGATCTCGAGGTGCTGAGCCAATTGGCCTGCGCCAACAAGTGGCTCAGCGTGCACCCGGTCACCGAATCCACCGAGAACCCGTGGTGGCACTTCGCCGACTCCGGCGGGACCCGCGAGTATCCGGGCCTGCGGCCGCGGGTGGTCGGTCAGATCGGCAAGATCGTGGCAAGCCACGGCTCCTGGGACGACCGGGACGTGCAGATCGTCGGTGCGCCGTCCATGGTGCAGACCACCAAGTTCCGGCTCATGGCCGCGGGCACCCCCATCGAGAACATCCGCCACGACCCCTTGTTCTGAGCGCGGCGGAACCTCAGAAGCCTTCGTAGCGAATGGCTTCGGCGGGCGCGCCGATGGCGACCAGCTGATCGATGGTGTTGCGGACCATGGCCGCTCCGCCGCAGACCAGGATCTGGTGGTGGTCCAGCGGGCCGAAGCGTTCCGGGATGTCCGCGATGGTGCCCGGCATCATCTCCTCCGGGCGGAAGCCGATGTCCACCCGGCACTGCTCGTACCAGGCGTCGACGAGATCCGGGTCGTACTCGTTCTGCACCACGGGAACGACGGTGAGCCAGGGCAATTCGCCGGTCAGCAGGTAGAGCATGTCGGAGGCGTAGAGGTCGCGCGGGTAGCGCCCGCCCACGAACAGGTGGGTGCGCGGCGGCTGCTCCCGGCGCGACAGATCCAGCAGCAGCGCGCGCATCGGCGCGAGCCCGACCCCGTCGGCGATCATGACCACCTCGGTGGCCGCCGGTTCCACGGTCAGCCAGCCCGCGGGCGCGCTGATCCGCCATTCGTCGCCCGGATGCGAGTCGGCGACGATGGAACCGCTGCACCAGCCGCCCGGCACCGTGCGCACATGGAATTCCAGCTTGCCGTCCAGCGAGGGCGGCAGCGCGGGATACAGGCGGCGCACCATGTTCGGATGCTGTGGCGTGCGCACCTCCACCGACTGGCCCGCCGCGAACGGCACGAACTCGCCGATCAGCCGCACCACCGTGGTGTCCTCGCGCAGCCGGTGCGCACCCACCACCGTGGCGTTCCACTCCGTCTGCGCGCCGAGCGCGAGTTCTCCGGTCTCGTCCGGGCCGAGCGTCACCGATAACTCCTGATTGTCGAAAGGCCGTGCACTACACCGGATCCGAGCTTATCGCCGACGTCGGCGTACCCACCGCGAGCAGGGCGCGCTTGGTGTCGGCGATCATGCGGGCCGAGCCGGCGATCTGGATCTGGCGATCGGCCCAGGCGCCGAAGCTGGCCACCACCGCGCCCAGATTGCCGATCAGCCGCCGATGCATGCCGAACGGCGTCTCGGCCGGCGGATAGGGGTGCCACCACGGGTTGGTCTCGTTCTCGCAGACCGGGACCACCGTGAGCCACGGATTGGACTGTGAGAGCTGCCACATGTTCTCCACGTCGTAGAGATCACACGGGTAGCGCCCGCCCATGAACAGGTGCACGCGCGGATTGATGCCGCGCCGGCCCATCTCGATGAGCTGGGCCCGCAGCGGGGCGATGCCGGTACCTGACCCGATCATGAGCACGTCCTTGCGGCGGCTCAGATCCACGTGCAGGCCACCCAGCGGAGCGGCGATCATCCACCGGTCGCCGACCTGGGTCTCGTTCACGATGCCCGGGCTCACCCAGCCGGTGCGCACCTTCCGCACATGGAACTCGATCTCGCCGTACGGATTGGTGGGGATGGCCGGCGACAGGTAGCGCCACATCTTGGGCCGCTGCGGAATGGCCACCGGTACGTACTGCCCGGCCTGATAGGGGATCGGGGTGTCGGTCTGCAGACGGACGATGGCCAGATCGTCCACCACCCGCCGGTGCCCGACCACCGTCGCCTCCCAATACGGTTGCGACTTATCCGAATTGGCGCCGATGGCCATGGACGCCGAGATCAGGATGGTGATGTCGCGCCAGCCCGCCTCCAGCTGCCGGCTCCAGTTCGCGGTGCCGTTGTAGCTGCGGAAGGCGTGGAGCAGGGCGCGCCCGGCGATGTCGTAATGCGCCGCCTCCACTCCGTACTTGCGATGGTCGCGCGCGAGTTGCTCCAGGAAGCGTTGCGCGCGATCCCAGTCCTCCAGGTTGTCGAGCACGAACGAGATGGCCGTGACCAACCGTTTCGGCTGCATGTCCATGGCGGAGGGGAATAGTTCCCGCAGGGCGGGAATCTCTGCGAAAAGATGACCGTAGAACGCGCTGATCAGCCGTTCCGGCCCGTTGGGGGCCTCGACGACTGTCCGAAAGTTTGCGCGGACCAGCGCTGCCGAACGCGCATCCACGACGTCGAGCTTTCCTTCCTGTGCTGCTACCCCGGAACGCCTGCTGCCAGGCGGCCCTCCGCGTCAAGTATCCCTTAAAACGCGGTGGTCGCACGGATATAGCCGGAGTCCGATCGATTGGCGTAACCCGGAGTTCAGATCACCAGGACGATCTTGCCGCGTGCGCCGGATGCGCCGATCACGCCTGGAGCCTCGGCCAGCGGCGGCATGGCGCTGATCGGGACCATCAGGTCGCCGTCGCCGACCATCCGCAGCAGCTCGCGCAATTCGGCTGCGCCGCCGTGGGATTGGAGGTTGCCGCCGTGCACGCCCCGGGCCTGCAGATCCGCCTCGTCGGCGGACCAGATGGTCGAATAGGCCGATCCGCCGGACTTGACCAGGCTCGCGTTGTCGGCGAAAACCGGCGGCGGGCTGACCAGATCGAACAGCACGTCGATGCCGCCGGGATCGGTGATCCGCACCGAATCCGCGACCGACAACTCCGAGCCCTCGGCGTGGGTGGGGGAGTCGGTGACGGTGATCCGGCCGTAGTTCACGACCTCGGTCGCGCCGAGCCGGATCATCCGATCGGTGTCGTCGGGGCGGGCGGTGGCGATGACGTGCGCGCCGGCCAGCGCCGCGAGCTGCACCAGATAGGAGCCGACGCCACCCGAGGCGCCCACGACCAGTACCTTCTGGTTGCGGGTGACCCCGGCGGCGTGCATGAGGTCCAGGGCCGTGATGCCCGCGGTCGGCAGGGCGGCGCCGCGAATGGCGGAGACCTCGTCCGGCAGCTTGGCGAGGGCGCCGTCGTGCGGCACCACGATGTACTCGGCGAAGGTGCCGTGCCCGACCGGCGGGTTCAGGAACTTCCCGACCACCCGCTCCCCGACCTCGAAGTCGCTCACCCCCGCGCCCACCGCGCTGATCGTGCCCGCGCCGTCGGTGCCCGGGATCAGCGGAAAGTCGTGCGGCAGTTGGCCGTCCAGGAAGCCGTCGATGATCCGCTGGTCGAGCGGGTTGACCCCGGCGGCCTCGAGCTGGATCTGGACCTCGCCCGGTCCGGCCTCGGGGGTGGGCATGTCGGCGGGCTCGGGGCGGCCACCGAATTCACGGACGACGATCGCGCGCATGTGCTGCTCCATTCATTCGGAAACCGGGATGGATGAGCTGGTGTGATGCGTCAACGAATGGAGTCATCGTACGCGTAGCGTAGGAATCGGCCTCGGACTCTGGACCTGACGTCGAAAACTGGTCAGACTTGAGCGGAACAGACTCAACTTCTATCGCGTTGTAGAGAGCAACGACAAGTAGGAAGGTGACAGTGGACTCGTTCAATCCCACCACCAAGACCCAGGCGGCCCTGACCGCCGCGCAGCAGGCGGCCGCCGTAGCCGGAAACCCGGAAATCCGTCCGGCGCACTTGCTGGTGGCGTTGCTGGACCAGATCGACGGCATCGCCGCACCGCTGCTCAAGGCTGTCGCAGTCGACCCGGCGACGGTGCGGCGCGAGGCCCAGGAGATCGTGGACCGGCTGCCCCGGGCCACCGGCGCCACCACCACCCCCAATCTCGGGCGCGAAGCCATCGCTGCGCTCAGCTCCGCCCAGCGGCTGGCCACCGAGCTGGGCGACGAATACGTTTCCACCGAGCACCTGGTCTACGGCCTGGCCGCCGGTGACTCCGATGTTCAGCAACTGCTGCTGAAGTACGGCGCGACGGCCGACGCCCTGCGCGAGGCCTTCACCGCGGTGCGCGGCAATGCCCGTGTCACCTCGCCGGATCCGGAGGGCTCATACCAGGCGCTGGAGAAGTACTCCACCGACCTGACCGCCGCCGCCCGCGAGGGCAAGCTGGACCCGGTCATCGGCCGCGACACCGAAATCCGCCGTGTCGTACAGGTTTTGAGCCGTCGCACCAAGAACAACCCGGTGCTGATCGGCGAGCCCGGCGTCGGCAAGACCGCCATCGTGGAGGGCCTGGCCCAGCGCATCGTGGCGGGTGACGTCCCGGAATCGTTGCGCGGCAAGAAACTCGTCTCGCTCGACCTGGGCGCGATGGTGGCCGGCGCCAAGTACCGCGGTGAGTTCGAGGAACGGCTGAAGGCCGTGCTGGAGGAGATCAAATCCTCTGCCGGACAGATCATCACGTTCATCGACGAGCTGCACACCATCGTGGGCGCCGGCGCCACCGGCGAATCCGCCATGGACGCGGGCAACATGATCAAGCCCATGCTGGCCCGCGGCGAGCTGCGGCTGGTCGGCGCCACCACCCTCGACGAATACCGGCAGCACATCGAGAAGGACCCGGCCCTGGAACGCCGGTTCCAGCAGGTGCTGGTGGGCGAGCCGTCGGTGGAGGACACCGTCGGAATCCTGCGCGGGCTCAAGGAGCGCTACGAGAACCACCACCACGTGCGGATCACCGACTCCGCGCTGGTGGCCGCGGCGACCCTGTCCGACCGCTACATCACCTCACGGTTCCTGCCGGACAAGGCCATCGACCTGGTCGACGAGTCGGCCTCGCGGCTGCGCATGGAAATCGATTCCCGCCCAGTGGAAATCGACGAGATCGAACGCGTCGTGCGGCGCCTCGAGATCGAAGAGGTGGCGCTGGCCAAGGAGACCGACGAGGCGTCCAAGCAGCGGCTGGAGAAGCTGCGCCAGGAGCTCGCCGACGACCGCGAGAAGCTCAACCAGCTGATGACCCGCTGGCAGAACGAGAAGCAGGCCATCGACGCGGTGAGCGTGCTCAAGGAGGAGCTGGAGTCGCTCAAGGGCGAATCCGAGCGGGCCGAGCGCGACGGCGACTACAACAAGGCCGCCGAACTCCGGTACGGGCGAATTCCCAAGCTGGAGAAGGAACTCGCCGAGGCCGAGTCCAAGGCGAAGACCGCCGCCGACGGCGACGTCATGCTCAAGGAGGAGGTCGGGCCGGACGATATCGCCGAGGTGGTGTCGTCGTGGACCGGTGTCCCCGTGGGCAAGATGATGGAGGGCGAGACCCAGAAGCTGCTGCGCATGGAGGACGAACTGGGCAACCGGGTCGTCGGGCAACCGGAAGCGGTGCAAGCGGTTTCGGATGCCGTGCGCCGCGCCCGGGCCGGGGTCGCCGACCCCAACCGGCCCACCGGCTCGTTCATGTTCGTCGGCCCGACCGGTGTCGGCAAGACCGAACTCGCGAAGGCGTTGGCGGACTTCCTGTTCGACGACGAGCGCGCCATGGTCCGCATCGACATGAGCGAGTACAGCGAGAAGCACTCGGTGGCCCGCCTGGTCGGTGCGCCCCCCGGCTATGTCGGCTACGACCAGGGCGGCCAGCTCACCGAGGCGGTGCGGCGACGCCCGTACACGGTGGTGCTGTTCGACGAGATCGAGAAGGCCCACCCGGACGTCTTCGACATCCTGCTGCAGGTGCTCGACGAGGGCCGGCTGACCGACAGCCAGGGCCGCACGGTCGACTTCCGCAACACCATCCTCATCCTGACCTCCAATCTGGGTGCGGGCGGTGACAAGGACGCGGTCATGAACGCGGTGCGCCGCGCCTTCAAGCCGGAGTTCCTGAACCGGCTCGACGACGTGGTCATGTTCCACGCGCTCGACGAGGAACAGCTGGAGCGGATCGTCGACATCCAGCTGAACCAGCTGCAGAAGCGCCTGTCCCAGCGCCGCCTGAAGCTGGACGTGTCCGACTCGGCCCGCTTCTGGCTGGCCGTGCGCGGCTACGACCCGGCCTACGGCGCGCGCCCGCTGCGCCGCCTCATCCAGCAGGCCATCGGCGACTCGCTCGCCAAGGAACTGCTGGCCGGTGAGGTGCAGGACGGTGACACGGTGAAGGTCAACGTCACCCCCGACGGCGACACCCTCGTCGTCGGCCGCTGACCCAGCGGACCCGGGCCCTCGCGCGAGCTTCGGCTCGGCGGGGGCCTTGCCCGTCCCGGGCGACCGAGCCTTGCCGGTTTCGAGGTGTGAACGGTCCGCGGATTGGGAACCGTCCGGTCGAGTTCGCGGCTCGGGACGGGTCGGCCGCCTACCCTGGAGGTCATGACTAATCCGAGCGATCCGTGGTCGCGGCGGCCGGAACCGGGCCCGGGGGAGGGGCCCGCCGAGCAGGCCGCACCTGGCGGCTACCCCTCGGATAGCGCCGCGGGCTACGGGCCCACCGAGGCCATACCCGCCGGTCCGGTCGACTATTTCGGGCAGCCGGCCGGGCCCGATTCCACCCGCGTGCTGCCGCCGGCGGACGCGCAGTGGGGTGGATACGAGACCGGCGGCGGCTACGAGCCGACCGCCGTCTACCCGGGCCAGCCCGGGTATGCCCCCACGAGTAGCTATGGCGCGCCCGGGTATCCACCGGCCGCCGGCGGGCCCGGTTACCCGGGTGGTCCGGGAATGCCGCCCGGTGGATATCAGCCCGCGGGCTTCCCGCAGCATCCGGTCCCGCCCCCGCCACCCCGCCGGACCACCATGTGGATCGCGCTGACCATCGCCGCGGTCATCGTGGTCGCCATTGTCGGCGTCGCGGCGGGAACCCTGCTGTCGAACAACGATTCGTCGAACAGCGCCGCACCCGGCAGCGTCAGGACCTCCGGGTACCCGGCGCCGAGCCTGCCCGGCAACTCCTCGGCCCTGCCCCTGCCCAGCGGCATTCCCACCATCCCCGGCCTGGGCGATCTGGACGAGCTGGGTGCGAACATGGGCACCATCTCGAACAACGACGGTTCCACCCTCACCATCACCACGCTGTCCGGCGGTACGGCGACCGTGAAGACCGACAACAAGACACAGGTGATTTCCCTGGGCAGCACCAAGGTTTCGGACTTGCCGGTCGGCGAGGTGATCATGGTCCAGGGCGACAAGAACGCCGACGGATCCATCCAGGCGAAGCTGATCATCAGCACCTCGATGCCGAGTGCTACCCGATGACACATGGTGCAAGCGGAAAAACTGACCAACCCAAAGGTTCGCGGCGCAAGCGCGGGGAGGCGGAGCGCTCGATTCTGGTCTGACGGAGCGGGGGAGCGAAGCGGAGGAGCGGAGGAGGGAAGAATCGAGACCTCCAGCGCCGCGAACCCGCCCCGGAGCGAAGCGGAGGGGCAATTAAACACAGTAGGGTAGGCGGCGATGACGGCGATATGGTTCGGGCTGGCGGCGATCGCGCTCGTGGGTGCGATCGTGCTGCTCTATTTCGATCGGCTGCAGCGGCAGCGCACCGGGCACGTGCGACAGGTCTGGGCGAAATCCCAGGGCTACACCTATGTTTCGGTGGAGCCCGCGCTCGCTTCCACCTGGCGGCGTGGCGCCCTGGCAAAGCTCGGCTACCTGTCCGCGGTGGACGTGGTATCGGGTAACCGCAAGGGTGAGAAGTTCGTGCTCTTCGATCTGGAGGACGCCGCCACCCTGGTCGCGGTGCGCCGGCAGATCGGCTCGGACATCGACATCGACCTGCGGCTGAAAACCGCGGCGCCGCCGAAGGATCACGATCTGGAGCTGCTCGGCGCCATCGGCGACCGGGTGGTCTTCGCCACCAACCCGGACGTCGCCCGGCACGCGGTGGATCAGCGCATGGTGGCGTTCATCGAGTCGCTGCCCGACACCGTGCAGCAGCTGTGGTCCGAGGGCAACTGGACCCTGGGCATGCTGCCGGTCGGGGCCGTGGCCAAGGACTGGGAGATGGCCATCGACGCGGTGCTGCGGCTGTCGGGCCTGCTGCACGTGCTGCCGCCGGTCATCAATGCCGAGCGCGGCCGCGACGAACTCCCCGAACCCGGTCGCTCGCACCCGGTTCCCGAGGACGACGACTACGACGGCCACGACGAATTCGGCGACTTGGGCGACGACCGCGATCGCCCGCGCGGCCAGGACCGCCCGGCCCGCCCGCGCGCCGAGGAAGCCGACGACTACGAGCCCACGCTGGTCAGCGATATCGCCGGCGCGAGCGAACCGGACGACGAGCCCGAAAACTGGCGTCCCGCACTGAAAGTCGTGCCGGACCCGCGCAACCGCCCGCGCCGCAACTGGCCGCCCGCCCCCGAGGGGGAGGAGCCGGACCCGTACGACGAGGACGACCGGCGCCGCCCCGGGGACGAAGACCGTTGGGCGGAACCGGAATCCGAGGATTGGCGCGACGAATCCGACTCCGACCGCGAGCCCGAGGAGGGCTGGCGCAAGGACCAGGGCCGCAGCGCCCCGCCCGGCGGTCCGTTCCATCCGGGGTTCCGCCCCTACCAGGGACCCGCGCCGAGGTGACCCACCCCGGCCGTGTCCGCGCGCGGCACGCCGCAGCCACGTGGTGTCTGCGCGAATTCGCCGCGTGTGGGTCGGTCAGGGATCAGAATAGGGGCGCAGTTCCGGTCATCGCCGACCGCTCCCCAGTCGTGCGAGTGATGGGCCGCCGATGACCGAGAGTTCCTCTGATCGTCCGGCGGGCGCCCCGCGCCTGCCGGGTGCCCACCGCCCGGTGGCCCTGATCACGGGACCGACCTCCGGCATCGGCAAGGCGTACGCCACCCGGCTCGCCGCGCTCGGCTACGACCTGGTGCTGGTGGCGCGGGATGAGGATCGGCTGGCCGCGCTGGCACACGATGTGCGGGTGCGTTTCGGTGCGCGAGCCGAGACGCTGCCCGCGGACCTGGGCCGTTCCGCCGACCGCGGCCGGGTGGCCGAACGCCTGGCACAGGGCGTCGAATTCCTGGTCAACAATGCGGGATTCGGCATGTCGGGCGAGTTCTGGACGCTGGAGCCGGACGCCCTGCAGCAGCAACTGGATGTGAACGTCACCGCTGTCGTACAGCTGACCCGGGCGGCCCTGCCGCCCATGCTGCACGCGGCCAAGGGCACCGTGGTCAATGTGGCCAGCACCGCGGGCCTGATACCCGGACGGGGTTCGACCTATTCGGCCTCCAAGGCGTACGTCGTATCCTTTTCCCAGGGGCTGGCCGGCGGGCTGGCCGGAACCGGAGTCCGGGTGCAGGCCTTGTGCCCGGGATTCGTCCGCACCGAATTCCATGAGCGGGCCGGAATCGACATGGCCTCGCTACCGCGACCGTTGTGGTTGAGCGTGGACGAGGTGGTGGCGGGTTCGCTGCATGATCTGGAGAGAGACCGGGTGATCAGCGTGCCCGGAATGCAGTACAAAGCGATCGTCGCGATCGCCGGGTTCATCCCACGATCCCTGGTGACCCGCCTGAACCGGGGCCTGTTCAACGCACGCGGAAGGACATAGAGAAAGCAATGCAGGTAACGACCACCGACCGGGACAGACTCGCGGCTCTGGTGCGCGACCTCGCCGTGGTGCACGGCCGGGTGACCCTGTCCTCGGGCAAGGAAGCCGACTACTACGTGGACCTGCGCCGCGCCACCCTGCACCATGAGGCGGCCCCGCTCATCGGCAAGCTACTGCGCGAGCTCGTGGCGGACTGGGACTTCGACGCGGTGGGCGGGCTCACCATGGGCGCGGACCCGGTGGCGGCCGCGGTCATGCACGCGCCCGGCCGGGCCATCGACGCCTTCGTGGTCCGCAAGGCCGCCAAGACGCACGGCATGCAGCGTCAGATCGAGGGCCCGGACATCGTGGGCAAGCGAGTGCTGGTGGTCGAGGACACCACGACGACCGGAAACTCCCCGCTCACCGCGGTGCGCGCGCTGCGTGAGGCGGGCGCCATCGTGGTCGGTGTGGCCACCGTGGTGGACCGTGAGACCGGCGCCGACGACATCATCGCGGCCGAGGGTCTGGAGTACCGGTCGATCCTGGGTCTGAAGGACCTCGCCCTGGGGTGAGGACTTAGGTCCTTACCCCAGGGTTAACAAGACTTTGCTCTGGGCTGAACCCTTGCTCTGGGTTAGCCTGGTCCTGGTCTTACGTCCGACAAAGGTGTTGTGAAGGGTCGTGTGAGTCACCAGTGGTGAGCATTGCAATCAACAAGGGTCATCAAAATGTTGCGATGCTCGGCATCGGCGCCTACCGGCCCCAGCGCGTGGTCAGCAACGCCGAAGTGTGCGAGGTCCTGGACTCCACCCCGGAGTGGATCTTCGAGCGCACCGGCATCCACAACCGGCGCTGGATCTCCGGTGACGAGACGCTGCGCACCATGGCGGTGGCGGCGGGCAACCGGGCGCTGAACAACACCGGCATCGACCGGTCCAAGATCGGCGCGCTGCTCTTCTGCACCTCCAGCTGGCTCAAGCTGACCCCGCACGGTGCGCCGAGCGTCGCCGCCGACCTCGGCATGAACGGCATCCCGGCCTTCGACCTGACCTCCGGCTGCGGCGGGTTCGGTTACGGCCTGGGTGTCGCCACCGACATGATCCGCTCCGGCTCGGCCGAATACATCCTGGTGATCGGCGCGGAAACGATGACCGTGGGCCTGGACCCGAAGGATCGGGGCACCGCCATGATCTTCGGCGACGGCGCGGGCGCGGTCGTGGTCGGGCCCAGCGAGGAGAACGGCATCTCGCCGACCGTATGGGGCTCAGACGGCGAGAACGCCGAGGCCATCGCGCAGGACGTCGACTTCCTGGAGTTCATGAACAAGGCGCAGCGCCTGCAGGGCACCGACCCGGCCGTCGAGCCGGTGGGCCGCATGTCGCTGCACATGGAGGGCCCCAAGGTCTTCCGCTGGGCCGCGGTCACCCTGCCGCGCGCGCTGTCGAGTGCCATCGAGCAGTCCGGCGTACACAAGGAGGACATCGAGGTGTTCATCCCGCACCAGGCCAATGCCCGCATCAACGAGCTCATGAAGAAGAACCTCGGGCTCGCCGACGACATCCCGATGGCCAATGACATCGAGAACACCGGCAACACCTCCGCGGCCTCGATTCCGCTGGCCATGGAGGAGATGCTGGTGACCGGCAAGGCCAAGGGCGGTCAGCTGGCCCTGCTGCTCGGCTTCGGCGCGGGCCTGTCCTATGCCGGTCAGGTCGCGGTGCTGCCGCCCGCGCCGGCGGAACCCAGCTTCTGATGGCCCGCCCGTTTCGCGCCGCGTTCGTCGGAGCGGCGGCGGTGACGGTGTTCGGCGCCGTCACCGGCCGTGAGAAATTGCAGTGGGCCGCAAAGCCTTTGCTGATGCCGCTGCTGGCGGCCGATGTGGCGATGAACGGCGCGGCCCTGCATCGCACCGATCGCACGGTGCTGCTCGGGTCGCTGGCCGCGGCCACGGTCGGCGACGTGTTGCTCATCGACCCCGATGACGATCGCCGATTGATAGCCGGCGCTTCGTCTTTCGCGGTCATGCAGACCGGGTACTCGTGGCTGTGGTTCCGGCGCGGCGGCCGGCCGCGCGCGCAGATCGCGGCTCCGCGCCTGGCGGCTTGGCTGGGCGCGGCGACGCTGATGCGGTTCAAGGCCCCGGCGATCGCGGTGCCGCTCACCGTCTACGGCGCGACCCTCGGCACGGCGGCCACGCTGGCGTCCGATCCGGAACTGGCCCGGGGCGCGAAGAATATTGCGGGCGTGAACATTCCGAATGCGGACCCGCGCAGCCGATTGGGCGTGGGTGCGCTGCTGTTCACACTATCCGACGGATTGATCGTGCTGCGGCGCATTTTCGCGCGCGGTGAGAAGTCGCGCCGGATCAGTGAGGGCGTCATTCTCGGCACGTATGCCGCCGCGCAATATCTGCTCGCGGATCCCCGCGCGCATCGGTAGCCATATCGGTCACCGAATAGGTCACCGAATCTGTCATCGGCAACCGTTGCCGGTCATCGAATTCGATTGGAAAAGAACCCCATCCCGAGTCTCGGGATGGGGTTCCGGTGTTCTTATGCCCGAGGGATCAGGGCAGGACCTGCGGAATGGCATCCGGGTCGACCGCGCCGACGAGCAGGCCGATCAGCGCGCCCTGGAGCGCCGGGCCGAGGGCGCACAGTGGGATGAGCGGAATGCCGACCACGGTGACGGCACAGATGACGGCGCCGAACACGGCCCCGACACCCGCGCCCACCACCGCGGCATTGGCCATCGGATCGTGGTTCTTGGCATTGGGATCGGTGGCGATGTCCTGCGGCTGCGAAATCTCGGCCGCCGGCTGCGCGACCTCGGGCGCAGCGGGCTGCTCGACATCCGGGGTGACCGGCTGCGCGGCCTCCGGAGCGATGGAGACCGCCGCCGGCGCGATGGTCTGGGCGATGGCGGCCGCGACCGGAGCCGTGACCATCTGCACGACCGGGGCCGACTGCACGGCGTCGGCCGGGGCGGTGGCGGAAGCCGTTCCCGCGCTTGCGAAAGTCGTGGCGACGGCCAGCGGCAGTGCCGCGACGATTGCCTTACGACCGAAATTACGAATGGTGCGACGCATGATTTTTCCTGTCCTCCCGACCCCCGCAGCACGCTGAACTCAGATGGCGTGCAGAACGATTCGCGTTGCCGATGGCAACGGAACAAGTTTTATCCGATCGCGGTCGCGGAATCAAGTCCCGTCGCCGCCATTCGAGATCCGTGGAATTGTGCTCGCCACCACTATTCGGTGACGCGTGCCATTCCGGGGATTGCGGATAGCAGTTCGCGGCCCGCACCGGATTCCGTCCACCATGCGGTATGGCCGAGAAAGTACTCGTCGTAGGCGATTTCGGCGTTCTTCGCATTGCCGCCGGGGACGACGCCGAGGAAGTAGTCGATCTCGGACAGCTCGTACTCGCAATGCACGAGGGGGAGCAGCGCCGGGAGGGCGCGCCGCTCGGCGGCGGTCAGCCGCCGGACCGATTCGTAGCCCTGGAGCAGCGCGCGTACCTGGTCGAATCGCACCTTCGCCGGTCCGCCGTCGCGGATCGAAATCCAGTCCACGGCACTGCGTTCGATGGCGGTGGCGAGATCGTGGACGGCGGTGGTGCGGTCGCACAGGCCGAAGTCGATGACGGAGGTGACGTCGCGGTCGCACCAGAGCAGGTTCGTGCCGTGCCAATCATTGTGTGTCCACAGCGGTTCCAGGTCCGCGAGCAGGGGCCGGAGCCGCTCGTAGGCCGGGAGGTGGACGCGTTCCAGGTCCGCCCGCCAGTCGCGTTCGGCGAGGAATGCGCCGACGGCGGGGCGTTCCGCCGCCCGATTCACCACGGCCGCAAGGGGATCGGCGGAGGCGAAGAGGGTGAAGCTTGCCAGTAGCGGCCGGGGCGGGCGGCGTGGCGCCTCGTATCCCGCGGCGGCCAGGTGCAGGCGGGCCAGCAGCCGCCCGGCCGCGGCCGCCCCGTCGAGGGAGCGGTACGGCGTCCAGGAGAAGACGCCCTCGTACTCGTCTCGCCCGACACCCGATTCCTGGACCTCGTAGACGAAATCGCCCAGGTCGACCGTGTGCAGTACGCGCGGCACCGGAATTCCTCGCGAGCGCAGGTGATCCATGAAGCGGTGCTCCTCGCCGAGCCCGGCGGCGTCGCGCAGCGCCCGGGGGAGGCGTTTGACGATGAGGTCGTGCCCGTCCGCCGGGCGTACCCGGGCGGTCGCCGACAGTGGTCTCGGGCTGCGCCACACGATCGCCGCGTCCGTGCCCAGCACCGCGTCCACCTCGGCGGAAGTCAGTGCGGGCCAATCGGGTTCGACCAGCGGGTCGAATCCCATGCTGTAGACGCGGCCGTCGGTCATCCCCGCCGGACCCGCGCCAGGAGCGCGGTCACCGCCGCGGCCGCCAGGAATGAGTAGAGCGAGGCCGAGGACCACCAGCCCGGATGTACGCCGAGCGCGTCCTGGGCCCGGCTCCAGAATGTCGCCCACCAGCTGATGGAGCCGGGATTGAACAGCTGGTACACCACGAAGCCGACCGCCCACGGCAGCAGCATGAGCGGCCGGGCGGGCGCGTCCTGCGCCAGATTCCAGTCGCGGCGGCCCTGGCCGAGGAAGTAGTCGACGATGAGCACCGCGCACAGCGGCACGAAGACCGAGCCGATCAGATAGAGGAAGTTCGCGTAACTGCTGAAGTCGCGCACCGGTAGCGCCAGCAGTGTCACCGCCACACCGACCAGTCCGGCCAGCAGTCGCCGATCCACCCGCGGCAACAGGTTCTGGATGGACATGGCCGTCGAATACACATTGGCGAAGGACTGGTCCGACTCGCGCAGCACCAGTACCGCGAAGAACAGCCAGCCCGCGGTCACGCCCAGGAAGGAGTCGAAAACGTGGTCGGCATTGCCGCCCGCCTGCAGGATGGCGATGATGCCCAGCAGGTAGCACCACACCTGGGCGATCGAGTAGCCTGCCACGGTGGCCCCGGCCGCGGTCTTGGCCGATCGGGAGTGCCGGGTGTAGTCCGCGGCCAGCGGCACGAACGAGATGGATACGGCCAGGGTGGTGTCGACGGCGGGCCAGAATCCGCTCCAGCTGGTGTCGTGCTGCACCGGAATCGGTTGCCGCAGTAGCTGAATCGTGAAGTAGAGCATGGCGACGGCCACCGCCACCGAGACGTATTTGCGGAGCGCCCGCACTGCGGACAGCGGCCAGATGGCCATGGTGGTGGACAGCGTGCCCGCCGCGACGATCACCACCCAGTGCGGTACCCGGTCGTGGGTGAGCGCCGAGACGCCGAGCGCGATGACGGTCAGCTCGTACACGCCCCAGCCGATGCACTGCACGATATTGGCGACCGTCGGCAGATACGACAACCGCGTCCCGAACAGGCCGCGCAGCACCGCCATGGCCGGTGCGCCGGTACGGGCCCCGACGGCGCCCGGTCCGGCCACCATGGCCGCGCCGGCCACGGTGCCCAGGACGGTCGCCAGCAGCGCCCCGGCCAGCGGGAGCGGCGGGTTCCCGGTCGGGAAGAGCACGTACGCGGCGCCGCTGAAGCCGATGAGACTGACGCCGAGATTGAGCCAGAACGCCGCCTGATCCGTGAACCCCAGCGTGCGCGGCGGCTGGGTGTCGAGCACCAGCGGCGCTTCCCTGCGGTCGGGTTTCTCGGCGATCGTCATGCCGAGGAGCCTACGGCCCGAATCGTGCGAATCCGGCACTGAGCTGGATATATATCAGAGGCAGAGGATGATCCGGTCCCGGTTCTGCGGGTCGACGCGGATCGAAATCGTGCCGCCCACAGCGATTTTCGGCTTCACCACCGGTTCGACATCGAAGACGATGCTGCCGTAGTAGGTCTCCGAGCCCGGCACCACGAGTTCGAGATCGAGTTCGGTGATCTCGGTGCAGTGGTCGGTGCGCTGCAAGGGGTGGACCGCTTCGATGTTCGCCCAGCCCTCGAGCCCGTGCCGGCGTAGTCTGCGGTCGGAGCGGCTAGGGCGCTGGGCGAACAGCATGCCCAGGCCCAGGAACGTTCCGAAGAGACCGACCAGTGTGACGATCTGGACCGGCACGGTACCCGGCGGGGTGAGCGGGACCAGCCACCCCAGCCACAACCCGAGTGCGACGAGATATGCCGCCGTCACTCCGAGCACCGTACGGGCTATACGCGCGTGGTCCATGACACCCTCCAACCACGGCCTATCAGAATTCCAGGATAGTCCCGATGCTTGTTCCGTGTGGGCCGATCAGGCGAGGTCAGAGGGCTGGTGGGTCAAACGGGCACGCCGGATGTGCGGAGCGCGGTGAGCGTCCAGATCGAGCGGCAGGTCGAGGCCATCGAGGCCCAGGGTGACCTGTCCCGAGTACTCACCGGTCGGTGGGTATCGACCGTCTCGCAGTCGATGGGTCAGCAGCCGCAGCGACTCCTCGGTCTCCAGCAGCCAGTAGTGCCCGATCCCCGCCGCCCGGAACCGTGCAGCGCTGTTTCAACCCCGCAACCGCAGAACGGCGAGCACCCGCCGATGATGCAGATCCGAGGGCGGCAATTCCAGCTTGGAGAAGATGTTGCCGATGTGCTTCTCCACCCCGCGTTCGGTCACCGAGAGGGCCCGGGCGATGGCCGCGTTCGACAGCCCCTGGGCCATGGATTCCAGCACTTCACGCTCGCGCGGGGTGAGCCGGGCCAGCGAATCCTGTTGCCGGGCAGCGCCCATGAGCTGGCCGACCACCTCCGGATCCAGCGCGGTGCCGCCGGTGGCGACGCGCCGCAGGGCATCGGTGAAATCGCCGACGTCGGCCACCCGGTCCTTGAGCAGGTAGCCGACGCCGCCCGCACCGGCGGCCAGTAACTCGGTGGCATAACGGGTTTCGATCCACTGCGAGAACACCAGCACCCCGGTGCCGGGGTGGCTGCGGCGCAGCGCGAGCGCGGCCAGCAGGCCCTCGTCGGTGAAGCTGGGCGGCATGCGGACGTCCACCACGGCGACATCCGGCAGCTGGTCGGCGACCGCGGCGTGCAGACCGGTCGCGTCGCTCACCGCGGCCACCACCTCGAACCCGCGCTCCGCCAGCAAGGCGGTGAGGCCGTCGCGCAGAATGGCATTATCCTCCGCGATGACCACCCGCAGCGGCTCGTTCGCGTCCACGTTGTTCGGAGTGTTCACGGCCTCGATCATTGCGGCCCGGCCAGCGGCAGCACCAGCGTGACCACGGTCGGGCCGCCGATGGGGCTGTCCACCGTGAGCGTGCCGTCCACCGCGCGCGCCCGCTGCGCCAGCCCCGAAAGCCCGCCCACCACAACGTCTTCGCCGGGTCCGCCCACCGGTTGCAGCGCACCGCCCTGGCCGTTGTCGCGCACGCTCACCGCCAGCGCATTCGTCCCGGCCGGCAGCACCGCCACCCAGATCCGGTTCGCGGCAGCGTGTTTCACCACATTGGTGAGCAGTTCCGCGACCGAGAAATAGGCGATGGCCTCGATGGCCGGGCTGGGCCGCAGCGGCAGCAGCACCCGCAGCTCCACCGGCAGCGCGCAGCGGGCGGCCAGGGTCTCCAGCGCCGGTTCCAGCCCGAGTTCGAGGGCGGGTGGATGGATGCCGCGCACCAGTTCCCGCAGTTCGGTCAGTGCCTCCTTGGATCCGGTGCGGGCCTGGGCGATCAGCTCGGCGGCGTCGCCGCCCGCCGCGATCCGCTCCTCGGCGCGGCCCAGCATCATGGCGATGCTGACCAGTCGCGCCTGGGTGCCGTCGTGCAGGTCGCGTTCCAGCCGGCGCAGGGTGGCGGTGGAGTCGTCGACCGCGGCGCGGCGGCTCTCGCGCAGGCCGGCCAGCTCGAGATCGCGGGCGGTCGGGGTCAGCAGCCACAGCGCGAGCACGCGGTGCAGGAAGCAGACGCCGCGGATCAGCCACGGCAGCAGGAAGCAGCCGAGCACGCCGAGCGCCGCGAAACCCAGGACGCGCGGCCAGGTGTCGAGGTAGTAGTCGCCGAGCTGGATCATCGACCGGTGCGACACGCCGCGTTCGTCCACATTGGCGGGATCCATGAATGCCCACGGAATCGGCGACAGCGCAATGAAACCCGTCACCGCCACCGCCGTCAGCACACCGTAGCCGATCACCACACCCAGCAGGCCGTCGAGGATCAGGAACAGCAGGGCGCGGTACGACGTCCGGTCGGTGAAGGCACTGCGCAGCCAGCCGATCGGCCCGGGCCGAAAGGTGAACGGGGGCGGCTCGGGCAGAGCCGCGTCGAGCAGCACCGCGCCCAGCACCCGATGAATGCGGCCCCATACCCGCCCGCCGAGGATCATGGCCGCCAGCACCGGGATGCCCACCACGAACACCGACAGGTACAGGCTGCCGCCGATACCCAGGAACAGGTAGACCGCGGCGGCGCAGCCCAGCCCGAAAACGATGATCAGGTAGGCGAATTCCTTCCAGGTGCGCGCCCGGAACGGCGTGACCAGGAAGGTCCGCAGTACGGACGCGAGGGTGGGGCGGGGGCCCGGATCCGGTTGCGGCGCGGGCGGATCGAGCACGATGCTGGGTAGGGCGGCCGTATCGCTCATGGATTCATGGTCGCGGGCGGCGCGGTGCGGTGGCGAGGGAGCAGCCCAGAAAATATTCGGTGTAGCCAGCACGACCACCTAGCATTCAGCCATGACCTACGACGCGCCCCCGCCGGGCTGGGATCCGCAGTCCCAGGGCTACCAGCAGCAGCCGGGCTACAACCAGCAGTCCGGCTACCCCCAGGGCTACCCGCCGCAGGCGCCCGGCTACTACCCGCCCGGCTACTACGGCGCACCCGCGCCGGATCATCCGCAGGCGGTGGTCGTGTTGATCCTCGGCATCATGAGCCTGGTGTTCTGCCAGCTGCTCGGTCCGGTGGCCTGGATCATGGGCGGCAAGGCCCGCCGGGAGATCAGCGAGTCGAACGGCATGATCGGCGGCAGCGGCATGGTGACGGCCGGCTGGATCTGCGGCATCGTCGCCACGGCGCTGATGGTCCTGGTCATTCTGTTCATCGTGCTCGCCATCATCGTGGGCGCGGTCGGCTCCTCGCACTAGGCAACTACCATCGCCGGGGTGAGTTCCGCCCCGACCGCCCACGAACCGCCGACCCCCGGACCGACCGAATGGGGTGAGCATCCGCACGGCGTCGGACCGTGGCGCGAGGAGTTCGGCACCGAGCCGCCGGACGATCCGCGCCTGGATCCGGACCTGCTCGAGCACGGCGACCGGCGCAATGTGGTGGATGCCTACCGGTATTGGCGGCGCGAGGCCATCGTCGCCGATATCGACAGCCGCCGGCACCCGTTCCATGTGGCCATCGAGAACTTCGGGCACGACGCCAATATCGGCACGGTGGTGCGCACGGCCAATGCCTTCGCGGCGGCGGCCGTGCACATTGTCGGGCGTAAGCGGTGGAATCGCCGCGGGGCCATGGTCACCGACCGCTACCAGCACATTCACCATCATGCCGATATCGATGAGCTGCTGCGTTTCGCGGCCGATGAGGGCCTCACGGTGGTGGCGGTGGACAACGTCCCCGGCGCGGTGCCGCTGGAGACCGCGGCGCTGCCGCGCGAGTGCCTGCTGCTCTTCGGCCAGGAGGGCCCGGGCGTGACCGAGGCCGCGAAAGCGGGCGCGCTGCTGACCGTTTCGATCGCGCAGTTCGGCTCGACCCGCAGCATCAATGCCGGTGTCGCCGCGGGTATCGCCATGCACGCCTGGATCCGCCAGCACGCCGACCTCACCGCCGCCTGGTGAGCTGGACGACTCCCGGTAACAAATCAGCCACGGGCGCAGTGCCCGACTGGCACGATAAGTCCTATGACTTCGCGGACCGGACGCAATATCGAGCCGACCGCTGCCCTCTGGTCGGAGCGAGCCGACCTGGCCGAGTCCGCGATCCTCTCGCGTCACCTACGCAAGCTGTGGGGCTGTCCCGGCACCCAGCTCGGCGTGGTGGGCTGGCCCGCCACCAAGGGTGAGCGGGTTTTCGCCTTCTGGCACTACTGGTGGCAGGCCCACCTGATCGACTGCGCGGTCGACGCCGCCAATCGCGCGCCGACCTCCGCCCGGCAGCGCCGCCTCTGGTCCATCGCCCACGCCTCGCGCCTGCGCAATATCACCGGCTGGACCAACAACTACTACGACGACATGGCCTGGCTGACAATCGCTTTGGAGCGGGCCGAACGCACCCAGGGCGTGGCCGAGGTGCGGGGCGCGCTGCTCACTCTGGAGAAGACGCTGGCCAACGGGTTCGATCCGGAGTTCGGCGCGGTGCCCTGGCGTAAGGGCTCCGACTTCTACAATGCCCCGGCCAACGGCCCGGCAGGCATCGCGATGGCGCGGCTGGGCCGCTACCACCTGGCGCAGGAACTGGCCGACTTCCTCGACGCCAATCTGCGCGACAAGGAGACCGGCCTCATCTTCGACGGCATCCACCTACCCTCCGGCGAGGTCGAGAAGCCGGTCTACAGCTACTGCCAGGGCGTGACGCTCGGCCTGGAAACCGAACTCGCGGTGCACACCGGCGAACCCCGGCACGCCGAGCGCGTGGTCCGGCTGGTGGACGCGGTCGAGGAGCATCTGACCGCGGACGGCGTGGTGGTCGGCGACGGCGGCGGGGACGGTGGCCTGTTCAACGGCATTCTCATCCGCTACCTGGCGCTGACCGCCCTCATGCTGCCCGGCGACGACCCCGCGCAGGTGACCGCGCGCCGCAAGGCCGCCGCGATGGTGCGCGCGTCCGCGAACGCGGCCTGGGACCACCGCCTGGATGTGGAGGGGGAGCCGCTGTTCGGCTCGGATTGGCGGCAGCCCGCGCGACTTCCGGGCATCGCGGGCGCGGGCGGCTTCGAGGGCGGTTCGGTGACCGCCTCACGTAACCCGGAACGCGATCTGTCGGTGCAGCTTTCGGGCTGGAAGCTGATGGAGGCCGCGCACACGGTGACGGCCGCCGGGCTGTAATCGTTCAGGCGCGCGGCAGCCGGGGCAGCGGCACCGTCGCGGCCTCTGCCACGTCGAGGTCGAAATCCTCGGCGGGACGTGCCATTTCGACGCGGTACTGCCGCACGCCCAGGACCGTGCCGAGCACCAGCCCGACCACCAGGGTTCCGATGACCGCGGGCATGAGCCAGGACATGTTCTCCAGGAAGCTGCCCGCGTAGTAGCTGGCCAGCAGGATCACCGGCGCCCAGATGACCGCGCCGACGGACGAGGCGATGGTGTATTTGCGGTGGTCCATCCCGGCCGCGCCCGCGACCAGCGGGCACAGCGTGCGCACCCACGGAATCCAGCGGGCCACCAGCACCGCCAGGAACCCGTGCTTGTGCAGCATGTCCGAAACCCGCTCGAGATTGCGGGTATTGATGTACTTCCCGTTCTTGCGTGCCACCAGATGGTGTCCGGCGCGCTGGCCGAAGACGTACCCCACCTGGTTGCCGGCGATGGCCGCGATCATGGTGCCGATCGACAGCGCCCAGACCTGCCCCTCGCCGACCTGCGAGGCCAGCACCACGCCGGCGGTGATGAGCATGGAGTCACCGGGCAGGAACAGCCCGATGATGAGTGCGCACTCCAGGAAGACGAACGTGAGAACCACGGTCCAGACGAGCACTGGTCCGGCTGTCTCGAGCGGGCCGAATCCGCCGGAGGCGGAAAGAAAGGCAGGGCCGCCCGATGCGAGGGTTAGCGGGGTGGTCGACACCGAAGGGCTCAGTGGGTCGGCTCGTTCGTCGAGGTGGCGTACTCGGCCTGTTCCGGGGCCTGGCCGCGGTGCAGCAGGTTCTTCGCGACCGCGATGATGCCCGGCAGGATGGACACGAACACGATCAGCAGGAAGATCGCCTCGACGTTCTTACGAATGAATTCGACATTGCCCAGGAAGTAACCGAGCACGGTGACGCCACCGCCCCACAGCACCGCGCCGATGATGTCGACGGTGGCGAACTTGCGGTAGTCCATCTTCGAGACACCGGCCAGCACCGGCATGAAGGTGCGCACGATGGGCACGAAGCGGGCCAGGACGATGGTCTTGGGTCCGTACTTCTCGAAGAACGCGTGCGTCTCGGTGATGTAGTGCTGCTTGAAGAAGCGAGTGTCTTCCTTCTTGAACAGCGCCGGGCCGATGCTGCGCCCGATCCAGTAGCCGCTCTGGTCGCCGAGCCAGGCCACGAACGCGGTCGCGGGCACCAGCCACCAGATGTTCATGCCGGCCGGCGGGTGTGCCTGGGCCGCCAGCAGACCGCCGGTGAACAGCAGCGAGTCGCCGGGCAGGATCGGGAACAGCAGACCGGTCTCGATGAAGACGATGGCCAGGATCGCCGGGAGCACCGCGTGCTGCAGCCAAGTCTCCGTCAGGAGGTGCATTGGGTCCAAGATCGCGGGCAGCGCGGCATTGGTCGTCACGGCATCGGATACGGCCAGCAAGGTCACGGCCACCACAGTACCGGTAGCCCGGACATCACACCGAACGTCGAAGCAACCTCACAAACTTGTGGGGTATGTGAGGCCATTGCCCCGTAGAAAAGGGGCTGTCCTATCGTGTCAGTTGACAGAATTTTGTAGTACGCACCACACACAACACGGAGGTCATTGTGCCCATCGCGACTCCGGAGATCTACGCCGAGATGATTGCTCGGGCCAAGCAGAACTCCTTCGCGTTCCCCGCCATCAACTGCACCTCGTCGGAAACCATCAACGCGGCCATCAAGGGCTTCGCGGACGCCGGCAGCGACGGCATCATCCAGTTCTCCACCGGCGGTGCGGAATTCGGCTCCGGTCTGGGCGTGAAGGACATGGTGACCGGTGCGGTCGCGCTGGCCGAGTTCGCGAACGTGGTCGCCGCGAAGTACGACGTGACCATCGCGCTGCACACCGACCACTGCCCGAAGGACAAGCTGGACACCTTCGTGCGCCCGCTGCTGGCCATCTCGGCCGAGCGCGTGAAGAACGGCCTGAACCCGCTGTTCCAGTCGCACATGTGGGACGGTTCCGCGATCCCGATCGACGAGAACCTGGAGATCGCCAAGGAACTGCTGAAGCAGGCGCACGCGGCGAACATCATCCTCGAGGTCGAGATCGGCGTCGTCGGCGGTGAAGAGGACGGCGTCGAGGCCGAGATCAACGAGAAGCTCTACACCTCGCCCGAGGACTTCGAGAAGACCATCGACGCGCTGGGCTCCGGGGAGAACGGCCAGTACCTGCTGGCCGCCACCTTCGGCAATGTTCACGGCGTGTACAAGCCGGGCAATGTGGTGCTCAAGCCCGAGGTGCTGGCCGAGGGCCAGCGGGTGGCCGCCGCCAAGCTGGGCCTGGGCGCGGACGCGCAGCCGTTCGACTTCGTCTTCCACGGCGGTTCGGGCTCGCTGAAGTCGGAGATCGAGGACTCGCTGCGCTTCGGCGTGGTGAAGATGAACGTCGACACCGACACCCAGTACGCCTTCACCCGTCCGGTCGCCGGCCACATGTTCGGCAACTACGACGGCGTCCTGAAGATCGACGGCGAGGTCGGCAACAAGAAGGTCTACGACCCGCGCAGCTACCTCAAGAAGGCCGAGACCTCGATGGCGGCGCGCGTCGTCGAGGCCTGCAACGACCTGAACTCCGCGGGACGTTCGATCAGCGCCAAGTAAGCTCAATGGTCGGGATTCCGCTGCGACGAGCGGAATCCCGGGCAATTTTCGAGCGGCGGGCGCGCCGCGGTCTCTATCGAGGCAGGTGGCATGACTGTCGATGTGCGGGTCCTGGGCCCCGTGCAGCTGTTGGTCGCCGGTCGGTCCGTGCCGGTCGGCGGCCCCAAGCCGCGTGCGCTGCTGGCGGCTCTGACCGTGAACCGGCGGCGCGCGGTGTCCTCGCAGGCGCTGGCCGACATTGTCTGGAACGACGATCCACCGGATTCCTATCAGGCGAGTCTGCAGGTGTTCGTCTCGAATATTCGCAAGACCCTGCGCACCGCCGGGGTCGACCCGGTGGCGCTGCTGCGCACCGAATCCTCCGGCTACCGGCTGGAGATCGAGGACGACGAGTGCGATCTCGGGCGCTTCGAGACGCTGCGCCGCGAGGGTTCCGAGGCCGCCTCGATCGGCGACCCCACCGCAGCGTCCCGGCTCTTCGGCGAGGCGCTGGCGGAATGGACCGGCCGCGCCCTGGACGATCTGTCCGGCCTCGGCTTCGCGGAGAGCTTCGCCACCGCCATGGACGAAGAGCGGCTGCTGGTCGCCTCCGCCCGCATCGATTCCGAAATCGCTTTGGGCCGAGCCTCTTCCGTGGTCGGCGAGCTGGTGTCGATGACCAGTGCGCATCCGCTGCGGGAGCCGCTGTGGGCGCAGCTCATCACCGCGCTCTATCTGTCCGGCCGTCAGGCCGACGCGCTCGACGCCTGCCGCCGGGTGCGCACCGTGCTGGCCGACGAGCTCGGCATCGATCCGGGTCCCGCGCTCATCGCGCTGGAGCAGAAGGTGCTGCGTCAGGAACCGTTGAGCACCGGGCAGATTCACGAGGTCGAGCGCATGGCCAAGGCCATGACCGAGACCGTCACCGAGATGCCGCGCGCCGTGCGCGCCGGGCAGCTGCGGCTGTCCGACGGCCGGGTGGTGCCGATCGGCCCGAACGGCATGAAGATCGGCCGCATGACGGACAACGATCTGGTGCTCGACGATCCCAAGGCCAGCCGCTACCACGCGCAGATCACCCCGAGCCGGGCCGGACTGCTCATCAAGGACCTGCACTCCGCCAATGGCATCTACATCAACGAGGAGTCCATCGAATCGGCCGCCGTGCTGGCCGACGGGGACGCCATCCGGGTCGGCACCACCGTGCTCACCTTCCAGGCCCTGCGCTGAGCCGTCGCTGTATTACGCTGCCGCACTGTCGGTTTCGGTTCACGGTGCGGCGGCGGCAGGCACGCGGATCTCGATTCGATCGAGATCGGTCGAGTACCGGCGGTTCGCCCGGTTCCGAGGGTAGGGTCTCTGCCCGGATGTATCCGAGAGCCCGTTTGTCGGAAGGTTGAGTGCATGGCCAAGCGGCTGGTGGCAGCTGCGGGGGCGGTGATCGTCGGGGCGGGCGTACTCGCCGGAATGGGCGGGCCGGTCGCGGCGGCGGATCCGGATCCGGGTGCGGCACCGGCCGTTCCGGGTATCGGGCCCTGCGGCACCGACCCCAAGCCCGGACACGAGTCGCTGGTCCCGAAGACCGTCGAGGTGCCCGTGCCCTATCCGGTGGTCACGGTCGACACCGGGCCGGTGCCGGAGAACACCAAGCGCGTTGCGATGGAGCTGCCGCCGGATCCGTGCGTGAACCCGTGCCCGGATCTCACCGACACTCCCGCTCCGCCACCGGGACTCGCCGAACAGCTCGGCCTCCCCAAGCTGATCGTGCGGCCGCAACCGTTCAATTTCGCTTTGCCCAACCCGAATCCGCCGGCGCTGCCGCCCGGGCCCGATCCGGCGCACCCGCCGATCGAGGCCGCCGCCCAGGTGCCCGCCCGGCCGACGCCGCGGGTCTCCGACGTGCGCGAGGTGTCCAAGCTGACCGGCGCCGACTCGGTGAACCGCACCGACAAGCGCTGGCAGGTCCAGGGCACCGACCTGGGGATCATGTGGCAGAGCGCGCCGGACGAGATCGCCATCGCCTTCGGCGACACCGTCGGCCGCGACTTCCATCCGCCGGGCGGCATGGGTGAGGACTGGCGCTCGAACCTGCTGGCCTTCAGCAAGAACCGGGACCTGGAGAACGGCGTGGTCTTCGACCGCATGGTCACCGACGACCGCTGCCACGCCGCCGAACTGCTGAGCAGCCGCAAGCTGGACAATATCGAGATCACCACCATCCCGACCTCGGGCTTCGCCATCGGGGACCGGCAGTACCTGAGCTACATGTCGATCCGCACCTGGAACAGCGTGCCCGGCACCTGGTACACCAACTACGGCGGCATCGCCTACTCCGACGACCACGGCGAGCACTGGACCAAGGACCCGTACGCCAAGTGGGAGAACATCTTCGGCCTCTCCAACTTCCAGGTGACGGCCATGGTGCCGCAGGGGGACTGGGTCTACATGTTTGGTATCCCCAATTCGCGGCTCGGCGGGGTGGGGCTGGCCCGGGTGCCGAAGGACCAGGTGCTCAACCCGACGGCCTACCAGTACTGGAACAGCGGCTCCTGGATACCCGAGACGAACGGATCGGTCACGGTCACACCGATTGTCGACGCGCCTGCCGGTGAGCTGTCGGTGCGCTACGACGAGAGCCGCAAAGTATGGCAGATGAGCTACCTGGACACCGCCAAGGCGGCACTCGTTGTGCGGGAATCGGATACGCCGCAGGGCACGTGGTCCGACAGCGCGGTCACGGTGAGCGCACTGCAATTCCCGGAGCTGTACGGCGGCTTCATCCATCCGTGGTCCACCGGCAACGACATGTACTTCACCATGTCGACCTGGAGCGACTACAACGTCTACCTGATGCACGCCACGGTGAACTGAATCGCCTGGCGGACAACGACAAAGAGCGGGCCGCACGGAATGCGCGGCCCGCTCTCCAGGTTTCGGCTCAGCTGAGCCGGATCTCGGCGATCGCGCGGCCGAAGAGCTTCTTGCCCTCGGAGGTCGCGCCCAGAACGACGGTGGCCTCGCCCCGGGCGGCGTCCACCGACTTCACCTTGCCGGTGAACTCGACGATGGTCGGGGCGGTCGGCTCGACCGGTACGAAGCCGGAGAAGCGGACGCTGAACTTGCCCAGCGCCGACGGATCGCCCAGCCAGTCCACCAGGTAGCCGGCGGTCAGGCCCATGGTGAGCATGCCGTGCGCCACCACGGTGGGCAGGCCGACCAGGGTGGCGGCGGTGTCGCTGAAGTGGATGGGGTTCGGGTCGCCGGAGACGCCCGCGTAGTTGACCAGGTCGCCGCGGGTGACCGGCACCGTGGCGGCGGGCAGCTCGGTGCCGGCGGTCAGGGTGGCGGCGGTGGGGATGGTGTGGACCGGCTGGGGCGGGGCGGGGGCGGCCAGCTCGGCGACCTCGTCGGGGGCCAGCAGAATCAGACCGGTCGGGTCGCCGTCGAATTCGCCGGGCTCGACCACATGGCCGTGCATGACCACGCCCGAGACCGTCTCGACCGTGGCCGGATCGATCTCGACGCCCTTGCGGGCCACGATGGTGGTGGTGGCGACCAGCACCGGCAGCGCGTCGGCATCGGTGAGGGTGACCTTGACGGTGATGAAGTCGTTGTCGCCGAAGCTTCGGATGTTCTCGACGACGACGTCCACCCCGAGGCGGTCCTCGGCCAGGATCGGGCGGTAGTACTCGAAGATCTGATCGGTCTGCAGGATCTGCGAGACGTCGTACTCGGTGAGCACCGATCCGATCAGCGAGCGGGTGGTGGCCGCGCCGATCACCGACGCGAAGGTCGGGGAGGCGAGCAGGCCGCCGTAGCCGAGCGCCGCGGCGGCGGCCTCGGTGTGGTGACCGGGGTGATCGTTGCGCACCGAACGCGCGAACTCGCGGATCTTCTCGCGGCCGACGTCGTAGTGATCACGGACACGGAAGTGCCGTCCGACCAGCTCGGCCGCGGTGGCTTCAGTAGCCTCTGCCGTTTCCGGCATGGTGTTCAGCTCCCTGCAAATCGAAACCCGGTGGGCCCGCACCACTTCTGCCGGACACTGCCCTCACGAATCAGACAATGTCCTGGACGGTGTACAACCGCTGAAGTGCCGGAATGCCGAAATGGCTGGCCCAGACAATCCGGCACACTGTACCGACGTGCCGGACTGTTGACCAGGTCTTTGTGATGTTCATCGCGGCCGGGGGCGCAAATGCGTCAGGAAATTTTCCGGGAGCCGATCAGTGCCCGTTCTGCGGGTCACATACCTTCCACGAACCACCCTCGTTGCGCAGATCGAAGGTGCGTGCGGACGTCTTCGACGGGTCCGCCGCGGTGTACACGGTCGCCTGCGCCAGCGCGGCGTCGCCGGTGATCTGAATGGCGTCGACGCTCTTCACCTGAGGAATGCTCTTCTGGTCCTGCGAGGTCTTGTACACGCTCGCGAACTGGTCGGCCGAGATCTTCTGGTAGAAGTCGTGCTGCGCACCGCAGGTCACGGCCCGCAATGCGTCCAGATTCCCGGACTTCAGCGCGTCGGTGTACGTGGTGATCGTCTTCTGCACCAGGGCTTCCGGCGAGTTGTTGTTCTGGTGCTTCACCACACCGAACACCACGCCGGCAATGGCGATCACCGCGATCACGGCCGCCGCCACGATGATCCACAGCTTCTTCGACACACCGCCCGCGGCGGGCGCGGTCCCAGCGGCTGCCTCGGCGGCGGCCGGTACCCGCTGCGGCTGCGCCAGAATGCGCGGTCCATCCCCCTGAACATCCTGCGGCCCAGCATGTCCCGGGCCGGCCGGCACCGGACCCTGCTGCATACCCTGCGGTGCTTTCGGTCCCTGGGGCGCATTCGGTCCCTGCGTTGCGTTGGGGCCCTGCGGTGAATTCGGGCCCTGCGGTGCATTCGGGCCCGGTGCGCCCGGTCCCTGCGGGCCGCGCGGACCCTGCGGCGGCGCACCCGCTCCGACCCGCTGCGGCGGGGCGATGCGTGGCCCGCCGATGGGCTGGCCCGGCATGGTCGGCTGCATATCCGCCGGTGACGGCGCGGTCGCGGGCCGGCGCGGCCCCATCGGCGGCCGCGGCGGCGACGGCCGGGTCTCCTCGACCGGCGCGTCCAGCGCCGGCGCGTTCCCCTTTGGACCCACATTCCGCGGCCCCGCGTTCACCCGCGGCGTTTGCGGCGGCTTGCTGACCGCCCGCCCCTGCGGCCCCGACACCCGGATCTTCTCGGTCGCCTGATCCCCGGACACGATCGGCAGTGCCGTCGTAGCGTCATCCGCTGGACTCGGAACCTTCTTGATCACAACGGTTTTCGCGTCCCCGCCGGGGGCATCGCCGGAATCGCCGTCCGGCTTCGCCGCGGAATCGCCCGCCCCGCCGGCCTTCTCGGCCGCCGCGTCATCGTCCTTCGCCTTACCGGCATCCTTCGCCTTACCGCTGTCCGCGGCGGCCTTGCGATCCTCCGGCTGCGAATCCGCCTGCGGCATCCCCTCGGTGGGAACACCCTGCGGCGCGGGCTTCTCCTGCGCCGCATCGCTCGGGGCTCCACCCGGCTTCCCGGCAGCCGCGGGCGCGGAACCGGCCTTCGCGGCCCCGCCGCTCGCCGCCCGCCCGGGTTGCTGAATCCGAATCAACTGGGTGGTCGCATCCGCCGCGGCGGCCTCGCCCGCGGCGGGCTTCTCCCCGCCCGGCCGCTGAATCGGAATGAACTGCGTAGGGGCATCGTCCGTCGCCGCCTGCCGGCCCGGGCCGGACTGCTCCACGCCGGTCGGCTTTCCACCGGCATTCTGTTGCGCGGGTGCGCTCGAGCCCTTGGGGTCGGCCGGGGCGGTCTTCCCCGCCTTCGCTCCGGGAGTCGAGGACGCGTCCGGGCGCCGCGCCTCGCCTGCGGCCTGTGACTTTGCGCCGGGTCCGGATTGTCCAGCGCCAGTGGACTTCTCAGCGGCTGCGTTCGATGGTTGGGTGCCGGGCGGGTTCTGCTTGCCGGCCGCGCCGGGGGCGGCGGGCCGGGCGCTCGAGGTTGACTGGGGTACGAATTCGCCCGAACCCTGGCGCGCGGCGGCCGGGGGTTGGCCGCCAGGGGTGCCCTGTGGTGCGGGAGGCTGGATGCGTCCGGCCGACTTGGGGGTTTCGTAGTGGATGGTGGCGAAACCGGCCGAGGACTTGGCGGGCGGGTTGGCCGGCTTGCCTTGGCCGGGGGCCGGGTTCGAGCCGGCCGACGCGGGTTCGGCTGCGCCGGTGCGGATCTCCTCGGTGCGGGAGTCGGCGGTGGGAATCACTTCCGTGGCCGCGGTCGGGGGAGCGTTGTTTCCGCCGGCATCGCTCGGTGCGCCGGGGCCCTTCGCGGGGTTGCTCGGGGCGGGGCCGCCGGGCCGGGACGCAGACTGGTCGGTCGGAGTCTTGGGGGCGGCGGTGTCCTCGGCGCCGGATGCCGAGTTGGCAGGACCCTGCGGCTGCTGGTCGTCTTTCGGGTCGGACACGCGCTACACCCCTTGCTTCGGCGGAACTGTGATTCGACGGTCAGCCTACTGAGCATTCCGGACGGCGGTGCAGAATGATCGGCATGACCTCCTTCGGCGATCTACTCGGACCGCAGCCGGTCCTGCTCCCGGAAAACATCGACGCGGAGGACGCGCTGCTCCAGAAACAGGACCCGGTGCAGGTTGCCGCGGCGCATCCGACCGCCTCCATCGCCTGGGCCTACCTGGCCGAGGCCGCGCTGGAGCGGGGCGCAGCCGCTGACGGCGAGATCAACCACGACATCATCTCCGCCTACGCCTTCGCGCGCACCGGCTACCACCGCGGCCTGGACCTGTTGCGCCGCAACGGCTGGAAGGGCTTCGGCCCGGTGCCGTGGAGCCACGAGCCCAATCGGGGCTTCCTGCGCAGCGTCGGCGCGCTCGCGAAGGCCGCCCGCGCCATCGGCGAGACCGACGAGTACGCGCGCTGCCTGGACCTGCTCGAGGACTGCGACCCGCGCGCGGCCGCCGAGCTCGGCCTCGACTGAATTGAGCGGCGGCCTGGGCGAAACCTTCGACGCTGCCCGGGAGAGCAGCGTCACCCGCGTGCGCAGGGCCGCGGGGCGCGTCCGGTCCTCGCTGCTGCCGATCGTGCAGTGCGCGGTCGGCGCGGGCGTGGCCTGGTTCATCGCCCACAATGTGATCGGGCACGAGCGCCCCTTCTTCGCGCCCATGGCCGCCATGATCTCCATCGGCCTGTCGTTCGGCGCGCGGCTGCGCCGGTCGGTCGAGCTGATCGTCGGCGTGGCCGTCGGCATCGGCATCGGCGACCTGTTCGTCTCCCGGGTGGGCACCGGCGGCTGGCAGATCGTGCTGCTGGTGGTGATCGCCATGTGCGCCGCCGTCTTCCTCGACGGCGGCCCGGTCATCACCATGCAGGCCGCCAGTTCCGCGGTACTGGTGGCCACGCTCTATCCGCCCGGTCAGGGTGGTGCGTCGCTGCGCATGATCGACGCGCTGGTGGGTGGTCTGGTCGGCATCGTGGTGGTGGCGGCGATCCCGCTGCATCCGGTCCGCCGTGCCCGGGAGCAGGCCGCCGGGATTCTCGAGGTGATGGGCAAGGCCCTCACCGAGTGCGCGGACGGCCTGCTCGAGCAGGATGCCGGTAAGATCAAGACGGCGCTCGAGACCGTGCGCGGCACCCAGGGCGCGATCGATGCCATGCGCAACACCCTCGAGGGCAGCCGGGAGATCATTCGAATCTCTCCGCTGTACTGGAACTCTCGCTCCCGTCTGCAGCGCCTGCGGCAGGCCGCCGACCCGCTCGACAACGCGGTCCGCAATACCCGTGTGCTGCTGCGCCGAGCGCTCACCTCGGTGCGCGACGACGAGGTACTGAATCCGGGCCTCGTCGCGGAGGTCGAGAAGCTCGGTCAGGCCGTGGATGTGGTGCGCCGCATGATGCTGGCCGACCCGGACGAGAAGCCCGATCCCGCCGAGGCGACCCGTGTGCTGCGCTCGGTCGGCAAGGGTGCGACCAAGGACCTGGTGACCGGGGCGGGCCTGTCCGCCCACGTGGTCTTCGCCCAATTGCGTTCCATCGTCGTGGATCTCATGCAGGTGTGCGGGATACGAAGGCTCTCCGCCATGGCGCTGCTGCCGCCGACCGTCCCCCATCCCTACGTCACGCCGATCGACTGATCGACGTCCGCCCGGATCGGTGGGTCCGAGACCGGAATTGCGGGTATATCCGATTCGTCTGCGGGGGCCTGCTCTTGATCTTCGGGTAGTCCGCTACTCGCGTCGAACCGCTTGCGTCCCTCTACCGTTCGTATCAGGCCGGATTTACGAGGGGTAGTCCGGTTCCGGACTCGCAGCGACGGGTGGCAACGGTTTCTCCGGACCGATGTCGTTGCGATGGGCCGCCCGACACCGGGTCGTCCGGGCGGCCCACCCGGGTCAGAGCCAGAAGCGCGTCAGTGCGCTGCCCCTCGACCACCAGCTGCCCGGCAGCCCGGACAGTTCGAACAGCGCGTTGATCGCGTCGAAGAAGAGCCGGTTGAGTTCGGGCGTGAACAGCAGCGCGAACAGGATCAGGATGCCGAACGGCTTGATCTGATCCAGCGACCGCCGCGTCTGATAGCTCAGCGACGGCTCCAGAATCCCGTACCCGTCGGTGCCGGGAATCGGGATGAGGTTCAGCACGGTCGCCGTAATCTGCAGGAACGCAAGGTAACTGAGCCCGAACCAGAATGCCGCATGCGAATGGGTGCTGCCGTAGAACCGCACGATCACCAGCAGCACGATCGCGCACAGCGCGTTCACCGCGGGCCCGGCGCCGCTCAGGATCCGCTGTACCCGCGGGCTGAAGTTGTGCGAGTGCACGTACACCGCACCACCGGGCAGCGCGAACCCGCCGAGCGCGATGAACACCACCGGCAGCGCGATCGACAGCAGCGGATGGCTGTACTTGAGCGGATTGAGGGTCAGATACCCGCGCATCTCCACTTCGCGGTCCCCGGCTCGCCACGCCACATACGCGTGCGCGAATTCGTGCAGGCAGATGGATACGATCCAGCCCGCCACCACCAGGATGAAAACCCCGAATTGAGCCTGGCGCGAACCGTAGTCGGCGTCCCAGGCGAGCGCTCCGCCCGCCACCGTGATCACCACGACCAGTAGGAACATCGGACTGGGCCGGACTGCTCCGGATGCCCGGCCCACCGCGCGCGGGTAATTCACCTGATACTCCCAACTGGTCGGCTCTGCTGTACGCCGCTACCCATTCTGGGGGTGAATCAGCGAACCAGCAGCCAAGGTTCGTGGTGCCGATAGAACGTGGAGCGCTTCACCACCCGATCGGTGGTGATCCCGTCGCGGGTGACAATGGCGCCGCCGGTGCCCAGCTGCATGGCGCGTCCCTCGACCCAGCGCTTCTTGCGCAGGCCGCGCTGCACGGTGGCGTGCAGGCCGGGCATCTCCAGCATGGGCGAAACATGCAGTGCCGCGACCTTTCCCGTGAACAGCCGGGTGTCGTCGACGTAGGCCTCGCCCTCCAGCTTCGCGCCCGCCTCGCCGACCAGGGTGGCGCGGCCGATCAGCACCTTGCCGGTGTCGTCGCGAATCAGCGGGGTCGCGATGGCCTTGCCCTCCAGCGCGCGCTTGGCGGCGGCGGAGCCGGTACCGGTCTCGTAGGCGCGGGAGCCGTAGGTGCGATCGATGGGCACATAACCGATTTCGACGCCGAGGCGTTCGGTGCGCATCAGATGGGTGAGGACCGCGGCCAATCCGGCATCCTCACCGAGCACGATGAGCCTGGGCAGGCTGTCGGCGGCCATGACCGGCAGCAACTCGTCCAGAACGCCGGTATCGGGAATGGCGGAGGTCTGGGTCAGGGGCAGGGATGCCAGCGCGATGGGAACGGGCGCGCCGTCGCAGCGGAGAACATGGGTACTCAACTGCCGAACACCCTCCTCTGGCTTGCCAACACCTATCCGCCTCGCTGCATATCCGATGGACCCCCGCCGGTCCCTCTCCCCGTGCCACCATAGCCCTGTCTCATTTGCCACGCTGTCCTCGCTGCGCATCCGTTACGTGCCCGATTTGCCCTACGCTTCGCCGCCTCGCTCCTGGATCCGCTCCGAGCCCGGGGAGGCGGAGCGCAGTCCAGACCGAGCCGGGCCGCGAACTGCGGGTATGCCACCTCGCGGGACTCATGGGGGACTCCCGTAAAGTGTGCCTACGGCCACCGCCTTCTGACGGCGGGTAGCTGCAGCACCAGACGGGCTGCGCGTCGAACCCGTAGGAGACACTCACATGCCGGCAATCGTGCTGATCGGCGCCCAGTGGGGCGACGAGGGCAAGGGCAAGGCAACCGATCTGCTCGGCGATCGGGTCCAGTGGGTAGTTCGATACCAGGGCGGCAACAACGCGGGTCACACCGTGGTGCTGCCCAATGGTGAGAGCTTCGCGCTGCATCTGATCCCGTCCGGCATCCTCACCCCCGATGTGACCAACGTCATCGGCAATGGCGTGGTGGTAGACCCGGGTGTGCTGCTGGCCGAACTCGCCGGTCTGGAAGAGCGCGGTGTGGACACCTCCCGCCTGCTGCTCTCGGCCGACGCGCACCTGATCATGCCGTACCACGTGGCCATCGATAAGGTCACCGAACGCTTCCTGGGCAACAAGAAGATCGGCACCACCGGCCGCGGCATCGGTCCCTGCTACCAGGACAAGGTCGCCCGCGTCGGCGTCCGCGTGGCCGACGTGCTGGACGAGAAGATCCTCACCCAGAAGGTCGAGGCCGCACTGGAATTCAAGAACCAGGTGCTGGTGAAGATCTACAACCGCCGCGCGCTGGACCCGCAGCAGGTGGTGGATGAGGTGCTGGAGAAGGCCGAGGGCTTCAAGCACCGCATCGCCGACAGCCGGCTGCTGCTCAACCAGGCGCTGGAGCGCGATGAGATTGTGCTGCTGGAGGGTTCGCAGGGCACCCTGCTGGACGTCGACCACGGCACCTACCCGTACGTCACCTCCTCCAACCCGACCGCGGGTGGCGCGGCGGTGGGCGCGGGCGTCGGCCCGAACAAGATCACCACGGTGCTCGGCATCCTGAAGGCGTACACCACCCGCGTCGGCTCCGGTCCGTTCCCGACCGAACTCTTCGACGAGTCCGGCACCTACCTGGCCAAGACCGGCGGCGAGGTCGGCGTCACCACCGGCCGCGCCCGCCGCACCGGCTGGTTCGACGCCGTGATCGCCCGCTACGCCACCCGCGTCAACGGCATCACCGACTACTTCCTCACCAAGCTGGACGTGCTCTCCAGTCTGGACACCGTCCCGATCTGCGTCGCCTACGAGATCGACGGCGAGCGGGTCGAGCAGATGCCCACCACCCAGACCGAATTCCACCACGCCAAGCCGATTTACGAGGAAATGCCCGGCTGGTGGGAGGACATCTCGGGTGCCCGCACCTTCGAGGAGCTCCCCGCCAACGCCCGGGCCTACGTCGAGCGCCTGGAAGAACTGTCGGGAGCACGGGTTTCGTGCATCGGCGTCGGCCCGGGTCGTGACCAGACCATCGTCCGCCACGACGTTGCCGCCTCCCCGCGACTCTAGCGGGCGGCTGGGTGCCGTTGCCGGTTCTGCATCCGTGCCTGCGGATAGGTGCCGAACCGATTCCGGTCGTAGCCGGTGAGTTACCCGCATCTTGCGAAATCAGTTGTCGCTGAGCGGAAAACACGCGCCCGCCGCTTTCGCGGCGGGCGCGCGCCGTTTCAGGGCATTGCGGGTCTCGGGTCGTGTAGCACCGCCGGGCTGGGTGATGTCAGTAGGTGATGAGTGGGGCCAGGGGGTCGGCGGCGTGCGGGTTGAGGGCGGCGGCGGCCGCAGCGATGGACTTCACGGCGACTCGCAGGTCGGATTCCTCGTGGGTGAAGGGGAGGCGGATGAAGCGTTCGAAGGCGCCCTGGACGCCGAAACGTGGTCCGGCGGCGAGCAATACGCCGTGGTTGGGGGCGGTGGCGGCCAAGGCGGTGGAGACCGGGGCGGGGAGTTGGGCCCACACGGACATGCCGCCGACACCCTCGGTGACGCGCCAATCGGGGAGTTCTTCGGCGAGGGTTTCGAGCAGGACCGCGCGGCGGGAGCGGAGCTGGTCGCGGCGGGTGGTGAGGATTTCGTCGGCATTGCGGAGCAGGTGGACGGTTGCCAGCTGGTCCATGACGGGGGTACCGAGGTCGACGGTGGAGCGGGTGCCCAGGAGTTTGGTGATCAGGGCCTGGTTGGCGCGAACCCAGCCGACGCGCAGGCCGCCCCAGAAGGACTTGGAGGCCGAACCGATGGTGACGATCTCCGAATTGCGGGCGAAAGCGGCGGCGGGGGGCGGGGATTCGAGGTCGGTGAGGTTCAGGTCCACCATGGATTCGTCGACGATCACCGTCATACGGGTCTCGCGGGCGATGGCGGCCAGCTCCGCCCGGCCCTCGGCGTCGAGCAGGTGACCGGTCGGATTGTTGAAGTCCGGAATCAGGTAGGCGACGCTGGCGGCGGTCTGCCGTGCGGCACTGCGGATTCCGTCCAGATCCCAGCCGTCCGGGCGCATGGGCACCGGCACCGGGCGCGCACCCACATCGCGAATCGCCTCGATGGCGTTCGGATAGGTGGGGTGCTCGATGAGCACGCGTTCGGCCGGGGTGGTGAGCACATTGAGCAGCAGCCGCAGACCGTGCTGCGCGCCCAGGGTGATGAGGATCTGGTCCGGCTCGGTCGGCAGCCCGCGCTCGGTGTAGCGGCGGGCCAGCGCCTCACGCAGCATGAGCACACCCACCGGGTCCATGCCGTGCGTGCCGAGATAGGTCGGAAGCCCTTGCAGGGCAAAGGAGTACGCCTCGGTCATCTGCGGCGGGGCGGCCATGGCGGCGTAGGTCATGTCGATGGTCGGCAGTTCCGGCTGCGCCATCATGGCCAGGATGCTGCGCGCGGGCTTCGCGCCATCGTGCACCACGGTCGGCGGCAGCGCCACGGTGCTGCGCGAGCCCTGGCGGCTGATCAGGTAACCGTGCTCGCGCAGCAGGGAATACGCGGAGGTGACGGTGGTACGGCTGACCGCGAGGGCGGTGGCCAGATCGCGCTCACTGGGCAGCGCGACGCCGAGCGGCGCGCGGCCGTCGTGAATGAGCAGGCGGATGCTCTCCGCCAGTGCCACGTAGGCGGGCCGCGCCGACCGCTTGCCATTGTCGGCGGGGGCGCCCGGTTCGTCGTTCCGCCACCGGCCCAGGTCGCGCGTCAGGCTGGCCGCGCCGATCACTCGTGTCGCCATACAGGCCAGTATTGGGGTACTGGATATTTTCTTCAAGTCCGGACCAGAGCCACTATGGGCTCATGGTCGCTCTGCTGGTCTCCATTCTGATCGTCGCCGCCTTCGCCGGTCTCGTGTACCGGTATGCGCCCAAGCCCGGTGAGCGCTGGGGTGAGCTGCTGGAGCGGTATCGCCCGCATGCACCCATGTCGGACTGGTCGGTCGCCGAATATGAAGCGTCCCGGCAGTATTCGGACCTCGCGGCCATCGCGTCGCTCCGCCCGGATGCCTGCCCGCCGGCTCCCGCGCGGCGATTCGGTCGCAGCGCCCCGGCCGTGGCGGCCCTGTCCACCATCCCGTGCCGAGGAGAATCAGTCCAGTTCTAGCCAACTGGACTTGAATCGGATTCTTGTCGGTGCCACCGTGCACACTGGCCTCATGTCCGCCCCGGCCCGACCCCTGGCGTCGGCGGCGCTCTTCGATACCGCGATCGGCGTGTGCGCCATCGCCTGGAGCGTCACCGGCGTCCTGCGCTTCGCCCTTCCCGACCGCGACCCCGCGGCCACCCGCACCCACATCCTGCGCCGCCACCGACTGGCCGACATCCACGAGGCCGAGCCCACCGCCGAGCTGGCCGCGGCCATCGACCGCATCCGCGCCCACCTCACCGGCGACCTGGACGACCTCCGCTGGATCCCCCTGGACACCAGCGCTTTCAACGAGTTCGACCGCGCTGTCTACGCGGTGACCCGCGACATCGACCCGGGTCACACCCTCAATTACGGCGCGGTCGCGAACCGCATCGGCGCCCCCGGCGGTGCCCAGGCCGTCGGGCAATCCCTGGGCCGCAACCCGATCCCCCTGATCATCCCCTGCCATCGGGTACTGGCCGCCGACCACGCCCTGCACGGCTTCTCCGCCCCCGGCGGCCTCACCACCAAACAGCGCCTCCTGGAAATCGAGCGCACTCCGGGCTTCGGCGAACCCACCCTCTTCTGACCACCGCCGCATGGAAGGCACCCGCACCGAAAGCCTGGTGCGGATGCCCGGTATCACCGGAAGGTGTGCGTCAGAGCGCGCCGCCGAGGAACCCGCCCAGCGCCGCGCCTCCCGCTCCGACCACAGCTCCCCCGGCGAGTGCGGCCGGGATGCCCGCGGCCGCGGCTCCCGCGGCAGCGCCTATGCCCGCGCCGATCAGCGCCCCACCGGCCGTGCCGCCGGGGACGTCGATCGGCGCGGTCCACGGCGCCACGACGGCACCGGCCGAACCGAGCCCGAATCCGACCGCCGCGCCGACGCCCGCGCCGATCGCACCGCCGACTGCCGCACCGAGCAGCGCCGCCGGAACGCCCGCACCGACGGCGCCGACGCCCGCGCCGATCGCCGCACCGCCGAGGGTGCCCGCGGCGATCTTGTCGGAGCGGCTCGGGTTGACGCCGATGGAGTTGAGGCCGGTGGCCAGGCCGGCTTCGGTGTCGGCGGCTGCGCCGTTCACGGTGTCGAGGATGGTGTCGGGCAGCTGGTCCGGGGCGGGGGTGCTGAAGTCGCCGATCCGGACGGTGCGTGGGGGCGGGGCGATCGGGAGGACCGGGTCCACCACGGCCGGGGCGTGCAGGGTTCGGAAGTCGACCGCCGGCGCCGCTTCGTGATTCGGGATCGGGCGGAAGTTCGCGGGGATCGGGCGCTCGGCCTGCGTCGGCGACTGTGTTTGCGGCAGTGGGCGATTCGGCACGGTGACGCCGGGCTGCGCGAGGCTCGGACGCGGGCCGGGGCGATCCTGGTCATGGGCCGGGAGGGCCACGCCCGGCTGGGCGGCGCCGGGGCGTGGGGCGGACTGGACGGAGCTCGACGTGCCGGCGGTGCCCGCGTCGTCCCGGGCCGCCGCACTGGGCTGCGGATTCGCATCCGGGGCAACGGTATTCGCCGGGGCGCGGGTGTCACTCGGCTGCACGGCGGCCAGGGTCGAGCTGCCCTGCGCCGACTCGGCCAAGTGGTCACTCGTATTCGCGCAGGCCACTGTCAACGCCAGCGGAACGACGCCCACCGCGATCGCCCGCCGAGCCACGGTGCCCTTCACTTCACGATCTCGACCGACCACGCCGAAACACCTGCCTTCCAACATATTTCGTTGCGCCGGCCCCGAGACCGGCCATGACTACCGGTTATTCGCGGGAACTCTCGGCTCGGCTTGCCCGTGCATCGGCCCTATCCGCATCGACGCAGATCAGCGCCTCGAATTGAGGGTGCGAAGTTCCAGCGGCAGGACGCCGGCGGCAGGAGGACGGCGTGGCGAAGCACGCCGGTATCGATTACTCGATCCGGATCAGGTCAGCTTTGCTGATTTGCCCGTAGGCGTCCCTCCGCGCATCAATTCCGCCAGCGCCTCCCGATCGGTGACGTCGAGCTTGATGCACGCCCGGTACAGGTGCCCCTCCACCGTCCGCACCGAGACGGTCAGCCGGTCCGCGATCTGCCGGTTGGACAGCCCGGCGGCCACCAGATTCGCGATTTCCCGTTCGCGCGCGGTCAGCGGCAGCGGCTGCGCGGACTGCCGCAGCGCCGGGGTCGACGCGCCGCCGCAGGCGGCCGCCAGCCGATTGGCGGTTGCCGCGGATTCCAGCAGTCGCCGGCGATCACCCGCCCGCTCGTGCGCGGAGGCGGCCTGCGCGGCCGCGTCGGCCGCGGAGAGCAGCGCCCCGATTGCCTCGAATTCCGCTGCTGCGGTGTCCAATCCGGGTCCGTCGTGGGCCGCGACCGCCACCGCGTGCCGCGCCTGCACCTGCACCAGCCGCCCGTCGATGCGGGCCGCGAGATCCGACAACCGCCCGGCGACCGACTGATCGCCGAAGCGGGCGGCGGCATGCAGCGCCATGGCCTCGATGGCGTGCTGGTGGGTGCGTGCGGCCAGATCCGCCGCCTCCAGCGCGAGCCGTACGGCCGGCGTCGCGGTGCCCTCGGCGGCCGTCTGCATGGCCCGCACGAGTTCGAGCAGCGGTTCATAGACGGCACTGTGACGCCCGCCTCGCAGGGTCGCCGCCGCAATGGCTTCCGCCGCTTCGGCGGGCCGCCCGAGCGCCGAGTACGCCTCCGCCAGCCGCAGTTGGGCGGGGAACATCCAGGACGCCGCGCCCTCGGTGGTGAGCGCCGCGAGCGCCTGCTCGAGATTGTCGATGCCCTGCGGGAACTGGCCCTGCGCCACGTCCACGGTGCCCTGCAGGATCTTGGCCATGCCCCAGGCCAGATATTGGCCGGGGGAGGAGAACGGGTAGGGCGTATTGGCGCATCGGCGTGCGGCTTCCAACTCGCCGATGAAGGTCAGGGCCAGCACTTCCGCGTGTGTGGAGATGAACCGGTTCAATCCGTCGATATGCGACTCCACGGCGTGCGAGCGGGCCGCGTACTGCCGGGCGGCTTCACCGCGCCCCATGAGCGCGAGGGCGAGTCCGCCACCGAAGGCAGCCCAGTACACCGCCCACGGTGGTGCGTCCGGGGCGGACATGACCGGCTCGGCGAGGGCGAACGCGTCGTCGATCCGGTTCTCGTTGACCGCGCACGCGGAGGCCAGGCCATCCAGTGTCGCAATAATTTTCGGATGGGTGACCCGGTGTCGCACCGATTCCAGCACGGTATCGGCGCGATCCGCGTCGCCCATGGACCACAGCAGGTTCGACACCCGGGTGCTGCCCCAGCGCGCCAGCTGCACCTCGTTCATCTCGTCCGGATCGAATCCGGCCAGCGTGCGCTCGGCCTCTATGCGATGCCCCTGCCACAGCAGCGCGCGGGCCAGCAGGTCGGCGGCCTCCACTCCGCCCTGGCGTTCCACCGCCGCGCGCGCGAACCGTTCGCCCAAGGGCAGATTAGCCAGCGCGATGGCATCCGCGGCCGCCGTCTGGAACAGCTCTAGATCCGCGGATTTGTCGCTGTCCAAGGCCAATTCGGCCAATCGGATGCGCTCGGACGCGGAGTTGATGGGCCGGTCCCGGAGCGAGGAGTAGAGCCGCCCGCGCAGCCGCCGCGCCGACGCGATACCCAGCCGCCGCCGGATCACCTCACCGAACAGCGGATGGTTGTAGCGCACCAGCAGTTGATGGCTGTTCTCGACAATCCTGATGAGACCGCGTGATTCGGCGGATTCCACCGCTTCCTCGCCCGCGAGTTCGGAGAGCACGTCCAGGTCGATGGGCTCGCAGAAGGTGAGCAGTTCCAGCACCCGCAGCACCGACTCGGGCAGCTGCTCGACCCGATCCTCCAGCAGCGCAGCCAATTCCGAGGTGACGGCCGCGCGCCCGCGCAGTTGCCACACCCCGCTGACCTGCCGCAGCGTGCCGGCCTCCAGCGCGCCCTCGACCAGGTGCCGCAGGAAAAGCGCATTGCCGCCGGAGGATTCCCACATCAGGTTGGCGGTGAAGCCCTCCAGCTGCCCGCCCAGCATGGATTCCACCAGTTCCACGCTCTGGCGCTGGGTGAACGGCCTCAGGTCGATGCGCAGCAGGTGCCCGTCCTTCCACAGCGAGGTCACCGCGTCGGGGACCTGCACCCCGCTGCGTACGGTGCACACGATGTGGGCGGCCTTGTCGATGGCCAGCTGCAGCAGCAGGGTGGCCGAGAGCTGGTCGAGCAGATGGGCGTCGTCGACGCCGATGATGGTGTGCCCGTCGGCGAGCAGCGCCTCGCGCGCGGCCGCCATGAAGGTCACCGGATCGTGGGCGGTGTACACCCCCACCATGTGCGCGAAGACCCCGAGCGGAATGCTGCGGGCGGATTCGGTGCCCGCGACCCAACGGATATTGCCGCCGACGGCGGCGGTGGCCTGCCGCGCCAGCGTCGTCTTGCCGACCCCCGCGTCGCCGGTGAGCACCGCCCCGACGAACTCGTCGCCGGTGAGTGCCGACCTGATCGATTCGAGTTCTTTCACCCGCTCGACCATCGGCCAATTCCGAGCCATGGCTCAACTGTAGATGGCCCGACCCACCCCGGCAGCGGGAACGAAACCCCCGGAACCTGCGGGTTTTATTCGTTGACCAGCCGTAATCCGGGCGTGCGGGCCTGGCGGCGGTCGACCAGCCAGACCATGACGGTCTGGTCGGCGGCCGGATCCAGGGTCTCGACCTCCACCTCGACCGCACCCCGGGCCGGGTGCTGAATCTTCAGCACGAGGGATCGGAAATCGGTGAGCCGGTGCTCGCGCCAGCGTCGCTCGAACTCCGGGTAGCGGTTCAGGGTGGTGACGACGGCCTCGACCGACGGGTCGTCGGGGAATCGGGTCGCGGCGGCGCGCAGGGACGTGACGGCCATATCGGCGGCGTCGGACCAGTTCAGGAAGCTCTCCTGGGCGGCCGGATGGGCGAAGACGTAGATGGCGAAGTTGCCGTGCGCCTCGGCGTCGAACATGCCGAGGGGTTCGGCGAAGGCGCGGAAGGAGGGGTTTCCGGCGAGCAGGTTCAGCCAGCGCCCGAGCACCAGCGCGGGCGTCGGCTGCAGGGCGTCGATGACCGCCTGAATGGTCTCGGAGACCTGTTCCCGGGCCTGCCCGGAGGCGGGGCAGGTAGCCTTCTGTTCCAGCCCGAGGGCCAGCTTGCCGAAGTGGTGCTTCTCGATCTCGTTGAGCCGCAAGGCTTCCGCGAGGGCGGCCAGCACGGCGGTGGAGGGGTTGGTGTCGCGTCCCTGTTCCAGCCGGGCCAGGTAGTCTGCGCTGACACCGGCGAGCGCGGCCACCTCCTCGCGGCGCAAGCCGGGTGTGCGCCGTCGCCGCCCGGCGGGCAGTCCGACGTCCTCGGGCTGCAGTTGTGCGCGGCGGGCGATCAGGAACTCGGCGAATTCGGAACGGGACACCCTTCCATATTGCCCGGTCCTGGTTCCGTTATCCGCGCCCTGGCAGTCCCCGGATAACCAAGGTGTGGATAAACGGACCGGAGTCCACTTAGAATGGTTGACATGACGACTTCCGAGCAGACCACCCTCGCCCCCGGCTCCTGGACCCTGGACGCCGCCCACTCCTCGGTCAACTTCACCGTGAAGCACCTGGGCATCTCCAAGGTCCGCGGCCGCTTCAACCGCTTCGAGACCGGCTTCGTGGTCAACGAGGCCGGCGAGGCCGCCATCGAGGCCACCATCTACTTCGACTCCTTCGACACCGGCAACGAGATGCGCGACGGCCACGTCCGCAGCGCCGACATCCTCGATGTCGCCAACCGCCCGCACCTGACCTTCCGCGTCCCCGAGCCCGTCGCCCTGAGCGAGGAGTTCGAGGTCACCGGTGAGGCCACCATCGGCGGCATCACCAAGCCCGTCACCCTCGAGGTCGAGTGGGGCGGCGTGCAGGTCTTCCCGCAGGACAACAAGGAGCACGCCGGCTTCACCGCCTCCGGCACCATCAAGCGCAGCGAGTTCGACGTCGCCCCGGGCATGCCCAACGCCATGCTGAGCGACAAGATCGCCATCGAGCTCGACATCCAGCTCGTCGCCCCGTAAGTCCGGGAACCACCCGCCGCATCGGAAAAGTCAACGCCCCCTGTGGAATTCCACAGGGGGCGTTCGGCCGTGCGCGGAAGATCAGTCCGCCCAGACCGTTTCGATCGGGGTGCCCTCGTTCGGCGGCGGGGTCGGGATGCCCGCCGGCGTGCGCGAGAAGCGCGGGGCCGGGGCGTGCTGCACGACGCCGTCGATGTCGATCAGGCCGGTGCGGGCCTGGATGTGCGGATTCTGTTCGGCCTCGGTGAAAGTCAGGACCGGGGTGGTGCAGGCGTCGGTGTGCTCGAAGATCGCCCACCACTCGTCGCGGGTCTTGGTCTTGAACTTCTCGGTGAACAGCTTGCGCAGCTGGTCCTGGCCGTTGGGGTCGAGCTGGTTGGGCAGGCCCTCGGGCGAGATCTCCAGGCCCTGTAGCAGTTCCGCGTAGAACTGGGGCTCGATGCAGCCCACGGCCATGTACTTGCCGTCGGAGGTCTCGTAGGTGTCGTAGAAGGCCATGCCGGTGTCGAGCAGGTTGGTGCCGCGCTCGTCGGACCACAGGCCGACGCCCTTCATGCCCCAGATCATGTGTGAGAGCGCGAGTGCGCCATCGATCATGGCGGCGTCGATGACCTGGCCCTTACCGGAGTTCTGGCGTTCCACCAGTGCGGCCAGGATGCCGAAGACCAGGAACATGGAACCGCCGCCGAAGTCGCCGACCATGTTCAGCGGCGGCACGGGGCGTTCGCCCTTGCGGCCGATGGCGTTCAGCACACCGGTGAGCGAGATGTAGTTGATGTCGTGTCCGGCGCGGTCGGCCATCGGGCCGTACTGGCCCCAGCCGGTCATGCGGCCGTAGATCAGGCGCGGATTGCGTTCCAGCGCCGTATCGGGGCCCAGTCCCATGCGTTCGGTGACGCCGGGTCGGAAGCCCTCGAGCAGCACGTCGGCCTTCTCGATGAGCCCGAGCACCCTTTCGATGTCGGCGGGATCCTTCAGGTTCGCCTCGACGATGGTGCGGCCGCGCCACTGCGGACGCTCCATGAAGCCGGGCAGCATGCCGGGCCGCTGCACCCGCACCACGTCGGCGCCGAGGTCGGCGAGCAGCAGTGCCGCGTGCGGACCGGGGCCGATGCCGGCCAGTTCAACAACCCGGATGCCCGCGAGCGGGCCCTGCTTGGCGGTGGATGGAGTGCTCACGCCCTACCTCGGTTCGTCGTCGAATCCTGCGCACCGGCTCACACACCGGTGTTGACGGTATGACAATAACGCGAAGTCTCCACGGCCCTCAGGGGGTGGCCCGTTGCGCTAGCGATCGATGATCGGCAGCGGCAGGGTGGGCGGGGGCGGTGGTCCGGGGAGCTCCGAGCGCGGCAGCCGCAGGGTGGGCGCTTCGCCCGCGGCCCGGCGCATGGTCGGGTTCGGGTCCTCGAACAGGCGTTCCTTGGCGGGCAGTCCGTAGAACGCGCGGGCATTGTCCTCGAGCACCCGGTGCAGATCGGAGCCCACGGCGTCGGCGAGCAGCGAGATATCGGAGTCGCGGAACGGCCGTCCGGCCCGGGTGCCGGGCAGGTCGGTGCCGAACATCAGGGCCTCGGGGTTGACGGTGTGGATCTTGCGCAGGGCCGAGCCCACATTCATCGCCACCCGCCCGAAGCCGGAGGCCTTCACCTTGGCCCCGCGGTCGACCAGGTTGAGCAGGTAGGGCAGGCAGTCGTCGGACATGCCCAGATGGTCGATCGACAGCTTGGGCAGCTTGGTGATGACCGGTTCCAGCGAGCCCAGCATGGACCCGTCGATGTAGAGCTCCACATGCCAGCCGGCCAGTTCGTAGGCCCGCAGCGCCAGCATGGTGAGCCCGACGATGTCGCCGCCCGCGCGCTTGAGATTGAACCGGATGGCCCGCACCCCGGCCCGGTTCAGCTCGAGGATCTCGGCGTCGGTGGCGTCCACGTGCAGATTGGTGACACCGACCCAGCCCTCGCCGAGTTCGGCGAGGGCGGCCCGCAGATAGCTCTGATCGGTGCCCTGGAACGACCCGCTGACCAGGGCGCCACCGTCGATATCGAAGCGGGACATGCGCTTGCGATAGGCGGCGATGGTGTACGGGTCGGGCAGGTAGCCCTCGTTCTCGACCAGCGGGAACCGCGGATCGAAGATGTGGAGATGGGCATCGAACACGTGATCAGCATGCCTCAGAACGGTGACATGTGTGGACAACCTTGTCCGGCAGCCGGATTGGCGCTGGTCAGGACAGCTTGCCCGGAGCTGGTCAGGAAACCTTGCCGGGCTCGGAGGCGGCGAGCATCTCGTCGCGTTCGACGACCTTGACCCGCTCGCGGCCCTGCGGCTCGCCCAGGGCGCGCTCGTGCGCGTCGAGGCGGTACCAGCCGGCCCAGGTGGTGAACGGGATGCCCTTGTGCTCGAGGAATTCGGTGACCGCCTCCAGCTCCGGCCGTGCGGCCGGGGTGAAGTTCGGGGCGTCGTCGAGCAGGCAGGCGATGGTCTCGTTGGCGTCACCCTTGGTGTGGCCGATGAGGCCGACCGGGCCGCGCTTGATCCAGCCGGTCACGTAGGTAGCGGGCATGTAGCGAGCCGCGCCGTCGGCGTCCTCGTCGACGAGCACGCGCCCGGCCTCGTTGGGCACGGTGCCGGCCTGGTCGTCGAAGGGCAGCAGCGGGATGTTCTGCGACAGGTAGCCGACCGCGCGGTACACGGCCTGGATGTCCCAGTCCTTGAATTCGCCGGTGCCCTTGCAGTTTCCGGTGCCGTCGAGCTGGGTGCGCTCGGTGCGCAGGCCCACGACCTTGCCGTCGGCGCCGAGGATCTCCGACGGGTTCTCGAAGAAGTGCAGGAACAGCTTGTGCGGGCGGTCGCCGACATCGCGGATGGCCCACTGCTCCAACGTATTGCAGATCATGTCGACCTGCTTGGAATGGCGGCGCGCGGCCTCGGAGCCCTCGTCGTAGTCGATGTCCTCGGGGTCGACGATGACCTCGATGGTCGGGGAGTGGTCGAGTTCGCGCAGTTCGAGCGGGGTGAACTTGGCCTGCGCGGGTCCGCGGCGGCCGAAGACGTGGACCTCGAGGGCCTTGTTGTCCTGCAGGCCCTCGTAGACGTTCGGCGGGATCTCGGTGGGCAGCAGTTCGTCGCCGGTCTTGGCGAGCACGCGGGCCACGTCGAGGGCGACGTTGCCGACACCGAGGACGGCGACCTTCTCCGCGTCCAGCGGCCAGGTGCGCGGCACGTCCGGGTGGCCGTCGTACCAGGACACGAAGTCGGCGGCGCCGTAGGAGCCGTCGAGGTCGATGCCCGGCACCTCGAGGGCGCGGTCGGCGTTGGCGCCGGTGGAGAAGATGACCGCGTCGTAGAACTGACGCAGGTCCTCGAGGGTGATGTCGACGCCGTAGTCGATATTGCCGAGCAGGCGGACCTGCGGCTTGTCGAGGACCTTGTGCAGGGCGGTGATGATGCCCTTGATGCGCGGGTGGTCGGGCGCGACGCCGTAGCGGATGAGGCCGAAGGGCGCGGGCATGCGCTCGTAGAGGTCGATGCTCACCTCGGCATCGGACTTCATCAAGGCATCGGCGGCGTAAATACCGGCCGGGCCTGCGCCCACGATCGCAATGCGTAGCGGGCGGGTCGCTGCACTCTGTTCGGTCATTCTTCCGCGCACCCTTTGGGTCGAAACTAACTTGTCGTCAAAACTCAGCCGTCGTTCTTAGCTTAGGCTAAGTTGACGCCCTGGCTTCGGTGACCGCCGTTGGCCCCCGACGCTGCAGCGTTGCTGCGTAGTCTTGCTATTCCCGCGCCTGGGGCGGAAATTCTGCTGATTCTATCGATGGCGCACGGGGCCCTTCACGCGCAGGGCCGTGAACTGTGGGAATGCGGAGGCCCGAACCGTGGGAATGCCGTGCCGGGCGCACGGCGGCGACCAGGCATGATCTACCCATGAGCGACGCCGAGGAGACAGCCGGGGAGACATCGGTTCCGATCGATCAGAACGAGGCCCGCAGCATGTGGCCGTTCCTGGTCGCGGCGAGCGTCATCGCCGTCGTGATCCTGGGCATCGTGATCGCGACGCTGGTCTCGCCGGTTGAGAAGAATGTCACAGATTCCGATCGGCTCACGGTGGCCGCGGGCAACTTCATCAAGTCCCGTAGTGAGACCGGTAAATACGATCCGACCCTGTCCTGCAAGGGATTCGACGAGAACGCCTCGCCGCTCAAGGTCGCGGCCGCGACCGGGGGGACCATCACGTTCGACAAGCTGGCCGATCCGGCCGTCGACGGCGAGAAGGCCACGGCGCAGGTCACTTTCACGGTCTCCGGCGCTCAAACCACCTCGACCTGGCACTTCACCCGGGAGAATTCCCGCTGGTTGGTCTGCAATTCCTGACAACGGCCGAAGTAGCGGCCGGGGTTTGACAGTGGGGCCGTTTTTTCGGCAGTCTCAACCCAGGTCATGAGTACCAGCGTCAAGCCCCGGCTGGCTGGTCGGCAACCCTCCTCCGCGGTGGGGTGCTCCGGGTGACGACCTGGCCTCGCATCGGACAGCGGTGCGGCAAGTGCGGATTCACAGGAGGTACAAGTGAGCTACGCGGGTGACATCACGCCGAAGCAGGCGTGGGAACTGTTGCGCGACAACCCCGATGCGGTGCTGGTGGATGTGCGCACCGAAGCCGAGTGGCGGTTCGTCGGGGTGCCCGACACCAGCGGCATCGGCCGGCCGACCGCGCTGATCGAGTGGGTGGACGTCTCCGGCACGCCCAATGCCCGTTTCACCGATCAGCTGAAGCAGGCGCTCGGCGATCGCGGCCAGGACTCGGCCGCGCCGGTCATCTTCATCTGCCGCTCCGGCCAGCGCTCCATCGGCGCGGCCACCGCCGCCACCACCCTCGGCATCGCCCCGTCCTTCAATGTGGTCGACGGCTTCGAGGGTGCGCTCGACGGTCAGGGGCATCGCGGCGGCACCGGTTGGCGTGCCGACGGCCTGCCCTGGCGTCAGTCATGAGTTTCGTGTCCGGCCGGATCGCAGGGAGGCAGTCATGATCACCGGTGGTTCCTTCGACAAACCGCTCCCCGAGGGCGTCGGCCCCGCCACGCAGGCTGTGCGCGGCGGCACCCGGCGCTCGGGCTTCGACGAGACCTCCGAAGCGCTGTTCCTCAATTCGGGTTTCGTCTACGAGAGTGCCGAGGCGGCCGAGGCGTCCTTCACCGGCGATATCGAGCACTTCGTCTACTCCCGCTACGGCAACCCGACGGTCGCCATGTTCGAGGAGCGGCTGCGGCTGATCGACGGCGCGGAGGCCTGTTTCGCGACGGCCTCCGGCATGTCGGCGGTGTTCACCGCGCTGGGCGCGCTGCTCGCCGCGGGCGACCGCCTGGTGGCGGCGCGCAGCCTGTTCGGTTCCTGCTTCGTGGTGGCCAACGAGATCCTGCCGCGCTGGGGCGTGGAGACCGTCTTCGTCGACGGCGAGGATCTGGACCAGTGGGAGCAGGCGCTGTCGGTGCCGACCCAGGCCGTCTTCTTCGAGACCCCCTCCAACCCCATGCAGACCCTCACCGATGTGCGCGCGGTCTCCGATCTCGCGCACGCGGCGGGCGCGAAGGTGGTGCTGGACAACGTCTTCGCCACCCCGCTGCTGCAGCGCGGCTTCGACCTGGGCGCCGACATCACCGTGTACTCGGGTACCAAGCACATCGACGGGCAGGGCCGCGTCCTCGGCGGCGCGATCCTCGGACCGCAGGACTACATCGACGGCCCGGTGAAGAACCTGATGCGCCACACCGGTCCGGCGCTGAGCGCCTTCAATGCGTGGACCCTGCTCAAGGGTCTGGAGACCATGCCGCTGCGGCTGCGCCAGTCGGTGGACTCCGCGCTGAAGCTCGCGGGGTTCCTGGAGACCCATCCCGCCGTGGCGTGGGTGAAGTACCCGTTCCTGTCCTCGCACCCGCAGTACGAGCTGGCCAAGCGTCAGATGTCCGGCGGCGGCACGGTGATCACCTTCGAGCTGAAGGCGTCGGAGAACGAGGCCAAGAAGCGCGCTTTCGAGGTGCTCAACCGCCTGCGCATCGTCGACATCTCCAACAACCTCGGCGATGCGAAGACGCTGATCACACATCCGGCCACCACCACCCACCGGGCGATGGGCCCGGAAGGTCGTGCGGCCGTGGGGATCACCGATGGCGTGCTCCGCATCTCCATCGGGCTCGAGGATGTGGAGGACCTGCTCGATGACCTGGACCAGGCCCTGAGCTGATCCGGCGCGAGTCATCGAGCGGTGTTTGACAGCATGCTGTCAAACATGACAGCATGCTGTCATGATGAAAACAGTCCACATGGCCGTGTACGACACCTTCTCGGACTGGGAGGTCGGGCATGCGACCGCGCACATCAATCGCGAACTCTGGCACCGCGAGCCGGGAACCTGGCAGGTGAAGACCGTCGCCCTCGGCGCCGAGCCGATCACCTCGATGGGCGGCATGCGGGTCCTGCCCGATCTGGTGCTCGATGAGCTGAAGCCCGCCGACAGCGCCATGCTGATCCTGCCGGGACTCGAAACCGAGCAGCATCCCGAGACGCAGGCGGCCTTCGCGCGCAAGGCCCGGGAGTTTCTGGCGGCCGGGGTGCCGGTGGCGGCGATCTGCGGCGCGACCTTCGGGCTGGCGCGGGAGGGCCTGCTGGACGATCGGCGGCACACCAGCAATGACGCGGGATATCTTGCCTACAGCGGATATTCGGGTGGCGAGCACTATGTTCAGGCGACCGCGGTCACCGACGGCGACCTGATCACCGCGACCGGCACCCGACCGGTCGATTTCGCCCGCGAGATCTTCGCGCGCCTGGGTATCTACGAGCCGCACGTGCTGGAGTCCTGGTACCGGCTGTACGGAAACAATGATCCGGCGGGCTTCTACGCGTTGTTCGAGTATGAGCAGCAGCGCGCGGCGGCCGCGCAATGACCCGCACCGCGCAGCAGCTGTTCGGGGCCGCGGCCGTCACGTCGTTCAAGCTGAACGGCCAATTCCTCTCGATCGCGGAGGAATTGGCCAGGCCGTCGGGGATCACGGTCGCGTGGTGGCAGGTGCTCGGCGCGATTCTGCACGAACCGCTCCCGGTGGCCGGTATCGCCCGCGAAATGGGTATCACCCGCCAGAGCGTGCAGCGCATCGCGGATGTGCTGGCGGACAAGGGATTCGTGGAATACCGCCCCAATCCGGCGCATCGGCGCGCGAAGCTGGTGGCCATCACCGAGGCGGGTCACGACGCGGTGCGGCGGATCGACCCGCAGCACGAGGCCATGGCGAAACGGCTTGTGGCGCAGCTGGGTATCGAGCAGCTCGCCCACATCGTGGACGCGCTGACGACCCTGTCGGCCGCCCTCGACGCGCTCGAGGGCGACGCGACGGGCACGGCCTGACTACAGCGCGAACGGGTCCTTGGTCTTGCCGACCAGGGCGGCCACCGACGGCAGGATGGTGGTCGGGCGATACGGGAACTGCTCGACCAGGGCCGGGGTGGAGATGCCGGTGGTGACCAGGATGGTCCGCATGCCCGCCTCCAGGCCCGAGATGACGTCGGTGTCCATCCGGTCGCCGATCATGACGGTGGACTGGGAGTGGGCGCCGATGCGGCGCAACGCCGACCGCATCATCAGCGGGTTGGGTTTACCGACGTAGTAGGGCTTGCGGCCGGTGGCCTCGGTGATGAGGGCGGCGACGGAGCCGGTGGCCGGAAGGATGCCTTCGCGGGACGGGCCGGTGGCGTCCGGGTTGGTGGCGATGAAGCGCGCGCCCGCGGAGATCAGCCGGATGGCGGTGGTGATGGCTTCGAAAGAGTAGGTGCGGGTTTCACCGAGCACCACGTAGTCCGGGTCGGAATCGGTGAGAACGTAACCGATTTCGTGCAGCGCGGTCGTGAGGCCGGATTCGCCGACCACGTAGGCGGTGCCGCCCGGGCGCTGGTCGTCGAGGAAGGTCGCGGTGGCGAGGGCGGAGGTCCAGATGGACTCGACCGGAATGTCGAGGCCGGTGTGCCTGAGCCGGGCCTGCAGGTCGCGCGCGGTGTAGATCGAATTGTTGGTGAGAACCAGGAACGGAATGTCGTTGTCGCGCAGTTCGGCGAGGAACTGATCGGCCCCGGGCACCATGTGATTCTCGTGCACGAGGACACCGTCCATGTCGGTCAGATAGGAGAGGATCGGTTCAGCGCTCGAGTTGGTCACGCGCACATTCTCCGCTATCCCGGGACCGAACGCTCATATATTCCCGCTCTTGCCGACCGTCCGACCGGTTTCATCCCCGGAATACCGTCCGCCCACCCGGGGTTCGATCCCTCGGGTGTGACCCCTGCCGCACCGCGTTTCACCGCTGACCTATCGTGCGAAGTAGGACCGTTCGCGATGCCGGTGTCGCGGCGGTCGTGCGGGAGGTTGGCCCGTACAGCTCGAGCGCAGCAAGGCGACAGGAGTGCCCAGGTGAAAGACCTCAAGCTCGGTTACAAGGCGTCCGCGGAACAGTTCGGCCCGCGCGAACTGGTGGAGCTCGCGGTGGAGGCGGAGGCGCACGGCCTCGACAGCGTCACCGTCTCCGACCATTTCCAGCCGTGGCGGCACAATGGCGGGCATGCCCCGTTCTCGCTGGCCTTCCTGGCCGCGGTGGGCGAGCGCACCAAGCGCATTCAGCTCGGCACCTCGGTGCTGACCCCGACTTTCCGCTACAACCCCGCGGTCATCGCGCAGGCCTTCGCCACCATGGGCTGCCTGTACCCGGATCGCATCATGCTCGGCGTCGGCTCGGGCGAGGCGCTGAACGAGATCGCCACCGGATTCCAGGGCGAATGGCCGGAATTCAAGGAGCGTTTCGCGCGGCTGCGCGAGTCGGTGGACCTGATGCGCGCGCTGTGGACGGGCGAGCGGGTGGACTTCGACGGCCAGTACTACAAGACCGTCGGCGCCTCGATCTACGACGTGCCCAAGGGCGGCATCCCGGTCTACATCGCCGCGGGCGGCCCGCTGGTGGCCCGCTATGCCGGCCGCGCCGGTGACGGTTTCATCTGCACCTCCGGCAAGGGCATGGATCTCTACACCGAGAAACTGATGCCCGCCGTCGCGGAGGGCGCCGCCAAGGCCGGCCGCTCCGTCGACGACATCGACCGCATGATCGAGATCAAGATCTCCTACGACACCGATCCCGTTCTGGCACTGGAGAACACCCGCTTCTGGGCCCCGCTCTCGCTGACCGCGGAGCAGAAGCACTCCATCACCGATCCCATCGAGATGGAGGCGGCCGCCGACGCGCTGCCGATCGAGCAGATCGCCAAGCGCTGGATCGTGGCCAGCGATCCGGACCAGGCGGTCGAGCAGATCAAGCCGTACCTGGACGCGGGCCTGAACCACCTGGTCTTCCACGCGCCCGGTCATGATCAGCGCCGGTTCCTGGATCTGTTCCAGCGCGATCTGGCGCCCCGCCTGCGCGCAATCGGGTAGGCGCGGAAATCAGCCCATAACGGTCGGTAGGCTTTCGCCCATGGCTGCCACACCGGTTTCCAGTGTGTACATCGCGTCCCCCGAGGGCGACACCGGCAAGTCGACGGTGGCGCTCGGTGTCCTGCAGGCCCTCGCGGCGACCACGCCGCGAGTGGGCGTGTTCCGGCCGATCACCAGGTCCGCGATCGGGCGCGACTACATTCTCGAGCTGCTGCTCGAGCACTCCACCGCCGATGTCGACTACGACCAGGCCATCGGCGTCACCTACGAACAGGTGCACGAGGATCCGGACGCGGCGATCAGCGAGATCGTGATGCGGTACCACGCGGTCGCCAAGCAGTGTGACGCCGTGCTCATCGTCGGCTCGGACTACACCGATGTCGCCAGCCCCAGCGAACTGCGCTACAACGCCCGCATCGCGGTGAACCTCGGCGCGCCCGTGCTGCTGGTGGTGCGCGGAATGGGCCGCACCCCTGAGGAATTGGGCCAGCTGGTGGAACTGTGCCGCGCCGAGCTGGCGGCCGAGCACGCCAAGCTGGTGGCGGTGATCGCCAACCGCTGCGAGCCCGGACGGCTGGAAGCCGACGCGGCCGCCCTGAAGCAGGCCTGCACCGTGCCGTCCTGGGCGCTGCCCGAGGTGCCGCTGCTGCAGGCGCCCACCATGGAGGAGCTGCGCGAGGCAATCGGCGGCGAACTCTACAGCGGCGACCCGGAACTCATGCAGCGCGAGGCGCTCGAGGTGATCGTCGGCGGCATGACCGCCGAGCACATTCTGGAACGCCTCGCCGACGGCGTCGCCGTCATCACCCCCGGTGACCGCTCCGACGTGCTGCTCGCGCTGGTGAACGCCCATGAGGCGGAGGGCTTTCCGTCGCTGGCCGGCATCATCATGAACGGCGACATGCTGCCCGAGCCGTCCATCGCGCGACTGATGGCGGGCCTCAAACCCAAGCTGCCCATCCTCTCCACCGACCTCGGCACCTTCGAGACCGCCAAGGCCACCGCGCTCACCCGCGGCCGCGTCTCGCTGTCCAGCATCCGCAAGGTGGACACCGCACTGGCCCTCATGGAGCAGCGGGTCGATCCGCGGGAACTGCTGCGGCAGATCGAGATTCCCATCCCGAACGTCGTCACCCCGCAGATGTTCGAATACCAGCTCATCGACCGCGCCCGCAACGACCGCAAGCGCATCGTGCTGCCCGAGGGCGACGACGACCGCATTCTGCGCGCGGCCGGGCGGGTGCTGCAGCGCAAGATCGCCGACCTCACCATCCTCGGCGACGAGGCGGCGGTGCGCGGCCGCGCCGCCGAGCTCGGCGTGGACATCGAGGCCGCCGAGGTGCTCGATCCCAAGACCTGCCCGCTGCGCGACGAATTCGCCGAGGAGTACGCCCGCCTGCGTGTCCACAAGGGCATGACGGTGGACCGCGCCCGCGAATTCATGAGCGACATCTCGTATTTCGGCACCATGATGGTGCACATGGGGGTCGCCGACGGCATGGTGTCGGGCGCGGCGCACACCACCGCGCACACCATCCGCCCGTCCTTCGAGATCATCAAGACCGAGCCGGGCGTGTCCACGGTGTCCAGCGTCTTCCTCATGTGCCTGGCCGACCGGGTGCTGGTGTACGGCGACTGCGCCGTGGTGCCGGACCCGACCTCCGACCAGCTGGCCGATATCGCCATCTCCTCCGCCCGCACCGCCGTCCAGTTCGGCATCGATCCGCGCGTGGCCATGCTCTCCTACTCCACGGGCGAGTCGGGGTCCGGCGTGGACGTCGACAAGGTGCGCGCCGCCACCGGGCTGGTGCACGAGCGGGCGCCGGAACTGCTGGTGGAGGGGCCGATTCAATACGACGCCGCGATCGAGCCCACGGTGGCCAAGGCCAAGCTGCCGAATTCCCAAGTGGCGGGCCAGGCGACGGTCTTCATCTTCCCGGACCTCAATACCGGCAACAACACCTACAAGGCGGTGCAGCGCAGCGCCGGGGCCGTCGCCATCGGCCCGGTGCTGCAGGGGCTGCGCAAGCCGGTCAATGATCTGTCGCGGGGCGCGCTGGTCGCGGACATCGTGAACACCGTCGCGATCACCGCGATTCAGGCTCAGCAGGAGGCGCGATGAAGGTTCTGGTGATCAATTCCGGATCCTCGTCCATCAAATACCAGCTGCTCGATCCGGCGACCGCCGACGTGTGCGCGCAGGGCGTGGTGCAGCGCATCGGCGAGGCGGTCGAGCCGGATGCGGTGACCGTCGAACACACCTCGGGCGAGAAGACTTTCGAGTATCAGGGGCTCATCGCCGATCACGCGCAGGGCCTGCGCGTGGTGTTCGATCTGTTCATCGCGAGCGGCCAGGATCTGGCGCACGCGGATCTGGCCGCGGTCGGGCACCGGGTGGTGCACGGCGGTGAGGTCTTCTACGAGCCGACGCTCATCACCGACGCGGTGGCGCAGGCCATCGTCGACCTGTCCTCCCTTGCGCCGCTGCACAATCCGCCCAATGTCATCGGCATCAAGTCGGCGCGCGCGCTGCTGCCGGACGTGCCGCAGGTCGCGGTGTTCGACACCGCCTTCTTCCACAATCTGCCCGCCGCGGCGAAGACCTACGCCATCGACGCGGAAATCGCGGCGGCGCACGGTGTTCGCAAGTACGGTTTCCACGGCACCTCGCACGATTACGTGTCCGGTCAGGTCGCGGCCTTCCTCGGGAAGGACAGAACCGAGCTGAATCAGATCGTCCTGCATCTCGGCAACGGCGCGTCGGCCTCGGCCATTCGGGCCGGGCAGGCGGTGGACACCTCCATGGGCCTGACCCCGCTGGAGGGCCTGGTCATGGGAACCCGGTCCGGGGATCTGGATCCGGGGATCATCTTCCACCTCATCCGCACGGCGGATATGGATGTGAACGATGTGGACGCCCTGCTCAACCGGAACTCCGGGATCAAGGGCATCTCCGGTGTCAATGACTTCCGGGAGCTCGGCCGCCTCATCGAGACCGGCCATCCGACCGCGAAATTGGCGTTCGACGTCTACATCCACCGGCTGCGCCGCTACATCGGCGCCTACCTGATCGAGCTGGGGAAGGTGGACGCCATCACCTTCACCGCCGGTGTCGGCGAGAACGACGCCAAGGTGCGCGCCGAGTCGCTGGCGGGACTGGAGCGGTACGGGATTCGCATCGACGCCGACCGGAACACCGCGAAAGACCGTACGGCCCGGCGCATCTCGACCGACGACTCGGACGTGTCGGTGCTGGTGGTCCCGACCAACGAGGAACTCGCCATCGCCCGCGCCGCCGCCGATCTGGTCGGCTGAGCGCCACGGCGCCCGCGGAGCGATTCGGACTTCACGAAAACATCATGATGGGCCTGGCATGGTGGTCACCGGATCCGGGTCGCCCGGTCCACCGGAACCCGTGTCGCACCACGCACAACCGTGGTAGGGGCCGAAATTCCCTCGCCGGTCCCGTGGTTCGCAGACTGCCTCTGTGACCGCCGCGGGCGACACGGGACTCTTCCGGTCTTTCAGAACCAGGATTTGGCGCGCACCGCGTTGGCCAGATCCACCAGCGCGTACCGGTGGGTGCGTTCGGGCGCGGAGCGGGCCAGGCCGCGCAGGCCGGCCTCGATGCCGCGCCGGAGATCCCGCTCGGTGAACGGTGACCCGAACAGCTTGGAGCCGACCGATTTCGGCTGCTTCCCGGCCTGCACCCAGCCCAGCGCGACCCCCAGGGTGAGAATCCGCAGCTGGGCCGCGCGTCCCTCGCCGGGCGGCAGATCCTGCACCCGCGCCGCCGCCACCCGCAGTGTCGACTCGTCCAGTTCCGCGGCGGGCGCGCAGGTCAGCAGCATGAGAATGGCCGTCATCCGGGCCTCCGCGTAATGCCGTGAGGCGGGCGGCACCTGATCCAGCGCGTGCACGGCGGCGGTGATGTTCCCGGCCGCGGCCAGCTGGCGGGCCAGGCCGAAGGCCGCGCTCACCACGCCCCGATCGGTGCGCCACACGGTGGCGTAGTAGTTCTCGGCGTAGGACCGCCACTCCTCGGGATCGGGCGAATCCCAGTGCTGGAGAATGAGTTCCGCGGTGGCGGCCAGCGCCAGCTTGGGCGCGATCTCGCCGGGCAGCGCCTCCAGCACGGCGTCGAAGCGGGCGAAGGCGCGTTCGTACTCCAGTTCCAGCAGCTCGGTCAGGCCCAGGTACCAGTCGATGCGCCAGTCCGCGGCCGGCGGCAGCGGCTCGCCGGTGAGCCGGGCCAGCAGCATGCGGGCGGCCGCGGGCTCGTCGAGGTCCAGGTGGGCGCGGGTCTCGGCCAGCGTCACCTCCAGTTCGAAAGTCTCGGGCGCCCCGCCGGGTTCGGCCGCCGCGCGCTGGCGGGCGTGCCGCAGTTCGTCGAGGGAGTGCCGGGGTTCGGGATGCGCGGCCCCGGCGAGCAGCGGCGCGGACGGGTCGCCCGGATCGATGATGGGCACCGGCAGCGCCGCCACCACGTCGCGGGGCTGCAGCAGGGTGTCGCGGCGGACGCCGTCGATGATGCCGTCGGTCTGCGCGATGAGCTCGCTGGTGCCGAAGCTGGTGCGCGGCGGGCTGAACAGCGTGGACAGCTGCGGATGCTCATTGCCGGTCTCGACGGCCAGGATCTCCCGCAGCACGCCGGTGAGCTGGGTGGCGAGCAGGCGCGCGGAGGGGAAGCGGCGCTCCGGGTCCGGGTGGGTGGCACGCAGCAGCAGCCGGTAGAGGAACGGGTGCCGGGCCAGCACCGGCTGCTCCTTCGGATCCGGGATGCCGTCGACGTAGGCGCCGCGCTCCATTGGCAGGCGCAGGGTGAGCACGGCCAGCGTGCGGCCCACGGTGTAGATGTCGGAGGCCACCGTCGGCCCGGTGTGCGCGATCTCGGGCGCCTGGAATCCCCTGGTGCTGTACAGGTTTCCGTACGCCTCGAACTGGGTGACCGCGCCCAGGTCGATGAGTTCCACCCGGTCGGTGGTGATCATGATGTTGTCGGGCTTGAGGTCGTTGTAGGCGAGCCCCACCGAATGCAGATAGTCCAGGGCCGGAAGGATCTCCAGCAGGTAGGCGATGGCCTCGGCGACCGGCATGCGGTCGGGCGCATGGTGATCGAGCAGATCGCGCAGCGAATGCCCGCCCACGTACTCCATGACGATGTAGCCGATCGGCGTTCCGTCCGCCCCCGGGTGCTCGACGAAGTTGTGGATCTTCACGATGCTCGGGTGCGCGACCTCGGCCAGGAACTGCCGCTCCGCCAGCGCGACCGCCTGCGCCTCGGCGTCACCGGCGTGCAACAGGCCCTTGAGCACCACCCAGCGGTCGCTCACATTGCGGTCGATGGCCAGGTAGATCCAGCCCAGTCCGCCGTGCGCGATACAGCCCTGGATCTCGTACTGGCCCGCCACCCGGTCGCCGGGATACAGCGAGGGCCGGAAATCGTAAGGCGCGCCGCAGGTCTGGCAGGTGCCCGCGGTGGTGGACACCTGGGTCGAGGTGGCCCGCCCGACCGGCTTGCCGCACCGCCAGCAGAACCGCCGCCCCTCGGCCACCACCGGATCGTCGAGCACGGCGGCTTCCGGATCAACCGGCTCCACCGCCGGGATCGGCACCAGTCCGGCCCCGAGCCGCCGCACCACGGGGCGCGGGCGGGTCATGCGGGCGGTGCGCTGGGAGGGCCGGGTCGGGGTGCGCGACTCGCCCTCGGCGCTCGAAACACCCGGCGCCACCGGGATTTCCGGTTCCACGGCGGTCGGCTCCGTGCCGGGGGATTCCGCGCGCGGCGTCGGCTCGGTGCGCTGGGCGGGCCGGGTGCCCGCGCCGTCGTCGCCGTCGCCGGCCGGTGCGTGCCGCGTGGTCAGCTCGGTCCGGGCGGGCCAGTACGGCCCCACGGTCATCTCCGTGCGCGCGACCGCCTCCGTCCCCTCGGGCTGCTCCGGTGTGGTCATCGTCAGTCCTGATACCTCGGGGGCGGCGGAATGGCGGCGTCGCCGAGTTCGGTCACCAGCCAGCGGCGGTAGAGCCGGTTCCAGGTCCCGTCCGCGCGAAGGCGTTCCAGGGTGCCGTTGACGAAGCGGACCAGATCGTCCGCGCCCTTGGCGATGCCGATCCCGTACTGCTCGGTGCTCAGGTCGGGGCCGACCACCTCGGTGGCCGGATCCTGCTCGGCCAGCCCGGCCAGCACGGTGTCGTCGGTGCTGACCGCGTCCACCTGCCGCTGCTGCAGCACCACCAGGCAGTCGGCCCAGGTGGGCACGGTGAGGATGGACGCGGCGGGCTGCGCGCGCCGGACCAGGTCCAGCGAGGTGGTGCCGTTGACCAAGCACAGCCGTTTGCCCGCCAGATCGGTGAGGCCGTTGATGCCGGAGTTGCGCACGGCCAGCACGCGCTGATGCGCCTGCAGATACGAGGTGGAGAAGGTAACCGTCTGCCGCCGTTGGCAATTGATGGTCATGGTCTTCACCACCACGTCCACGGTGTGCTCCTGCAGCGCCCGCTCGCGGTCCGCCGAGCCGAGGATCCGGAACTCCAGCGCCGCCGGATCGCCCAGCAGGTCCCGGGCCAGCTCGCGGGCGATCTCCACATCGAATCCGGCGAGCGTGCCGCTGGCCGGATCCCGGAAGCTGAACAGATTGCTGCCCGGGTCCAGGCCCACCAGCAGCCGCCCTCGCGCTCGGATGGCGTCGATGTCCGGCCCGCTCCTGGTGCCATTGGGCCGCAGGCTCGCGGTCGGGTCACCGCAGTCGGTCACCTCCGGCGGCGGCGCGGTCTGGGTCTGTGCCGCAACGGCTCCCGACGGCAGCGGCGGCTCGACATAGCTGGGCACCCGGGTCGAGGGCGCGGGCGGCGGAGGACTGGTGTCCCCGCAGGCGGCCGTGCAGGCCACGGCCGCGGCCAGGATCGCGAGAGTCAGGGAGCGGACGGATCTTCGGGTCATCGGTACTCCCGCAGTCGGGGCCAGAGCCCGGCCGCGATCAGCACGGCGGCGGCGGTGCTCAGCACCAGTGCCCCGGGGCCGAGCAGGTCCAGCGTGCGGGCGGCGTGCGAGGTGTCGGTGCGCAGCATGTTCCGGCCGTCGGCGATGCCGTCGCCGAGCGCGCGGTCCAGCGCGTCGGTCTGGGCGGCGGCCTCGTTGGCGCCCGGCCCGGTGGCGACCGCGGCCGCGCCGATGAAGTCGCCCTTGGACAATGCGTCGTTCATGCGCTGGTGCGCGGCCCGCCAGCGGTCCAGGGCGGCCGCCGCGGTCTGCACGTCGCTCGCACCGGGCGCGTCGGTTCGATAGCCGGACAGGATGTTTCGCAGTTTGTCGATGGCCTGGTCGTAGGCCTTGTCGTAGTCCGCGCTGGTGTCGCGGCGCACCAGCTTGAGGGTCTCCGCGGTGCGGGCCTGCTGGGCCAGGATGCGGCTCTGGGTGAGCGCCGTCGTGGGGGTGCTGCCCTGGTCGCGGGCGTGGGTGGTGTCCACCGCGGAGATGATGCCCGCGATCACCGTCCAGGCCAGCAGCACCACCATGGTCCCGGTGGCCAGCAGCAGCCCGAGATTCAGCACCCGGTGCCAGCGCCGGTACAGGAACAGCTGTGCCGCGATCAGCGCCGCCACCACCAGCAGCGGCAGCAGGATGGCGGGCCAGGGCGGGCGCACGTGGGTGCGCTGGGTGGCGGTGATGGCGGTGGACCGGTGCTCCTGCAGTTCCTGCGCCATCGGCAGCAGCGTTCCCTGCATGAGGTTGGACGCCTCGCTCAGATAGGCCGCGCCCACCGGTTCCCCGGCGCGGTTGTTGGCCCGCGCGGTCTCGACGACGCCGGTGTACACCGGCAGTCCGGTGGCGATGCCGCTGCGCAGCCGCGTATCCCTGTCCCCGTCACTGCGATTGGACTGGGTCACCAGTTCGGCCGCGGCCTCGCCGACCGCCTGGTTATACCGGTCGCGCACCGGCTTCGATTCCAGCCCACCGGAAATGAAGGCGGCACCGGCCGAGGCGTCGGCCACCGACAGCGAGGTGTAGAGCCGCTGCGCCGAATAGGCATCGGGCTCCGACTGATCCAGCAGGACGTCCAGGGCGTGTTGCCGGTCGGTCACCGTGGTGGCGGTCACGGTGCCGGCCGCCACGCACAGGCTCAGCAGGACCAGCCCGATGGCGATGAGTTTGGCCGGGGAGGACTGGGCGAAACTGCGCAGTTCGGTGGTCGCGAAGCGTTCGCGCCAGGCCGCCGCGGCGGCGCGGGGGGACAGCTCCGCGGGTCGCAATTCCTTGGTGCGAGCCATCCTCACCTCCTACTGACCGATATCGAACGACCGACTTGTCTCTACCGGATGAGCTTATTGTGGACGTACTGCCGCTGTGACACGGGAATCCCCGCGGTGTGCTCCGCTGAGCGGGGACTGTGCACGGCAGTGCGGCCGGACGATGGGATTGCGAAGATGCGTGGTGATGGGGACGGGTGGGCGGAGAGTCCGGATGGCACCCGCCAGTGGGGTCGTTTCGGCGCTGCCGGACTGTTGCTGCGCGCCCCGCTGGCCGGTGGTGGATCTGCAGTCCTGCTGCATCATCGGGCCGCCTGGACCCATCAGGGCGGCACCTGGGCGCTGCCCGGCGGAGCCCGCGACTCCCATGAGACCAGCGTGCACGCCGCCGTCCGCGAGGCCGAGGAGGAGGCGGGCATCGCGCCCGGCTCGATCCGGGTGCGCGGATCCCGCGTGACCGCGACCGCGCCCAGTGGCTGGACCTACACCACCGTCATCGCCGATGCCGCCGATCAGCTGCGCACCCGCGGCAACCAGGAGAGTCAGGACCTGGTCTGGGTGCCCGAGGACGAGGTCGAGGACCGGCCGCTGCACCCAGGCTTCGCCGCCGCCTGGCCCGTCCTGCGCGCCACGCCCACCCTGATCAGTCTCGAGGGAATCGCCGATACCGGCGCGGTGGCGGCCGCGTTGCCGCGCACCCTGGATCTGGCCGGGCAGGGATTCCTCTGGCTGCATTCGAACGGCGCCGGGGCCGGCCGCACCGCCCGCATCGGCGCGCCCGAATCGGTCACGGAACAGACCGATTTGGCCGGAAATGTGTTGTTCCTCACTCTGGACCAGGTGTTGTCTTGAGGCGTGACAACGCACGAGGTTCCCACCTACTGCCGAATCTGTGAGCCCCTCTGCGGGCTGATCGCCACCGTCGAGGACGGGAAGCTGGTGCTCGCCGCCAGGTCGGCGGCGCACGTGAACTACGGGATGCCGTAGCGCGTTTCACGCCCGAAGACACCGCCGAGGTCACCGGCCTCGAACCCGATCGGGTGCGCGCCCTGGCCCGCGATCTGGCCCGCGCCGAATCCGCCGCGGTCTACGGCCGCACCGGCACCCGGACGAGATCATCGGCGAGCTTCGCGCCCTCAGCGCGCGGCCGGCCGATCCGGCCTATCCGCTGCGCGTCATCGGCCTGCGTGAACTGAAATCGCACAACTCGTGGATGCACAATGCCGAGCCGCTCATGCGCGGCGACCGCGAGCATGCCGCCCGCATCAACCCCAAAGACGCGGCGGTGGCGGGCATTTCCGACGGCGACCGCTGCCGGGTCACCTCCGCGCACGGCGCCATCGAGGTGACCGCCCGGCTCACCGAGGACATGACCGAGGGCACCGTGGCCATTCCGCACGGCTGGGGTCACGACGGCGGCTGGCAGCGCGCCAATGCCGCCGGGGGCGCGAACGTGAACGACCTGATGTCCACCGATCTCGCCGATGTGGAACGCCTCGCGGGCATGTCCAACCTGAACGGCGTCCCGATCCGCCTCGACCCGGTCGGCTAGCTAGCGGTCGTTCTCCAGGATCCGCTGCTTGATAGCGCGGGCGGCGGCCTGCGGATCGTCGGCCTCGGTAATGGCCCGCACCACCACGATTCGCGTCGCGCCCGCGTCCAGCACCTCGGGCAGGGTGCGGGCATCGATGCCGCCGATGGCGAACCACGGGCGCTGCGTGTGCGAATCAGCGGTGGACCGGACCAGGTCGATGCCCGCGGGGGTGCGGCCCGGCTTGGTCGGGGTGGCGTACACCGGCCCGGTGCAGAAGTAGTCGATGTGCTCGTCCACCGCGGCCAGTCCGGCCTGCGCGCGATTGTGCGTGGACCGGCCCAGCACCACCTCGCCGCCCAGGATCTGCCGCGCGTACCAGGGCGGCAGGTCGCCCTGGCCCAGGTGCAGCACGTCCACCCCGGCCGCGAGCGCGATATCGGCGCGGTCGTTGCACGCGACCAGGGCGCCGTGGCGGCGGGCGGCGGCCTTCAGTTCGGCCAGCGCACCCAGTTCGGCCTTGGCCTCGAGCGGCCCGAACTGCTTCTCCCCGGGCGAGCCCTTGTCCCGCAGCTGGATGATGTCGACGCCACCGGCCAGGGCCGCCTCGGCGAACTCCGCCAGGTCACCCCGGTCCCGGCGGGCATCGGTGCACAGGTACAGCCGCGCGGTGGCGAGGCGTTCCCGTGGGGTGGCGGGCCGGTTCGGGTGGGAGGGTTGCACAGCTTCGACGGTAGTCGCGCTACGGTGTTCGAGTCGAAACGACCCGAGGGAGGGCACCCGGCGTACAGCCGCGCGACGCTCCCGCCGAGTCCACTGTTTCGCGCGACATATATGCAGGTCCCGCGGATGCCGGGATGAGTTAGGTGGATTCACATGCGGACTCTGGCCGTCGTCGGCGGCGGTGTGATCGGACTTTCGGTAGCCTGGCGTGCCGCCGGAGCGGGCTGGACCGTCACCCTCTTCGACCCGGCCGTGGGCTCCGGATCCTCCTGGGTGGCGGGCGGCATGCTCGCCCCGCTCTCGGAGGGCTGGCCCGGTGAGGACGCCGCTCTCGCCTTCGGCGCCGCCTCCCTGATCCGCTGGCCCGGTTTCGCCGCCGAGCTGCGGGCCGTCACCGGCACCGATGTCTTCGTCGCCGACCAGACCCTGACCGTCGCCCTGGACGGCGCCGATGCCGCCGACCTGCGCACCATCGCCGACTGGGTGAATGCCCGCGGCCACGAGCTGCGCCTGCTGGACCGCGCCGGGGTACGCGCCGCCGAACCCGGCCTGGGCCGCGGCGTGCGCGCCGGACTGCTCGCCGTCGCCGAACCTGCCGTGGACAATCGCGCCCTGGTGACCGCGCTCCGAACCGCCTGTGCCGCGGCCGGAGTCGAGTTCCGCGCGGAGCGGGTGGAGTCGCCGGCGGGCCTGCCGCACGATCGCATCGTGCTCGCCACCGGCGCCGCGGCCGCCGACCTGTGGCCCGGTCTGCCGGTGCGCCCGGTGAAGGGTGAGATCCTGCGCCTGCGCCGTCGCCCCAGCGCCCCGCCCGCGCCCGCCCGCGTGGTCCGGGCCCGGGTGCACGGCCGGCCCATATATCTTGTGCCGCGGCGTGACGGAATCGTGCTGGGTGCAACACAATACGAAGTCGGGTTCGACAACGCCGTCACCGTCGCCGGTGTCCGCGACCTGGTCACCGATGCCGAGGCCGTGCTGCCGGGTATCGGCGAGTACGAATTCGCCGAGGCCATCGCGGGTTCGCGCCCGGGCTCGCCCGACAATCTGCCGCTGATCGGTTACCTGGACGAGCGGGTGATCGTGGCCGCGGGACACGGCCGCAACGGCATTCTCGACACCCCGGTCACCGCCGCCGCCGTCCTGGCGCTGCTCGCCGACACCGAGCTGCCCGAGGCGCGCGCCGCGGATCCGCGCCGGTTCACCACCGCCGCACCGTTTCACCCAGGAGGAGTCCGATGACCGCAATCCCGGTCGGCGTCACCGTCAATGGCGAGGATCATGTTTTCCCCGACGAGCTCACCATCCGGCAGCTGCTGGAACGGCTGAACCTGCCGTGCCAGGGCGTGGCGCTGGCCATCGACGGCGCGGTGTTCCCCAGGTCCCGCTGGGACGAGCCGGTCGGCCGCGGCTGGGAGATCGAGGTGCTGACGGCGGTGCAGGGTGGCTAGCGCGCCGGCGGGAGCGCAGGGCCAGGAGGCGTCGCTCCGCCCCTCCGCGCTTGCTCGCGTAACCACGCAGGGCCCCGCGCACGCCGCATCGAGCACAGCGCCGCTGGTCATCGCCGGCCGTGAGTTCGGCTCGCGGCTGATCATGGGCACCGGTGGGGCGGAGAACCTGGCCGTGCTGGAGGAGGCCCTGGTCGCCTCGGGCACCGAGCTCACCACGGTAGCGATGCGCCGGGTGGACGCCGCGGGCGGCACCGGCGTGCTGGACCTGCTCGAGCGGCTGGAGATCGCGCCGCTGCCCAATACCGCCGGCTGCCGGACGGCCGCCGAGGCGGTGCTCACCGCCCAGTTGGCCCGCGAGGCTCTCGAAACCGATTGGGTGAAGCTGGAAGTCATCGCCGACGAGCGCACCCTGCTGCCCGACGCCATCGAATTGGTCGCCGCCGCAGAGCAATTGGTGGACGACGGCTTCACCGTGCTGCCCTACACCACCGACGACCCGGTGCTGGCCAAGCGCCTCGAGGACACCGGCTGCGTCGCGGTCATGCCCCTGGGCTCACCGATCGGCACCGGGCTGGGTATCGGCAATCCGCACAATATCGAGATGATCGTGGCCGCCGCGGGCGTGCCGGTCATCCTCGACGCGGGCATCGGCACCGCCAGTGATGCCGCGCTGGCAATGGAACTCGGCTGCTCGGCGGTCCTGCTGGCCACCGCGGTCACCCGCGCCCGGCAGCCCGCGCTGATGGCCGCCGCCATGGCCCGCGCGGTCGAGGGCGGGTGGCTGGCGCGGCAAGCGGGTCGAATCCCCAAGCGCTTCTGGGCCCAAGCGTCCTCGCCCGGATTCTGAAGTCCGGCCCGGGTTCTGAACCCGGAGTCCGGTCCGCCGCGTAGTCATCCTCAGGGATGAGCGACGCGCGACCATTGAGCGATAGTGCGCGCTCCGTACATGGGGAAGACTGGTCGCCATGATCGAACTGAGAGGCCTGACCAAGCACTACGGCCAGACCGTCGCGGTGTCGGACCTGTCGTTCACGGTCCGTCCAGGGCAGGTGACCGGCTTCCTCGGCCCGAACGGGGCGGGCAAGTCGACCACCATGCGAATGATCCTGGGGTTGGACACGCCGACCTCCGGCACCGCCCTCATCGACGGTAAGCCGTACCACGACCTGAAGCGTCCGCTCGATACCGTCGGCGCGCTGCTGGACGCGAAGTGGGTGCATCCCAATCGTTCCGCGCGCTCGCACCTGCGGTGGATGGCCGCCTCCAATGACATTCCGCAGTCGCGGGTGGAGGAGGTGCTGCGCCTGGTCGGCCTGTCCGAGGTCGCCAACAAGAGCGCCGGTGGTTTCTCCCTCGGCATGTCGCAGCGGCTCGGCCTGGCCGGCGCCCTGCTCGGCGACCCCCAGGTGCTGCTGTTCGACGAACCGGTGAACGGCCTGGATCCCGAGGGCATTCTGTGGATCCGCCGTTTCATGCAGCGGCTGGCGGGCGAGGGCCGCACCGTGCTGGTGTCGAGCCATCTGCTCTCCGAAATGGCACAGACCGCCGAGCATCTCGTCGTGATCGGCCGGGGCCGGCTCATTGCCGACACCACCACAAAGGATTTCATCGAGAAGGCCTCGGAACAGTCTGTGCGCGTACGCAGTCCGCAGCTGGATCAACTGCGCAGCCTGCTCACCTCGAACGGCATGACGGTCCGCGAGGATGGTGCCCGGCCGGCCGGTAAAGAACCTGCGGACGCGGAGGGCCCGGCCCTGGTGGTCGCGGGCGTCACCAGCGACGCGGTCGGAAAACTGGCCGGCGCCAATGACATCACGCTCTACGAGCTCTCGCCGCAGCGCGCCTCGCTGGAGGAGGCGTTCATGCGCATGACCGGTGGCGCGGTGCAGTACCACGGCGAAGGCTTCGATCAGGTTATGGGAGGTGCGCTCTGATGGGAGTGCTCGCGGCGGAACGAATCAAGCTCACCTCGACCAAGTCCCCGGTCTGGTGCACGGCGCTGCTGGTGGTGTTCGCGCTGGGTATCGCGGCGCTGTTCAGCCTGGCCCTGAACGCGTCCTGGCGGGTGTTCGAGGATCAGCTGGCCCAGGGCAAGATGACCGCGGCCGACGCGCCGTACGCGGAGAACTCGGTGGCGGGCCTCGGTATCACCGGCCTGGCCCAGGGCATTCCGGGTTTCGGCTACCTGATGGTCATGATCCTGGCGGCGCTCGCGGTCACCAGTGAATACCGCTTCGGCACCATCAAGACCACCTTCCTCGCGGTTCCCGGTCGAACCACCGTGCTGCTCACCAAAGCCGGCGTCATCGGGGTTGCTATGGCGTTGCTGAGTGCGGTGCTGACCTTCCTCGGCTTCTTTATCTTCAAGGTCATGGTGAATCACGACGCGGGCAGTCACCTGAGCCTGAGCAGTGGCGATCTACGGGTCTTCTACGCCGTGCCGCTGTTCATCCTGCTGGTGGTCTTCCTGGCGGTCGGCGTGGGCACGCTGATCCGGCAGTCGGCGGGCGCGCTGTCGCTGCTGATCGTATGGCCGGTCATCCTCGAGCCCATGGTCGGCGCGTTCGGCAAGGTCGGCCGGGAGATCCAGGTGCTGCTGCCGTTCCAGAACGCGGGCCTGTTCCTGGGCACCGTGGACGCCAAGTCGTCGTACTGGCATTGGGGTCCGTGGGGCGGCCTGGTCTACTTCGCGATCTTTGTTGGATTGATCTTCGCGGCCGCGTTGTTCGTGGTAAATGAGCGCGACGCGTAGAGCGCGCACAGACCCTGCCCTAGGGGCCGCCGGCCACTGCCCGGCACGGCGGCGAGCATCGGCCCGATACGGATTCTCCGTATCGGGCCGGTGTCATAACGGGCCAAAAGTGTGTTCCAGCTAACTTTTCCTGTCGGCGTCGATCGGTTGGCCGTCGTACTGGACGGTCGGTAGCATCGGAACAGCAACCAAAACACTCAAACCTTCGGCGGGTCCAATGATGTGGCCGCTACACCGATCGGGAGGTGTCAGGTGGCAATCATTGATCCATTCCGCGACGGAACGCTGAGATACGCTCTGGGCGTGAGCGAACGACCCTCCGACGGCGGTGAACGCGCCTCCGACGCGAACCGTACGGACGGACTGGGAACCGATCGCAACCGGTCCCGCGACGCGCCCGGCAGCCGGGCACGGCAACCCCGCATCGACCCGGATGCGGTTATCCCCCTGATTCCCGCGGAACCGTCCGAGGACCCCGACGAGACCGACGAGTCACAGACCGGGCGGCGGCGCGGCCGTTTCCCCGGGCAGCTCTCGGCCATGGTCAATGCCGCCAATCAGCGCGGCGACATCATCGACGCCATCCGCAAGGCGCGCGAGAACCTGCCCGGCGATCCGGCCTTCGGTGATCCGCTCTCGGTCTCCGGGCCCGGTGGCGCGCGTGCCGTGGCCCGCGCGGCGGACAAACTGGTCGGTGATTCCCCCAGTGCCGCACGCGAATTGGGGCTGGGTGCGTTGCAGGTCTGGCAGGCCGTGCTGGAGCGGATCGGCAAGGGCCGCGGCCCGCAGGAGATCACCATCATGTTCACCGATCTGGTGGCCTTCTCCAGTTGGTCCCTGGCCGCGGGGGACGAGGTGACCCTGGACCTGCTGCGGCGGGTGGCCAAGGCCATCGAGCCGCCCATCGTGGATCGCGGCGGCCACGTGGTCAAGCGCATGGGCGACGGCGTGATGGCCGTGTTCCCGTCCGCGGACCGGGCCGTGCGGGCGGCGGTGGCGGCCAAGGAGAACCTGTCGGCGGTATCGGTGGACGGCTATCGCCCGCAGATGCGCCTGGGGCTGCACACCGGCAGTCCGCGCGAGATCGGCGGCGACTGGCTCGGCATCGATGTGAACATCGCGGCACGCGTCATGGAGGCGGGCGGCAATGGCAACACCATGCTCTCGGGCGTGACGCTGGACTCGCTGCGCCCGGAGACGCTCGAGGAGCTCGGCCTGGGTGTAAAGCCCTATCGCCGTAGCTTTTTCGCGGCTCCCCTGAACGGCGTCCCGGAAGATCTCCGCATCTTCCGCCTCGAAGCCGAGTGACGGTCCGCGCCGGCCCGAGAGTCAGTTCGTCATCCAGAGCACCGCGCCCACGGCCGCGAGCACGCCGCAGACGATGAGCCCGATGGCCAGCGGGCGCGAGGTCTTGAACAGCGAGTACGCCCCGCCGAGCAGGAATCCGGCGAGGGCGAGCAGGACGATCACGGTGACGTCTGAGGACACCTGTTCAGTGTGCCTGAAGGTTGCCGACGCACCGGAGACCGGTCCCGACCTGGGGTTCTGGAAAATAACAAGCACGCGGGCTTGATTTTTTCCGGGACCGATGTGACCCTGTAACCGACCGCAGCACAGAGGCTGCGCCGACCGCGCTGTGACAGCGCAGGTGTACAGGGAGGCCCGCCATGAGTCAGCTCGCCGACACTCCGGATCTGATTCGGATCGGCAACTGTTCCGGGTTCTACGGCGATCGCCTCAGCGCCATGCGGGAGATGCTGGAGGGCGGGCAGCTCGACGTGCTCACCGGCGACTATCTGGCCGAGCTCACCATGCTGATCCTGGGACGCGATCGCATGAAGGACGCGAACCTCGGCTACGCCAAAACCTTCGTGAAGCAGCTGGAGGGCAGCCTCGGCCTGGCCCTCGAGTCCGGGGTGAAGATCGTCGCCAATGCGGGCGGGCTGAATCCGGCCGGGCTGGCCCAGCGGGTGCGGGAGGTGGCCGAAAAGCTCGGTCTCGCACCGAAGGTCGCGTACGTGACCGGTGACGATCTGCTGGCGCGGGCCGGAGAGCTCGGGCTGGGCGCGCCGCTCACCGCGAACGCCTACCTGGGCGCGTGGGGCATCGCCGAATGCCTGACCGCGGGCGCGGACATCGTGGTCACCGGGCGGGTCACCGACGCGTCGGTGGTGGTCGGTCCCGCGGCCGCGCATTTCGGCTGGGGCCGAACCGATTACGACGCGCTGGCCGGTGCGGTGGTGGCGGGGCACGTCATCGAGTGCAGCACCCAGGCCACCGGCGGCAATTTCGCCTTCTTCACCGAGATCGCCGATCTGGGGCGGCCGGGCTTCCCGATCGCCGAGGTGCGGCGCGATGGCAGCAGTGTCATCACCAAGCATGCGGGAACCGGCGGCGCGGTCACCGTGGACACGGTGAAAGCCCAGCTCATGTACGAGATCCAGAGCGCGCGCTATGCCGGGCCGGATGTCACCACACGACTCGACACCATCGAGGTGAGCCAGGAGGGCCCCGACCGGGTGCTGATCAGCGGCGTGACCGGGGAGGCCCCGCCGCCGCAGACCAAGGTGTCGACCAACACCATCGGCGGATTCCGCAACGAGATGGAGTTCATCCTCACCGGCCTGGATATCGAGGCCAAAGCCGAACTGGTGCAACGGCAGCTGGAGTCGTGGCTGCCGGCACGGCCCGCCGAGCTGGAGTGGACCCTGGCGCGGCTGGACCGGCCCGACGCCGATACCGAGGAGCAGGCCAGCGCACTGCTGCGCTGTGTGGTCCGGGACCCGGATCCGAACAAGGTGGGGCGCGCGTTCTCCAGCGTCGCCGTGGAATTGGCCCTGGCCAGCTTCCCCGGCTTCTCGCTGACGGCCCCGCCCGGCAATGGCGGTCCGTACGGGGTGTTCACGCCGGGATACGTGGATTCCAAGGAGATTCCGCACACGGCGGTCCTGGCGGACGGCACCGAGGTGGCGATCGCGCCGGCCGGGGAAACCCTGGAGCTGGGTGCGGTCGCGGAACCGGAACTGCCGCAGCCGCTTCCGGCCGGAGCCACCACCCGCGCCCCGCTGGGCGCGATCGCGCTGGCCCGCAGTGGCGACAAGGGCGGCAATGCCAATATCGGCGTCTGGGTGCGCACCGAGGAGCAGTGGCGCTGGCTGGTGCACACACTGACCGTCGACGAGTTGCGCCGCCTGCTGCCCGAGACCGCCGCGCTGCCGGTCACCCGGCACGTGCTGCCGAATCTGCGGGCGCTGAACTTCATCGTCGAGGGCCTGCTCGGCGAGGGCGTGGCCTATCAGGCCCGCTTCGACCCGCAGGCCAAGGGGCTCGGCGAATGGCTGCGCGCCCGGTACCTGGACATTCCCGCGGAGTTGCTGCCGTGAGGCGGCGCGGCGGACCTGCGCTGCGGCCGTGGACCGGCCGGGCCGGTGACAGGCGAGGGTTCGGCCTCGCGGAAGGGAACGAGGCGGTATGAGCGCCGGATATGCAGACCCGTGGCAGACACCCGAACGTCGCGAATTGCGCGCCACCGTGCGCGGTTTCGCGGAGCGGGAGGTACTGCCGTATCTGGACGAGTGGGAGCGCAACGGCGAGATCCCGCGTGAGCTGCACAAGAAGGCGGGTGCGCTGGGGCTGCTGGGCATCCAGTTCCCGGAATCCGCCGGCGGTTCCGGTGGCGACGGCATCGACGCCGCCATCGTGGCCGAGGAGCTGCACTACGCGGGCTGCTCGGGCGGCCTGTTCGCCTCCCTGTTCACCTGCGGTATCGCGGTGCCGCACCTGATCGCCTCGGGCAATGCCGAGCACATCGAGCGCTGGGTGCGGCCGACGCTGGCGGGCGAGAAGATCGGATCGCTGGCCATCACCGAGCCGGGCGGCGGTTCGGATGTCGGGCATCTGCGGACCACGGCGGTCCGGGACGGCGACGACTTCATCGTGAACGGGTCCAAGACCTTCATCACCTCCGGTGTGCGCGCCGATTTCGTGGTGACCGCGGTGCGTACGGGCGGTCCGGGCGCGGCGGGTGTGTCGCTGCTGGTGGTGGAGAAGGGCACGCCCGGGTTCACCGTCAGCCGCAAGCTGGAGAAGATGGGCTGGCTGTGCTCGGACACCGCCGAACTGTCGTATGTCGATGTGCGAGTGCCGGTCTCGAACCTGGTCGGCCCGGAGAACAGCGGATTCGCCCAGATCGCACAGGCTTTCGTGAGCGAGCGGGTGGGCCTGGCCGTGCAGGGGTACGGGCACGCCCAGCGCTGCCTGGACCTGACGCTGCAGTGGTGCCGGGACCGGGAGACCTTCGGCCGCCCGCTGATCAGCCGCCAGGCCGTGCAGAACACGCTGTCGGAGATGGCGCGCCGCATCGATGTCGCGCGCGTGTACACACACGCCGTGGCCGAGCGCGCCGCCCGCCGTGAGACCGATTTGATCGCCGAGGTGTGCTTCGCCAAGAACACCGCCGTGGAGACCGCGGAATGGGTTGCCCACCAGGCGGTGCAGCTCTTCGGCGGCCTCGGCTACATGCGTGAGTCCGAAGTCGAGCGCCACTACCGCGATGTCCGCATTCTCGGCATCGGCGGCGGCACCAACGAGATCCTGACCAGCCTCGCGGCCAAGCGATTGGGGTTCCAGTCTTGAGTATTCTGCGCACATCCGTAGACCCGAATTCGGCGGACTATCAGGCCGCCGCCGAGGCCATGACGGCCAAGCTGGCCGAGGTGGAGGCCGAGTACGCCAAGAACATCGCGGGCGGTGGCCCGGACAAGATGGCCCGGCACCGCAAGCGCGGCAAACTGACCGCGCGTGAGCGCATCGAACTGCTCATCGACGAGGATTCGCCGTTCCTGGAGCTGGCCCCGCTCGCGGCCTGGGGCAGCGACTTCCATGTGGGCGCCAGCGTGATCGCGGGCATCGGCATTGTCGAGGGCGTCGAGTGCATGATCGTGGCGCCGGATCCGACCGTGCGCGGCGGTACGTCGAATCCGTGGACGCTGCGCAAGAACCTGCGCATGAACGACATCGCGCTGGAGAACCGGCTGCCGGTGATCGGCCTGGTCGAGTCCGGCGGCGCGGATCTGCCGACGCAGAAAGAGGTGTTCGTCCCCGGCGGGCGGATGTTCCGGGACCTCACCCGGCTGTCGGCAGCCGGAATCCCCACCATCGCACTGGTTTTCGGCAACTCCACCGCCGGCGGCGCGTATGTCCCGGGCATGTCCGACTACACGGTCATGATCAAGGAGCGCTCCAAGGTGTTCCTGGGCGGTCCGCCGCTGGTGAAGATGGCCACTGGTGAGGAGTCCGACGACGAATCCCTCGGCGGCGCCGAAATGCACGCCCGGATTTCGGGTCTGGCCGACTACCTGGCCGTGGACGAGCAGGACGCGATCCGGCTGGGCCGCTCCATCGTCAAGCGGCTGAACTGGCAGAAGCAGGGTCCGGCCGCGCGCCCGGTCACCGAGGTGATCGAGCCGATGTACGACTCGGAGGAACTGCTCGGCATCGTGCCGACCGACCTCAAGATCCCGTTCGATCCGCGCGAGGTCATCGCCCGCGTGGTCGACGGCTCCGACTTCGACGAGTTCAAGCCGCTCTACGGTTCCAGCCTGGTGACCGGCTGGGCGGAACTGCACGGCTACCCGGTCGGCATTCTCGCCAATGCCCGCGGCGTGCTGTTCTCCGAGGAAGCGCAGAAGGCCACCCAGTTCATCCAGCTGGCCAACCAGTCGAACACGCCACTGCTGTTCCTGCACAACACCACCGGCTACATGGTCGGCAAGGAGTACGAGCAGAAGGGCATCATCAAGCACGGCGCGATGATGATCAACGCGGTGTCGAATTCGAAGGTGCCGCATATCTCGCTGCTCATGGGCGCGTCCTACGGCGCGGGCCACTACGGCATGTGCGGGCGCGCCTACGATCCGCGCTTCGTGTTCGCCTGGCCCAGCGCCAAATCCGCCGTCATGGGCGGCGCACAGCTGGCGGGCGTCATCTCCATCGTGGGCCGGGCCGCGGCCGAGGCCAAGGGCATGCCCTTCAACGAGGAGGCCGACGCCGGGATGCGCGCCATGATCGAGGCGCAGATCGAGGCCGAATCGCTGCCCATGTTCATGTCGGGCCGCCTCTACGACGACGGCGTCATCGACCCACGTGACACCCGCACGGTGTTGGGAATGGCGTTGTCCGCCATCCACAATTCCCCGATCAAGGGCGCCGAGGGCTTCGGCGTCTTCCGGATGTGAGGCCAGAAATGACTGTATCGCGAAGCGATTCCCACAGGGGTGGCGGTGGGGTGACGGGCGGGCTCACCAATGTTCTGGTCGCCAACCGTGGCGAGATCGCACGACGGGTGTTCGCCACCTGCCGTCGGATGGGTATCGCGACCACTGCCGTCTATTCGGATGCCGATGCGAACGCCCCGCACGTGGCCGAGGCCGATGCCGCAATTCGCCTGCCGGGCAACACCCCCGGCGAGACCTACCTGCGTGCCGACCTGATCATCGAGGCCGCGCTGGCCGCCGGTGCCGACGCCATCCACCCCGGCTACGGATTCCTCTCCGAGAACGCCGAATTCGCCAAGGCCGTGCAGGCCGCCGGCCTCGTCTGGATCGGCCCGCCGGTCGCGGCCATCGAGCAGATGGGCTCCAAGGTCGAGTCCAAGAAGATGATGGACGCCGCCGGTGTCCCGGTGCTGAAGCAGCTGGATCCGGCCGAGGTCACCGCCGACATGCTGCCGGTGCTGATCAAGGCGTCCGCCGGCGGTGGCGGTCGCGGCATGCGTGTGGTGCGCGAACTGTCCGAGCTGACCGGTCAGATCGAGGCGGCGCAGCGGGAAGCCCAGTCCGCCTTCGGCGATCCGACCGTGTTCTGTGAGCGCTACCTGGAGACCGGCCGCCACATCGAGGTGCAGGTGATGGCCGACACCCACGGCACCGTGTGGGCGGTCGGCGAGCGCGAGTGCTCGATCCAGCGCCGCCACCAGAAGGTCGTCGAGGAGGCTCCGTCGCCGCTGGTCGAGAAGATCGACGGTATGCGGGCGCGGCTGTTCGAGGCGGCGCGGCTGGCGTCGGAGGCCATCGGCTACGAGGGTGCGGGCACCGTCGAATTCCTGGCCGACGAGAAGGGCGACTTCTTCTTCCTGGAGATGAATACCCGTCTGCAGGTGGAACATCCGGTCACCGAGCAGGTCACCGGCCTCGACCTGGTGCGCCTGCAGCTGCAGGTGGCCGCCGGTCGCGCGCTGCCCGCGCGGCAGCCGGAGATGCGCGGCCACTCCATCGAGGTGCGCCTGTACGCCGAGGATCCGGCCCACGACTGGCAGCCGCAGTCCGGACCTGTCCACAAGCTCGACATCCCCGGCACCCTGGGCGAATTCACCGTGCTGACCGAGCCGGGCGTGCGCCTGGACACCGGCGTGGTGGACGGTTCCGTGGTGGGCGTGCACTACGACCCCATGCTGTCGAAGGTCATCTCCTTCGCCGAGACCCGCGACGAGGCGGCGCATCTGCTGGCTGCTGCCCTGCAGCGGGCCAAGATTCATGGCCTCGTCACCAACCGCGACCTGCTGGTGCGGGTGCTGCGGCATCCGGCGTTCCTGGCGGGCGACACCGATACGGCGTTCTTCGCGACCCACGATCTCGAGAAGCTCTCGGCGCCACTGGTTTCCGAGACCGGCGAGCAGCTGTCCATCGTGGCCGCCGCGCTCGCCGACGCCGCCGCCAACCGGCGCGCGGCACGGGTTGGCAGCGGCCTGCCCAGCGGCTGGCGCAATCTGCCGTCGCAGCCGCAGTCCAAGTTCTACGAGTCGCGCCTGACCGGCAAGCATGAGGTGCGCTACCGCCTGACCCGCACGGGTGTCGAGGTCGAGGGCCACGACGGCCTCGAATTGCTGGAGGCCACACCGGATCTCGTGGTGCTCCAGGTCCCGGGGGAGCGCGGCCCGGTGCGCCGGCGCTTCGAGATCGCCCGCTACGGCGACCTGGTCGCGGTGGATTCCCCGCTCGGCCCGGTGGCCGTGCGCCGCCTGCCGCGCTTCGAGGACCCGGCCGACCAGGTGGCCGAGGGCTCGCTGCTGGCCCCGATGCCGGGTGCGGTCATCCGCCTGGGCGCGGCGGTCGGCGACCGGCTCGAGAAGGGCCAGCCCATCCTGTGGCTGGAGGCGATGAAGATGGAGCACACCATTGCCGCACCCACCGCCGGCGTGCTCACCGAATTGAACGTTTCCGCCGGCCAGCAGGTCGAGGTCGGCACGGTTCTCGCCGTGGTCCACAGCGAAGATCAGGAGTAGGCAATGAGTTTCATCGAGACCGACGAGCAGAAGGCGCTGCGAGCCGCGGTGGCCAAGCTGGCCGCCAAGTACAACTTCCGCGACTACGCCGGCCCTAAGGCTCGCCGCAACGAGCCCTTCGACGAGCTGTGGGACGAGGCCGGCAAGCTCGGCTTCCTGGGCGTGAACCTGCCCGAGGAGTACGGCGGCGGTGGCGCGGGCATCTACGAACTCGCGCTCGTGCAGGAGGAATTGGCGGCGCAGGGCTGCGGCCTGCTGCTCATGGTGGTCTCGCCCGCCATCTGCGGCACCATCATCACCAAGTACGGCACCGAGGCGCAGAAGCAGCACTGGCTGACCAAGTTGGCCGACGGCTCGTCGAAGATGGTCTTCGGCATCACCGAGCCGGACGCGGGCTCCAACTCGCACAAGATCACCACCACTGCCCGCCGCGACGGCGAGGACTGGATCCTCAACGGCCGCAAGATCTTCATCTCCGGCGTGGACCAGGCCGAGGCGGTGCTCATCGTGGCCCGCTCCGAGAACGCCAAGACCGGCAACCTGCAGCCCGCCCTGTTCATCGTCCCCACCGACGCCCCCGGCTTCGTGAAGACGAAGCAGGAGATGGACATTCTCGAGCCGGACAACCAGTTCACGCTGTTCCTCGACGATGTGCGGCTGCCCGCCACCGCCCTGGTCGGCCAGGAGGACGCCGCCATCGCGCAGCTGTTCGCGGGCCTGAACCCGGAGCGCATCATGGGCGCGGCCATGGCGGTCGGCATGGGTCGCTACGCCATCGACCGGGCCGTGGCCTACGCCAAGGAGCGCGCGGTGTGGAAGGGCGCGCCGATCGGCGCGCACCAGGGCATCTCGCACCCGCTGGCGCAGGTGAAGATCGATCTGGAATTGGCCAAGGTCATGATGCAGAAGGCCGCGTTCCTCTACGACACCGGTGACGACTTCGGTGCGGCCGAGGCCGCCAATATGGCGAAATATGCTGCGGCCGAGGCCAGTATCAAGGCTCTCGACCAGGCCATCCAGACCCACGGCGGTTCCGGCCTGACCTCGGATGTGGGCCTGGCGGGCATGCTGGCCGCTGCCCGCATCGCCCGGGTGGCGCCGGTCAGCCGCGAGATGATCCTCAATTTCGTGGCCCAGCACTCGCTGGGTCTGCCCCGGTCCTACTGACCGGGGGCGACGAGTGGCGGCGGTGTGCGCGGCCACCGCCACTCGTCCCTCCCGCACCCGAAAGCCACACAGCAGCAGGAGTATTCGATGACCGACACAGCCGGTGCCGCCGCGGACGCGCCGTTCGTGCGCTACGAGGTGCGCGACGGATTCGCGGTACTGACCCTGGACTCCCCGCACAATCGCAACGCCCTGAGCTCACGGCTGGTCACCGAACTGCTCGCGGGCCTGGCGCGGGCGACCGGGGACGACGCGGTGCGCGGGGTGGTGCTCACCCACACCGGCAACACCTTCTGCGCGGGCGCGGATCTCAAGGAGGCGGTGGACGCCGACCCGGCGGCCGCCGCCGACATCCGCACCCGCTGGATGATCTCGGTGCTGCGCGACATCCTCGCCATCCCCAAGCCCGTGGTGGCGCAGGTGGACGGCAATGTGCGGGCGGGCGGCATGGGCATCATCGCCGCCTGTGACCTCGTGGTCGCCGGGCGGAACAGCAGCTTCGCGCTGACCGAGGTGCGGATCGGCCTGGCCCCGTTCATGATCTCGCTGACCCTGCTGCCGCGCATGACCGGCCGGTCGGCGGCCCGCTACTTCCAGACCGGCGAGACCTTCGACGCGGCCGAGGCCGAACGCATCGGTCTCATCACCGTCGCCGCCGACGACCCCGCGGCCGAGACCGCGCGGTTGCTCGGTGAACTCCGCAAGGGCTCACCGCAGGGCCTGGCCGAAGCCAAGCAGCTCGTCAACGCGGACCTGCTCGCGGCCTTCGACCGCGGGGCCGAGGACCTGGCCAAACGCTCCGCGAGCTTCTTCGGCACCCCCGAGGTGATCGAGGGCATCACGGCCTTCATGCAGCGCCGCCCACCCAGCTGGGCAGAATAGGCAACCATGGCGACACCCCACGAACCCAAGCAGGACCGCAGCCGGGCCACCCGGCAGCGGCTGCTGGAGGCGACCATCGACTGCCTGGCCCAGACGGGCTGGGCGGCCGCCACGGTCGCGGTGGTGGCCGAACGGGCCGGGGTGTCGCGCGGTGCGGCCCAGCATCACTTTCCCACCCGTGAGGATCTGATCACCGCCGCCCTGGAGTACATGTTCGACACTCGGATGGACCAGGCCAAGGCCGACGCCCTCGCGGTCGCCGACGTCGCCGAGGGCGTCGCGCGCACCGAGGCGGTGGTGGCCGGCCTGGTCGAGTCCTACACCAGCCCGCTGTTCAAGGCGGCGCTGCAGGTGTGGACCCACGCGGCCGCCGACCCGGCCCTGCGGGAACGAATCGTCCCCCTGGAAGCCCGCTTCGGCCGCATCTCGCATCGGATGGCCGTCGAGGCGCTGGGCGTGGACGACTCGGATCCGGTCGCCCACCACCTGGTACAGGCCACCCTCGACCTGGCCCGCGGCCTCGGCCTCGCCGATGTCCTCACCGACGACTCCCTGCGCCGCAAGGAAATCGTCCAACAGTGGGCTGCCACCCTCCACACCGCTCTGGCCGCCCGCCACTGACCATCCGGCGACCGCCGCCCTGACCGCCGTGCTCGCCGAACCCGGTGCCGCCGTGGCAGACTCGGCGCAGATTCGTTGTTCGCTGGCTAGCGGTCCGGCTCTGCGGGGCGGTCGAGGAGGATCGCGGCGGCGCGGGCGAGGACCTGGGCGCGGGTGCGGCCAGGTCCGTGGTCGGCGGCGAGGAACTGGTTCCCGATGGCCAGGCAGAAGGCGAGCAGGCTGCGGGCCTCGATCTCGTCGGGGTCGGAACAAAAAGTGCCGATGGTTTCGCGTAGCAAGGCCATTCGGCGGTCGTCGACGCGGCGGAGCCGGGCGGCGACCGATTCATCGCGGCGGGCCCAGTCCCGGATCGCCAGGTCGATTGCGAGCAATCGGCTGGGGGACAAGGTCAATTGGCCGGCGAGCGTGATCCTGTCCCGCGGGTCGTCCTCGAGCGCAATGGTTTCGAGCACTTCGTCGGTGCTCTCGTGCTCCCAGACGTCCAGCATCGCCTCCAAAAGGGTTGCGCGGTCGGGGAAGTAACCGTAGAACCCGCCCTTGGTCACGCCCAGCCGCTTGGCCAGGACTTCGATGCGGACCGCTTCCACGCCGCTGTCGACGAGCGTCTGCAAGCCCTGCTCGATCCACGCCTCGCGTGGGGTGCGGGCCACGCCCATAGGGTGACTCCTCTCACGCCTCGCCTTCTATACGGCACCGTATATCAGGGCTACCCTCGCTGTTATACGCCACCGTACAACAAGGCTGGCGGGGGACGAGACACGCACCCCGCAAGAGAAATGGGGAGTTCGGATGATCAAGTGGGCTGGTCGGCTCATCGTATTTTTCGGAGCCGCACACACCGTGGGCGCATTGACGATCGAGCACGCGGCACGCCACGCCGGAGCGTGGTTCAGCGGAGGGCTGTGGGGCGACGACTTCGCCGCCATGAGCCCGGCGGACAGCGCCTACTGGCTCTCCCTGGACAGCTTCGGCATTCCGCTGATCGTGGTCGGCCTGACCGTGCTCTGGCTGGACAACCGGCACATCACGCCACCGCCCTTCATCCCCTGGATTCTGGGGATCTGGACCGTGATCGGCGCCATCGTCCTCGCGCCCACCCCCTGGCCGATCATGGCGCTCGCGACAATCCTCCTGTACATCGGAACCCGCCGCGCCGCACACCACGACAGCCCGATAAATGCTGGATCGCGCAAGGGATCGGGTAGCGCGTATCTCGGTTAGGCACTCGGTGCTGGTCAGAAGGGGTGGAGCCAGAAGCGGCCCACGGTGATGAAGAGGGCCAGGGCCAGGTAGAGCACGTTGGCGATCAGGGCGGCTCGGTCGCCGTGGCGGAGGTGGGTGATCATGGCGCCGATCATCAGCAGGATCCAGCAGACGGCGGTGACCGGGACCATGAACGGGGCTATGTCCAGGGCTGCGGGGAGGGTGAGGCCGAGGGCGGCCAGGACTTCCAGGGCGCCGAGGGTTTTGACGAATGTGGCGGTGGCGTCGCCGGTCCAGCCGCCGCCGGGGGCGGCGGCCAGCTTCTCCTTGGGGACGACGATTTTCGTGAGGCCGCCGAAGAGGGCTACGGCTGCCAGCAGGCCGGCGCAGATCCACAGGGCGATGTTCATGGTGGCGACTCCTTCTCAGCGATTCGCACACAAGACTCGAAATCGTCCGGTCTTGTGACATCGCCTTCGTATGACCTGTGTCATAGGTGGCGGAGTCGCTCGGGCAGTCGCCGCCGGTTCGGATGATCAGGCGTGGTTGTGGGATGGGTCCCACGAGGGGAAGGGGTCGGGGTAGGTGAGCCATTCCTGGTGGCCCGCAGCCAGTTCGGCGTCGGTGAGGAGTGCCGAGGTCAGGAGGTCGTGGACGTGGGGACGGTCGAGTCTGATGCCGATGAAGACGATTTCCTGGCCGGGTTGCATGTCGAGGGCGTCCCAGTAGGCGCCGGCTTCGAAGGTCAGGTTCGGGCCGGCCTGGGACCAGATGGCGGCCAGGTGCGGGCGGCTCGCCAGCCAGAAGAAGCCTTTGCTGCGGAGCAGTCTCTGTAGTTGGGCGAGGGCGGCGTCGAGGCGTTCGGGGTGGAAGGGGCGGTCGGCGGTGAAGGTGAGACTGCTGATGCCGTATTCCTCGGTTTCGGGGGTGTGGCCGCCCGCCAATTCCTCGTCCCAGCCCTCGAATTGGGCGGCGAGATCGGGGTTGTAGCGGCCGGTGCCGAGAACTTCGGTGAGGTCGACGACGCCGTGTGCGGCGCGCAGGATCCGCGCGCCCGGGTTCAATCGCCGGATCATGGCCTCCACGGTTCCGACGGCATTCGCGCTCACCAGGTCGGTCTTGTTGAGCACCAGCACGTTCGCGAACTCGACCTGATCGACCAGCAGGTCGGCAATGGTGCGCGCATCCCCTTCTCCCGCTTGCAGATTCCGCTCGGCCAGGGCCTGCCCCTTCACCACTTCGGCGAGGAAGGTAGAGCAGTCCACGACCGTCACCATGGTGTCCAGACGCGCGAGTTCGCCGAGCTGAAAGCCGTCCTCGAACTCCCACTCGAAGGTGGCCGCCACCGGCATCGGCTCGGAGATTCCGGTGGATTCGATGACCAGCTGGTCGAAACGCCCCTCCCGCGCCAGTTTTCCCACCGATTCGATGAGGTCCTCGCGCAGTGTGCAGCAGATGCAGCCGTTGGTGAGCTCGACCAGTCTCTCCTCGGTGCGGTCCAGGTGCCCCTGTCCCGCGACGAGCGCCGCGTCGATGTTCACCTCGCTCATGTCATTGACGATGACCGCCACCCGGCGGCCCTCCCGGTTGGCCAGGATGTGGTTGAGCAGGGTCGTCTTGCCCGCACCGAGGAATCCCGACAGCACGGTCACAGGCAGCTGAGTTGAAGTCACGGACTTAATGATAATGATTGTCAATAATGATGGTTGATCGCCCCTGGTTCGCGGCGCGTCTCGTTCTGGACTGAGTGGAGCGGGGGAGCGAAGCGGAGGAGCGGAGGGAGGGAAGAACGAGACTCCAGCGCCGCGAACCCGCCCGGAGCGAAGCGGAGGGCAAATTGAACACGGCAAGATAAGCGCCGTGCAACTCTTACCGCTTGCCCCGAACGGCACCACCCCGGTCCGCGCCCTCACCATCGCGGGCACCGACTCCGGCGGCGGCGCGGGTATCCAGGCCGACTCCCGCACCATGGCCCTGTGCGGTGTGCACGCGTGCGTGGCGGTCGCCGCGGTGACGGTGCAGAACACCGTCGGCGTCAGCGGTTTCCACGAGATCCCGCCGCAGATCGTGGCCGACCAGGTGCGAACCGTGGTCGGCGACATCGGAATCGGCGCGGCCAAGACCGGCATGCTGGCCTCCACCGCCATCATCGAGGCCGTGGCCGGGGTCTGCCGCGAGGTCGGCATCGGACGCCAGGGCAGCATCCCGCTGGTGGTCGATCCGGTCGCCGCCTCCATGCACGGCGACGCCCTCCTGCACGCCGAGGCCCTGGATGCGGTGCGCCACACCCTGATTCCGCTGGCCACCGTGGTCACCCCCAACCTCGACGAGGTCCGTCTGATCACCGGCATCGACGTGATCGACGACGCTTCCGCCCGCAAGGCCGCCGAGGCGCTCATCGCGCTGGGTCCGCAGTGGGCCATCGTCAAGGGCGGCCACCTGCGCACCTCGGAGCAGTCCACCGACCTGCTCTTCGACGGCGACACCTTCCACGAGCTCCCCGCCCGGCGCCTGGTCACCGGCAACGATCACGGCGGCGGCGACACCCTGGCCGCGTCCATCTGCTGCGCGCTGGCCCATGGCTACTCGGTCCCCGACGCGGTCGCCTTCGCCAAGGAATGGACCTTCCGCTGCCTGGAAGCGTCCTACGACCTGGGCAAAGGACACGGACCGGTCTCCCCGCTGTGGCGGCTGCATCTCGGACCGAGCTAGCGCGATCACGGCGGGGCTCGCGCGATCTCGATCCGGGGTCACGCAACGCACGAAATCGACGCTGAGGCAAGCGGCTCCCAGGAACCTCCCAGGCAGGCCGCAGACTGATGTGAGTCTGGTGATCGAGATTGGTCACCATGAACGACACCGTAACCGCCGTGCGGGCGGCGGAACCCGCAGAAGCAGTGACCGCGCCCGTCGTGGATGTGGTCGTTCCGGTCTACAACGAGGAGGTCGACCTCGGCCCCTGCGTGCGCAGACTGCACGCGTTCCTCACGCTGAACTTCCCCTTCACGGCGCGCATCACCATCGCCGACAACGCCTCCACCGACCACACCCTCGAGATGGCCCGGCAGCTGGCCGACCAGATGGACGGCGTGCGGGTGGTGCACCTGGACCGCAAGGGCCGCGGCCGCGCGTTGCGCGAGGTCTGGCAGGCCTCCGACGCCCAGGTCGTCGCCTACATGGACGTGGACCTGTCCACCGACCTCAACGCGCTGCTACCGCTGGTCGCGCCGCTGGTGTCCGGGCACTCCGATGTCGCCATCGGCACTCGGCTGGCCTCCTCCTCACGGGTGGTGCGCGGGCCCAAGCGCGAGATCATCTCCCGCTGCTACAACCTGATCCTGCGGGCCTCGCTGCAGGCCAAGTTCTCCGACGCGCAGTGCGGCTTCAAGGCCATGCGCGGCGAGGTGGCCAAGCTGGTGCTGCCGCTCGTCGAGGACGGCGAATGGTTCTTCGACACCGAACTGCTGGTGCTGGCCGAGCGCATCGGGCTGCGCATCCACGAGGTGCCGGTGGACTGGATCGACGACCCGGACTCCCGGGTGGACATCATCGACACCGCCCGCAAGGACCTGCTCGGCGTCTGGCGGGTCGGTCGCGCGCTGACCACCGGCCGGCTGCCCATCCACGAGCTGCGCGCCGCCATCGGCCGCGAGCCGCTGGTGGAGGGCGTGCCGCTGGGCATGGTCGGGCAGCTGGTTCGCTTCGGCATCGTCGGTGTCACCTCGACCCTGGCCTACCTGCTGCTCTACGTCCTGCTGCAGGGCATCACGGGCGCGCAGGCCGCCAACTTCCTGGCCCTGCTGGTCACCGCGATCGGCAATACCGCCGCCAACCGCGCCTTCACCTTCGGGGTGCGCGGGTCCAGTCAGGCGGTGTCGCACCACTTCCAGGGTCTGGTCATCTTCGGCGTCGGCCTGGCGCTGACCAGTGGCTCGCTCTACACCCTGCACCACTGGGCCCCGGATGCTGCGGTGCACCTGGAACTGCTGGTGCTGGTGATCGCCAACCTGGTCGCCACCCTGCTGCGCTTCGTCGGCCTGCGCTGGGTCTTCCGCAATGCCGGGCGGCATCCCGTGCCCGAGGCGGTCCGGTGACCACGATCTTCCCTGCGCCACAGGCGCTTCCGGACGACGGCTTCCGGCTGGTGCGAGTGGACTTCCCCGGCCGGTGCCACCCCGAACACGGCGACCTGCCGTACTGGACCACCCCGTCCGACACCCCCACTGATCGAGCTGACCGAGGAGGCGACCGATGACCGCGACTCTGACCGAGCCCCGGCTCGCTCCACCCCCGGCCGAGCCGCCCGCGGCCGGCACCGGCCGCCGCGAGTACCTGGCGCTGGCGGCCCTGCTGATCGGCACCGCCATCGCCTACCTCTGGAACCTGTCCGCCAACGGCTGGGCCAACTCCTTCTACGCGGCCGCCGTGCAGGCGGGTTCGGTGTCGTGGAAGGCCATGTTCTTCGGCTCCTCCGACGCGGCCAACTCCATCACCGTGGACAAGACGCCACTGTCGTTGTGGCCCATGGAGATCTCGGTGCGGATCTTCGGCCTGCACAGCTGGAGCATGCTGCTGCCGCAGGCCCTGCTCGGCGTGGCCTCGGTGGCGCTGCTGTGGGCCATCGTGCGCCGCAGCTTCGGCGCGAGCGCCGGACTGCTGGCCGGCCTGGTGCTGGCGCTGACTCCCATTGCCGCCGTGATGTTCCGGTTCAACAACCCGGACGCCATGCTGGTGTTCCTCATGCTGGCCGCGGCCTGGGCCATGACCCGCGCGGTCGCCGACGGCCGCTGGCGCTGGGTGCTGGTCACCGGCGCGTTCATCGGACTCGGCTTTCTGGCCAAGCAGTTGCAGGTGCTGCTGGTGGTGCCCGCGTTGGCACTGACCTACCTGATCGCGGGCCCGCCCGAGCTGGGCAAGCGCATCGCGCAGCTGTTCGGCGCGGCCGCGGCCATGATGGCGGGCGCGGGCTGGTGGGTGCTGCTGGCCGAGCTGTGGCCGGCCTCGGATCGCCCGTACTTCGGCGGCTCGCAGCATAATTCGATCATCGAACTCACCCTCGGCTACAACGGCCTGGGCCGTCTCGACGGCAATGAGCGCGGCAGCGTCGGCGGTTTCGGCGGCGGCGACCAGCTGCCGACCGGCGGTGGCGGCATGTGGGGCACGCCAGGTATCGGGCGGCTGTTCGAACCGGCGCAGGCCGGTCAGATCGCCTGGCTCATCCCGGCCGCCCTGGTGCTGCTGGTGGCGGGAATCGCCCTGCGCGGCAAGCTGACCCGCACCGATCCGCAGCGCGCCACGCTGATCCTGTTCGGCGGCTGGCTGGTGGGCACCGGACTGGTGTTCAGCCTCATGAAGGGCATCTTCCATCCGTACTACACGGTGGCGCTGGCCCCGGCCGTGGCCGCACTGATGGGCGCGGGCTCGGTGCTCGCCTGGCAGCACCGCGATCGGCTGTGGGTGCGTCTGGCCGCCGTGCCGGCGATGGTCCTGACCACGGCCACGGCGTGGATCATCCTGTCCCGCAGCACGTCCTTCGTGCCGTGGCTGCGCTGGGTGGTCCTGGTGGGCGGCATCGTCGCCACCGTCCTGCTGCTGATTCGCCTGCCCCGCAGGGCCGGCCTGGCCGTCGCGGCGGCCGCGGTGCTGGCCGGTCTGGCCGGTCCCACCGCCTACGCCGTGGACGGCATCGCCACCGCACATCAGGGGCCGATGCCCTCGGCCGGACCCCCGGTGCGCGGCGGCTGGGGTCCGGGCGGTCCGCGCGGCGGCGACCACGGTATGCCCAACGGCCGCACCGGCAACGGTGGACCGGGTGACAATGCGGGACCCGGCAATGGCATGCCCGGCGGTCAGCCGGGTGGCGGTCAGCACGGCGGATTCGGCGGCGGCGCTGGCAACATGATGATGGCGAGCAACCCGAGTGACAAGGTCACCGCGCTGCTGAAGGCCGACGGCTCCGAGTACACCTGGGTGGCGGCGACGGTCAGCTCCAACTCGGCGGCCGGATTCCAGCTGGCGACCCAGCTGCCGGTCATGCCGATCGGTGGCTTCAACGGCAGCGACCCCTCGCCGACACTGTCCCAGTTCCAGGAGTACGTGCAGGTCGGCCGGATCCACTACATCATCAGTGGCAATCAGATGGGCGGCGACCGCGGCGGCAACGGCGGCAACCAGAGCCAGAGCTCGCAGATCACGGCGTGGGTGAAGGAGCACTTCGACTCGCAGGAGGTGGACGGCATCACCCTCTACGACCTGACCTCGCCGAAGACCACCTGACCGGCAGGCTTGCCACCGCCACAAAAGGACTGAGCGCTTGGACCCGATGGGGGACGAGCGCTCGGTTCTTTCCGTCGCACGCAAGTGGGTGCGCGACTCGGCCGCAAGTGATCTACCTCGTCGTTAGAATCGATGTGACGGTCGTCACGATCCAGGGAATCCGCCATGAGCACGCCGCATCCCCTCAGCGATGAGCATCGAGAAGCCTTCTGGCGCCGGGCCGGATGGGATCCGTACCTCCCGGATGCCGAGCGCGCGGCCATAGAACGGCGCTGGGACGACGAATCCATCTCCATGGCAGAGGTTTTCGGCTTCTGATCGGCGGCGCACCGGGTCAGTTCGAGATGCCCGGGGTGCGACGGACGTAGGTGACGTCGGTGAGCTGTGCGACGAGGAACTCGGCGATGTCGGCGCGTGAGATCTTCAGTGACAGACCGGTTTCCGTGGCCGGAAAATCGCGGCGGTAGTTTCCGGTGGCCGGTCCGTCGGTGAAGGCGCTGGGCCGCACGATGGTCCAGTCCAGATCACTGGCCAGCACGTACTCCTCCTGCCGCACGTGATCGGCATAGGCCTGCCGCAGCAGCATGCCGAACATGACGTACTTCCAGACGAAGTTCAGATTGCCGCGGCTGTCGCCGACACCCAGCGAGGACTGGCAGATCAGCCGCTTCACCCCGGTCCGAGCCATGGCCTCGATGATGTGGCGGGTGCCTTCGGCGCGCACCACGCCCTTGCGGCCCGCGCCGAGGGCGACGATCACCGCGTCCTGCCCGATCACGGTGCGCTCCACCACGGCCGGGTCCAGCACATCGCCGACCTCGACGCGCAGCCGCTCGTGGGGTGCGGCGGTCAGGTTGGCGGGATCGCGGGTCAGTGCGGTGACCTGATGCCCGGCCGCGAGGGCGCGGGCGACGACGTGGCGACCGACGGTTCCGGTGGCTCCGAAAATGGCGACCTTCATGGCTCTCACCTCGTGTAATTCGTTGTTGCGATGATGAATTCAGTACATCAGCGAGTGCCTCCGGGAACCATCGCCGCGCGTCTCGCGAACATGCGGGAGGATCCAGGCCGGCCCGTGGGATGAACCGGGCCGGCCTTCGAGCGGAACCGGGCGAATCAGCGCAGCCCGGCGAAGAATTCGCGAATATCCGCGACCAGCACGTCGGTCGCCTCGTGCGCGGCGTAGTGTCCCGCGGCATCGTTGGCGCTGGTCGAGCCCGAGTTCACGTCGTAGGCGTGCCAGCTCACGATGTTCTTGTGATCGCGTTCGGCGAAGGGGCGGATGGACTGGAAATCGCCGGCGAACATGGCCAGCGCGGTGGGGACGGTGGTCGGTCCGGTGGGCTGCTCGGTGGCATGGGCGTCCTCGTAGTAGAAGCGGATGGAGGATCCGGCGGTGCCGGTGAGCCAGTAGGTGGCCACATTGCCGATCACGAATTCCGCGTCGAGGCTCTCGGGGAAGAGCTGCGAGTTCCAGCCCAGCAGGCCCAGCGGCGAGTCCGACAGCGCGAAGGCCAGGGTGTGCGGCTGCTGGCTCGACACCGTATTGAACGCGAACTTGTTGTCGTAGAACCACTGCAGGTGCGCCAGCGCGGCCATGTCCTCCTCGGACAGGCCGGCCATCTCGGCCGGGTCGCCCGACGGGAACGAGAACAGCTGCGTCACATGGACTCCCAGCACGCGATCCGGCGCGATCCGGCCCATTTCCGGCGCTATCATCGAGCCGGCGTCATTGCCGATCGCGCCGAACCGGGTGTAGCCGAGCCGGTCCATGAGCTCCACCCAGGCGCGGGCGGTGCGGTAGCGGTTCCAGCCGGCGGAGCGGGTCGGGCCGGAGAATCCGTAGCCCGGCAGCGACGGGATGATCACGTGGAAGGCCGGGGCGTCCGCATCCTCGGGTGCGGTGAGCGGCGCGATGAGATCCACGTACTCGAGGATCGAGCCCGGCCAGCCGTGGGTGAGGATCACCGGGGTGGCGTCTTCTCGCGCCGACCGCACGTGCAGGAAGTGGATATCCTCGCCCTCGATCTCGGTGGTGAACTGCGGGTAGGCGTTCAGCTCGGATTCCAGTGCCCGCCAGTCGAACTCCTCCAGCCAGTACTGCGCGAGCTCGCGGATGCGCGCGTTCGGGACGCCGTACGTGTCGCCCACGCCCGGCAGCTCGTTCGGCCACAGCGCCTTGCGCAGCCGCTCGGCCAGATCGTCCAGCTGGGCCTGGGGGACGTCGATGCGGAAGGGGCGGATGGCGTTCATCATTCTCTCCTTGTCGGAACGGAATGCTTCGTTCTGTTAAAACGATAACGGAACGGATCATTCCGTTCAAGTGGTAGGCTCGGATGCATGTCGAAGACAGCCGAACCCGCAGCTCAGCGCGCCCTACCCGGCCGCAAGGCGCAGGCCGCGCGCAATGACGAACTCATCCTGGCCGCCGCCCGGGACGTGTTCCTGGCCGAACCCAAGGCGCCGATCTCGGCCGTCGCCGAGCGCGCGGGGGTGGGCATCAGTGCGCTGTACCGCCGCTATCCGAGCAAGGAGGAGCTGCTGCGCACCCTCTGCTACGACGGACTGCGCCGCTACAACACGGAAGCCGAAGCGGCCCTGGAGAATTCCGACGGCTGGGCGGCGCTGGTCGACTTCCTGCACCGCGTGGTCGACGCCGATGTGCACTCGCTGACCGTGCATCTGGCCGGCACCTTCACCCCGGACGAATCGATCCTCCCGGACGTCCAGCGCTCGGCCGAACTCAATGACGAACTCCTGCGCCGGGCCCGGGAATCGGGGCGGCTGCGTCCCGGGGTCACCGTCGCCGACTTCGGCCTGATCCTCGAAGCCTGCGCGACGATTACACTGCCCGATCCCGAGCGCACCGCCCAGCTGCGCCGCCGGGTCCTGGCCCTGCTGATCGACGGCCTCACCGCCACCGGCGACCTGCCCGGCCCGCCACCGGTTCCGGGCGAATTCGCCCAACGCTGGCAGCGTCGCGTCGAGTGAACGGTAGCGTTCGCCGCGGGCGTGCCGGCATTCGTTCCCGAACCATGATGAATTCCGCGGCTCGGCTCCGACTTCCGCAAGAGCACTCGAATCGGAAGGAACTGTCATGAACTGGACACTCGAAGTGGTCATCGTTCCCGTGTCGGACGTCGACCGCGCCAAGGACTTCTACAGCACCAAGCTCGGGTTTCATGTAGACCACGACGTCCGGCCCGCGGAGGGCACGCGGATCTGTCAGCTCACCCCGCCGGGGTCGGGCTGTTCGATCGTCATCGGCGAGGGTGTGGTGCCGAAGATGGAGCCGGGATATCTCAAAGGGCTGCAGCTGGTGGTGCCGGATCTGAAGCGTGCCCACGCTGAACTGGTCGAGCGCGGAGTCGAGGTCAGCGACATCCAGGTGCTGCCGGGGCCGCCGTCCGCGGGCGACCCGCTGGACAACAGCGGATTCATCTTCTTCGACGATCCGGACGGCAACAGCTGGGCCGTCCAGCAGATTTCGAGCCGGGCCTGAGGCGACGAGGCCGGGCCGGAACACGATTCGGGGCGAGCGGCTCGAAAGCCGCCTGCCCCGAATCGGATTCGCCGACTACCGGATGCGGTCCTAGGACACGACCGGCAGGTACACCTGGTTGCCACTCGAGGCGAACTCGGCGGACTTCTCCGCCATGCCCGCTTCGATGGCGGCGATATCGGTGAGGCCCTGCTTCTCGGCGTAATCGCGCACGTCCTGCGAGATGCGCATGGAGCAGAACTTCGGACCGCACATGGAGCAGAAGTGCGCGGTCTTGGCGGGCTCGGCCGGGAGGGTCTCGTCGTGGTACTCGCGGGCGGTGTCGGGGTCCAGCGAGAGGTTGAACTGGTCGGTCCAGCGGAACTCGAAGCGCGCCTTGGACAGTGCGTTGTCGCGGTCCTGGGCGCGCGGGTGCTGCTTGGCCAGGTCAGCGGAGTGGGCGGCGATCTTGTAGGTGATCACGCCGACCTTCACGTCGTCCCGGTTGGGCAGGCCCAGGTGCTCCTTGGGCGTCACGTAGCAGAGCATGGCGGTGCCCGCCTGCGCGATGATGGCCGCGCCGATGGCCGAGGTGATGTGGTCGTAGGCCGGCGCGATATCGGTGGCCAGCGGGCCGAGCGTGTAGAAGGGAGCCTCCTCGCAGAGCTCCTCCTCCAGCTTCACGTTCTCGACGATCTTGTGCATGGGCACGTGGCCCGGGCCCTCGATCATCACCTGCACGCCATGGGATTTCGCGATCTTGGTGAGCTCGCCCAGGGTGCGCAGCTCGGCGAACTGGGCCTCGTCATTGGCGTCCGCGATGGAACCCGGGCGCAGACCGTCGCCCAGCGAGAAGGTGATGTCGTACTTGGCCAGGATCTCGCACAGCTCGGCGAAGTTGGTGTACAGGAACGATTCCTGGTGATGCGCCAGGCACCACGCCGCCATGATGGAACCGCCGCGCGAGACGATGCCGGTGACCCGCTTGGCGGTCAGCGGCACGTAGCGCAGCAGCACGCCGGCGTGCACCGTCATGTAGTCGACGCCCTGCTCGGCCTGCTCGATCACGGTGTCGCGGTAGATCTCCCAGGTGAGCTTGGTGGGATCGCCGTTCACCTTCTCCAGCGCCTGGTAGATCGGCACGGTGCCGACCGGGACGGGGGAGTTGCGCAGAATCCACTCACGGGTCTCGTGAATGTTCTTGCCGGTGGACAGGTCCATGATGGTGTCGGCGCCCCAGCGGGTGGCCCACACCATCTTCTCCACCTCCTCGGCGATGGAGGAGCTCACGGCCGAATTGCCGATGTTCGCATTGATCTTGACCGCGAACTTCTTGCCGATGATCATCGGCTCGGACTCGGGGTGGCGGTGGTTGGCCGGGATCACCGCGCGACCGGCGGCCACCTCGTCGCGTACCAGCTCGGGCGCGACGCCCTCGCGCGCCGCGATGTAGCGCATCTCGTTGGTGATGATGCCCTGGCGGGCCCAGGCCAGCTGGGTCGGCGGGCCGTCGACCTGCGGCTTGTCCCAGGTGTCGCGGAGCTTGGGTAGCCCCGCCTCGAGATCGATGGTGGCGGTGTCGTCGGTGTACGGACCGGAGGTGTCGTACACGTCGAAGTGCTCGCCATTGGTGAGATTGATGCGCCGCACCGGGACCCGCAGCGTCGTGCCGCCGGCCTCGACCTGTTCGTAGTGCTTGACGCTGCCCTCGATGGGACCGGTTGTCACGGTGTCTACGGGCGCGGAGTTGCTCGGGACATGACTCGATGACATGGGTGAATCCTCCCTACGCCGGCATTACCCGGTCAGGTTCATACGGTCGACGGCCCACTAGCCGTCCTCTCAGCCCGCTGGTGCGAGCCCCCGTTGGCATACGTACTTTTCCGCAGCGACCATACCGCGCTCCACGGTACGCACGCTCCGAGACCGCGGAATATACGATTCGGTCTGCTCGGGGGATGGATTCGGCCGGGTGAGTTCGGCTGACCGTGGTGGCCGCGACCGTCGGCTGCCCGAACAAGTCGGTGGTGCGGTACAGCAGTTGCCACCATCGCACGTGCACCGGCAGTGCGGTGAGCACCGCCAGCTGCACCTCGCGGCTGGGCAGGATCGTGCCGGGATCGGTGGATTCGAACCCGTCGGGCGTTTGGTAGAACGGGTCGACGTTCATCGGGAGTGGTTGCGCGGCAACCATTCCCGCGGTGACTCCCCCAGTAGTACGGCCGAGGCGGCCGTCACTGCCCCGCGCGAGCGCGGCCGCGAGCAGGCCACCTCCCGGGCCCGCGATCCCCAGTGATTGCCACGTCTCTGTTCCCTTCCGCATCGACGTGACGGCGATTACAGCAAGCACGGCATCCGATTGTCAACAAGATGTCTTTCTGAAATGAGCTTGGCTATCGTCTAGGCATGTCCCGCAGCAAATCTGCCGCGCCGACCGACCGGACCCCCGTGCGGCGTCGCATCCGCGGCCTCGACGCCGACGAGCGCAGCGCCCAGCGCCGTCGTCAGCTGCTCACCGCCGCCACCGAACTCTTTGCCCGGCAGAGCTATTCGGGCACCTCCATCGAACAGATCTGTCAGCACGCCTACGTCGGCACCAAGGGCTTCTACGACCACTTCGACAGCAAGGAAGCCTGCTACACCGCCCTGCTGGAACAGATCACCACGGGCATCCAGCAACGGGTGGCCGAGGTGGCCGTCGAAACCGCCGATGCGGACTGGGCCACCCGCCGCGCCACCGTCCTGGCCGCCTTCGTCCACGCCATCGCCGACGACCCCCGCCTGGCCAAGGTCACCTTCGGCGAAGCCGGTGGCATCTCGCCCACCGTCGAAGCCATGCGCCGCTCCAACCGCCGCTGGTCCGCTGAATTCCTGAAATACCAATGGCTGCAGGCCGATCCGCGCGACGACCCGCACCTGCTGACCCTCGCCCTCGCCACCATCGGCGGCATGTTCGAACTGGTCGCCGACTGGCTGCACCACCACGACGACGACGGCGGCGCGCCGGATTCCGTGGACACCCTCGTCGCCGATCTGAACCACTTCGTCGCGGTGGTCGACGCGGGCCGGGTCGCCGCTCGCTGAGTGGGGGGCGCTCAGTCGCGTGGGCGGGCGGCGAGCATGATCTCGCGCAGGGTATCGCGGAGCCAGACATGGGCGGGATCGGTGTCGTTGCTCCCGCCGGTCTGGCCTTGCTGGCGGTGGCGGCGGTGGTGACGCCGAAAACCTCACGGCGCGAGGCGGATCAGGATCCCCTCGGGGCGGTGCTGCTCATGGCCGGATCGACCGCGGTGCTGTACGGCCTCATCGAGGGTCCGTCACACGGCTGGGGTGCGGCTGGGCCGGATTGAACTCCGCCGCAAGGGAATTCGGTGCCGCCATCGGCTCGCGATGATCGGCGCCGTGATGGAGTCACACGCCGGAGACGGCGCCCACCCGGTCGCCTTCGCCGACAGCATGGGCGTCGGTCTCGGCGTCATCGGCGTCCTGGTGCTGCTCGCCGCCGGCGTAGTCGCCCTCGGCTACCGCCGCGGCTGACTCCTCCTCCAGCCCGATCCGCTTGTGCAGCGCCGCAAGCGGTTTCGGCGCCCACCAGTTGCCGGTGGACATCAGGCGCATGAGGGCCGGGGCCAGCAGGCCGCGAATGATGGTGGCGTCGGAGACCACGGCCAGCGCCAGGCCGATGCCGAACAACTTCATGGGTGCGACCTCGGAGGTGGCCACGGCCAGCAGCACCACCGCCATCAAACCCGCTGCGGCGGTGAAGATCCGGCCGGTGCGGGCCACCCCGAGGGCCACCGAACGGGTATTGGCCGCCCGGCCGCGATCGGAGGCCAGCCACTCCTCGCGAATCCGGGACAGCAGGAAGACCTCGTAGTCCATCGACATGCCGAAGGCCAGGCAGAACATGAGGATCGGCATGAACAGGTCGATGCTGCCGGTCGGGGTGAACCCCAGCAGACCGGACAGGTGGCCCTGCGCGAAGACCCAGATCATGGCGCCGAAGGTGGCGGTCAGCGACAACATGTTCAGCAGCAGGGCCTTCACCGGGAGCACCACGCTGCCGGTGAACAGGAACAGCAGGATCAGGGTGATGACGGCGATGAGCGCGGCCGCCAAGGGGATCCGGCTGATGACCGAGTCCATGGTGTCCTCGTTCAGGGCCGCCGCGCCGCCGTACAGCACCTCGCCGGGAGCCGGGACCGCCCGCAGTGCCGCGAGCTGCTGTTTGCCCGCGGCGGAGTAGGGCGCGACCTTCGTGCCGACCGAAAGGTAGGTCCCGTTCTGGCCGGCCATCTGCGGGATACCGGCCGCCACCCGCTTGCCGGTCGGCGGAACGCCCTCGGCGGACGGTGACGCCAGATAGACGCCCTCGCTGGACAGCACCGCCGCGACGCCCGGCACCTCCGACAGGTTCTTGGCATACGCGCCGATTTCCGCTGCGCCGCCGTGGAATCCGGGCAGCACGATCACCGTGCTCGAGGCCATGTCGGCATTGAAGTCCTGCCGCAGCGCGTCACCCACCTGACGGCTGGACGCGAAGGTGCCGATCACGCGATCGTCCGGGGTGCCGAAATGTGCTTTCAGGAACGGGGATCCGAGCGCCAGCAGCACCGCCGCCGCGATCACCGCGACCGGCAGCGCCCGCCGCATGACCGCGGTCACCAGCCGGTACCAGAAGGTGGTCTCGACCGGCTTGGGCGCGGGCTCGCCGCGACCCAGCAGGCGGCGCACCGGTTTCCGCAGATCCCAGGCGTTCACCCGATCGCCGAGCAGCACCAGCGCGGCGGGCAGCAACAGCACCGACGCGCCCACGGCCGCGGCGACGACCGCGACACCGGCGTAGGCGAAGGACTTGAAGAACGGCTGCGGGAACACCGCCAGCGCCGCCAGGGCCAGGGCGACGGTCAAGCCGGAGAACACCACGGTGCGACCCGCGGTCTGGACCGAACGCAGAATGGCCGCCCGGGTATCGCGGCCATTGGCCAGCTCCTCGCGATACCGGCTGACAATGAACAGGCTGTAGTCGATGGCCAGGGCCAGCCCCAGTGCGCTGGTCATGTTCAGCGCGAAGATGGAGACATCCATGACCGTGGTCAGCCCGCGCAGAATGCCCAGCGTCGCGGCAATCGCGAACAGTCCCACGCCGACCGGCAGCAGCGCCGCCACCACGCTGCCGAACACCAGCACCAGCAGCAGCGCCGACACCGGCACCGCGATGGCCTCCGCCAGCAGCAGGTCCTTCTCGACCTGGTGATTGATATCGGCGAAGGAACCGGCCATCCCGCCGACCCGGACCTGCACGCCCTCGTTGTCCCCATTGAGCTGGTTCGACAGCTCGGCGGCCCGGTTCTGCACCTCGGTGTCGGTGCCGGTGACCGTGGCCATGATGAGCCCGCGCTGCCCGTCCTCGCTCTTCAGCGCGGCGGCCAGGTCGGGCCGGGTGGCGAGGCTGGTCCAATACGACCGCACGCCGGTCACCGTCGGGTCCTGACTCAGCTCGTCGGTGACGCGCTGCGCCTCGCCGCGCACCTGCGGGCTGTTGACGCCCCCATCACCGCTGACCATGACGATGAGGTTGGGATTGCCGCCGGGGAAGTTCTTCGTGATGAAGTCATTGGCGCGCACCGACTCCAGCGAATCGGTGAGATAGCCGCCGCCGACCATGTGGGATTTCACGGTGGCGCCGAAGCCGCCGCACACGAGCATCAACAGGAGCGCGGCCACCAGCACCGCGCGCGGGCGTGCCATGGCGAACCGGGCAGTACTGGTCAACATTGACGCCACCCTCCGAAGTCTTCAGACGTCCGGAACGGTAACGTTCCTGACCTACCGGTCGGTAGGATCAGTGATCATCTTCATGGTGATGCGATTCGGCTATCACTCGGCCTTCGCGATGCGCCCGCGCACCTCACCCAGCGCCAGGTGACCGCCCCCGATGGCGGGTGCGGTGGCCGTGATGACCACCTCGTCGCCGTCCTGCAGGAAGGTCCGCTGGACCCCGTTCAACTCGATCGGTTCGGTACCGCCCCAGCTCATTTCCATCAGCGACCCACGCTCGCCACGATCGGCCCCCGAGATGGTGCCGGAGGCGAACAGGTCGCCGGTGCGAGTCGACGCGCCGTTGACCGTCAGATGCGCGAGCATCTGCGGCCCCGACCAGTACATACGCCGGAACGGCGGAGTGGAGATCACCTGGCCGTTCCACTCGACGGTCAGCATGATGTCCAGTCCCCAGGACGTGTCGTCCCGCAGATACGGCAGCGGCTTCGGATGCTGCGGCGGCAGCGGAATCCGCGCGGCGGCCAGCGCGTCGAGCGGAGTCACGAACGCCGACAGGCTGGTCGCGAAGGACTTGCCGAGGAACGGGCCCAGCGGTTGCCCCTCCCAGGCCTGGATATCCCGGGCCGACCAGTCGTTCACCAGCGCCACCCCGAAGACGTGCTCGGCGAACTCGCCGGTCCCGATGGGCGTACCGAGCCGCGAGCCCGCGCCCACCACGAAGCCCAGTTCGGCCTCGATATCGAGGCGGCGGCTCGGCCCGAAATCCGGTGTGCCGGAATCGGTCCGGCGCTGTCCGTGCGGCCGGGCGACATCCGTGCCCGACACCACCACGGTGCCCGCGCGCCCGTGATACCCCACCGGCAGATGGCGCCAATTCGGCAGCAGCGGTTCACCGGACGGCCGCAGCATCCGGCCCATGGCGGTGGCGTGATCGAGGCTGGCGTAGAAGTCGACGTAGTCGCCGATCTCCACCGGCAGGTCCAGCCGCACCGCCCGCACCGAATGCACCGCCGCCGCGGGCAGTTCCGCGTCGGCCGCCGCACGTACCCGCTCGCGCACCTCCCGCCAGCACTGCGGGCCCTGGGTCATGAAGGCGTTCAGGCTGGGCTGCGCGAACATCGGATCATCCAGCGCCACCGCCAGATCGATGATCGAATCGCCCAGCCGCGCCCCCACCCGCGGGTCCCCGCCCAGCGGGCGGAACACACAGTACGGCAGGTGTTCCGGACCGAATCCGGAACCCGCGGGCACCTCGATCCGCACCCGGCTGCTCATTTCCCCACCACCCGATCCCATGTCACCAACCCCTGCGCCGTCGCACCATTCGGACTCAGATCCACTCGGACGGCCCTCGCCCCGACCAGGTCCAGGCATACCGCGCGTCCTCGCACGCCAGCGCGCCCTCGCCCAGCTGCAACGGGTGGAAGGTGTCCACCATGACCGCCAGCTCGTCGAAGAAATCGATGCCGATGCTGCGCTCGTAGGCCCCCGGCTGCGGCCCGTGCGCGTACCCGCCCGGATGCACCGACACCGAGCCCTGCCCGATCCCGGATCCCTTGCGCGCCTCGTAGTTTCCGCCGCAGTAGAAGAGGATCTCGTCGGAGTCCACATTCGAGTGGTAGTAGGGGACCGGTATCGACAGCGGGTGGTAGTCCACCTTGCGCGGCACGAAATTGCAGATCACGAAGTTCTGGCCCTCGAAGGCCTGATGCACCGGCGGCGGCTGATGCACGCGGCCGGTGATCGGTTCGAAGTCGGCGATATCGAAGGTGAACGGGTACAGGCAGCCGTCCCAGCCCACCACGTCGAAGGGATGGCTGGCGTACACCATGCTCGTGCCGACGATCTCCCCGGCGGGGCGGTGCTTGACCAGCACCTCCACGTCCTCGCCGTCGACCTGCATCAACTCTGTGGGCCCGTGCAGATCCCGCTCGCAGTAGGGCGAGTTCTCCAGGAACTGGCCGTATTTCGAGAGATACCGCTTGGGCGGGGTGATGTGGCCGGTGCCCTCGATGACATAGGCGCGCAAGGGTTCGGGGCCGTCGGGAATCCAGCGATGCGTGGTGGCGCGCGGCAGCAGCACCTGATGCCCCTGCCGCACCGGCAGGGCCCCGAAGACGGTTTCCACCCGCCCCGAACCGGATTCGATGTAGACGAGTTCGTCGCCGACGGCATTGCGGTACAGCGCCGATTCCCGCAGCGCCGCCACGTAGGAGATGCGCACATCGGCATTGCCCAGCAGCAGCCGCCGCCCGGTCACCACATCGCTGTCGGCCGGCTTGTCGCCCAGGAACAGTTCGTGCAGCTTCAGATGCCGGTGCCGCAGTGGATGATTCGGGTACAGCCGCTGCTCGGGCAGTATCCACACCGACGAATCCACAATGGCCGGAGGCAATCCCCGGTGATAGAGCAGCGAGGAATCACCGGAGAAGCCCTCTTCGCCCATCAGCTCTTCGTAATAGAGCGTGCCCCGCTCGTCCCGATGCTGCGTGTGCCGCTTGGGCGGCACCGAACCAACCTGCCGATAGAACGTCATGGCGGCCTCCCGCTGACCGATGGTCCCTTTCCCATCGTAGCCACCGGATAACGGCAGGACCCCGGATTCTCAAGCGTGGCGCAGGGCCCGATACACCGCCGCGCCGACGAACTCGCCCAGTGTGTCGGGGGTCCACTCGCCCGGATCGGTGAGCAGGGTGCGCACCGCACCCTCACCGGCCGAGACCCACAGCTCGACCAGGGCCGGCAGCTTGCGCTCGGCCTGCGCGGTGCCCCAGGCCTTCAGGGTCGGTCGCAGCCGCCGAGTGCAGCGCTCCACGGCCAGCAGCCGGCCCTTGCCGAACGAATCCGCCACGGCCGGATCGGGATTGCCGTACAGCAGGCGCCAGGTGTCGGGCCGCTGGGACACCGTGTGCAGCAGGGCGCGGAAGCCCTCCACGAAGACCGCCTCGTCGGCTTCGACCCGGCGGCGCGGCAGCGTGTCCATGACGCCCTGCACGAGGTAGTCCTCCTCGCGGCGGATGAGCGCCTCGAGGAGCTCCACCCGATCGGCGAAGCAGGCGTAGACGACCGGGCGGGTGACCTTCATACGGTCGGCCACGGCGGCGATGGTCACCGCCGCGATGCCGTCGGCGACGGCGATCTCGAGGGCGGTGTCGAGGACCTGCGGGCGACGCCGTTCGGGACCCAGATGCCGCGCGCGCTGGCGTGGTCGTATCGCCGAATCGATGCCCATGCGCACCGACGATAGCAGTGCGCGCGGGGTGGGGACCCGCTGGTCCGAGCCGGTAACAAGATCGTTTCCTGCAGCAGTGAACAAAAATTCTACATTCACGAAGGAAACCACCCGGGGGGAGCCGGGTACGAGGACCTCGCCGATGTCATCGCGGCACGCGGCTTCGAGAACGACATGTACTTCCCGATGGCCATGGTCGGCATGTTCGGCCTGCCGCGGCTCGAGGGCACCGTCCACGTGAACATGGCCCTGTCGCTGAAGTTCATGCCCAACTTCATGTTCCACCCCGCCGTCGCCGGACTGGCCGCGCTGCGTTACCTGCCGGGCGCGGGCGTCGCGCCCAAGGGCGCGGTGCGCGCGGTATCCGGCGTGCTGAGCTGGACCAGCCGTCGCGCCGGCGGCCCGGCCGCCAAGGCGGTGCCCGCGCTGAAGAGCGAATTCGCCCGGGCCGCAAATGCCGCATTTGCCGGGCGTCTGCTCGGGGACCACATGCGATCCGCGGTTCCCACGAATCCCGTGACCGTCACTCCGCAGCAGGCCAAGGGGCTGTATGCCCGCGGGGTCCCGGTCCAGCGCATAACGGCGGGGTTAACTTTTTGGGATTCTTCCCGGTCGAACGGGGCTTTTCGGGTAAAGAGGCGTACCTACGCTTGCGTAACAGGACAGGCGTACGGCAACCTCGCCTTGATCTTCGAGATCTTCGACCAGATCTTTCGACATCGCTCGACCAGTTCAGACTCAGCCGAGGAGGCCCTTCCGTGTCCCATTACAAGGCGAACCTACGAGACATCGAGTTCAACTTGTTCGAAGTACTGGGTATCGGGGAACTGCTGGACCAGGGCGCCTACGGCGACCTGGACGCCGACACCGCACGGGAGATGCTCGCCGAGGCGAAGCGCCTGGCGGAGGGGCCGATCGCGGATTCGTTCGTCGAGGCCGACCGCAACCCGGTCGAGTTCATTCCGGACCAGCACACCATCACCGTGCCGGAATCGCTGAAGAAGACCGTGGCTGCGGTGAACGAGGCCGGGTACTCCGGTCTGGGCATGGCCGAGGCGATGGGTGGCGTGCCCGCCCCCAACGCCCTCATCTGGGGCATCCAGGAAATGCTGGTCGCCGCGAACAACTCGGCCTCGTTCTTCAATATGGGTCCGCTCATGCACAAGGTGCTCTTCGACGAGGGCACCGAGCAGCAGCAGAAGTGGGCCACCCACGCCTGGGAGAACCGCTGGGGCGGCACCATGGTGCTCACCGAGCCGGACGCCGGCTCCGATGTCGGCATGGGCCGCACCAAGGCGATCCAGCAGGCCGACGGCACCTGGCACATCGAGGGCGTGAAGCGCTTCATCTCCGGTGGCGACGTGGGCGACACCGCCGACAACATCTTCCACCTGGTGCTGGCCCGCCCCGAGGGCGCCGGCCCGGGCACCAAGGGCCTGTCGCTGTTCGTGGTGCCGCGCTTCCTGTTCGACACCGAGACCATGGAACTCGGCGCCAAGAACGGCGCGCTGGTCACCGGCGTCGAGCACAAGATGGGCATCAAGTCCTCGCCCACCTGTGAGATCACTTTCGGCGGCGACATTCCGGCCGTCGGCTACCTGGTCGGTGACCAGCACAATGGCATCGCGCAGATGTTCAAGGTCATCGAGAACGCGCGAATGATGGTGGGTACCAAGGCCACCGGCGCGCTGTCCACCGGGTACCTGAACGCCCTGGAGTACGCCAAGCAGCGCGTGCAGGGCGCGGATCTGACCCAGATGGCCGACAAGAGCGCGCCGCGCGTCACCATCACCCACCACCCGGACGTGCGTCGTTCGCTGGCCACCCAGAAGGCGTACGCCGAGGGTCTGCGCGGGCTGTACATGTACTGCGCCTCGTACCAGAACGCCGATGTGGCGCAGGCCAATTACGGGGTGGACGCCGAGCTGGCGGAGAAGGTCAACGACCTACTGCTGCCGATCGTCAAGGGCTGCGGTTCGGACCGGGCATACGAGAGCCTGACCGAATCGCTGCAGACCCTGGGTGGTTCCGGCTACCTGCAGGACTACCCGATCGAGCAGTACATCCGCGACTGCAAGATCGACTCGCTGTACGAGGGCACCACCGCCATCCAGGCGCAGGACTTCTTCTTCCGCAAGATCATTCGCGACAAGGGCGTGGCGCTCGCGCACGTCGCGGGCCTGATCCAGCAGTTCATCGACGGCGGCCCGGACCAGTTCAAGATCGAGCGCGGGCTGCTCGGCGCGGCGCTGGCCGACGTGCAGGCCATGGCGGCCACCCTCACCGGCTACCTGATGGCCGCGCAGCAGCAGATCGACGAGATCTACAAGGTCGGTCTGGGTTCGGTCCGATTCCTGTACGCCGTGGGCGATCTCGTCATCTCCTGGCGACTGCTGGAGCAGGCCGCCATCGCCCAGGCGGCGCTGGACGCCGGTGCGGCCGACAAGGACAAGAACTTCTACACCGGCAAGGTCGGCGTGGCGTCCTGGTTCGCGAAGAACAAGCTGCCGCTCATCAGCGGCGTGCGCTCGGTCATCGAGAACATCGACAACGACATCATGAAGCTGGACGAGGCCGCTTTCTGACCCACCCGCATCCCCCGGCCCCGCACCTGTTCGGTGCGGGGCCGGTTTGCTTCACGCCACCCGGCTCGCGGGTCCCCGGTCGGCGGGATCGCGACGCCGGTGCCGTCCGCCCGCAGGGGGAGCGACCACAGGGTTGGGGAGCACGATGGTCGGTGCGTCCAGCACGGCGTGTAGGTGGGCGCTGAAGGCCTCGAGGCTGCCGTAGCGCGTGAGGATCTCGTCGAGTACCTGGTGCGCACTCGAGCCTGTCGGATTGTTCATCTCGCCCCTCCGAGGTCCGCCACCGGCCGGGGCCGGGTTTTGACCGGCATTCTGCACGAGATATTCGAACGCGTAGCTACTTTGGGGATAACTGTGACCTTCCGTGCCTAGAGCACTCTCGATTCGTGCCATCGGCGTGGATCTGGGCCGCTCCAGCGCCAGATTGCCCTACTGTCCGGTAGGGGTGACCGGAGTGGGGAACGGTGGCGGGGCTCGGGAATGGTTATCTCGCCGCACCCCTGATCCGGATCACTCTGCGGGGCTGTCGCCGGATGGTCCCGGAACGCGGTGCCCACGCTCCATCAAACCCGGGTGGTGCACCGTGCGCGGAAAGTTGCTCGACGGCCGGGTGGGTCAGCCAGCAGACTCCCCGATCCACCCGGCCCCGAGCGAGTTCCTGTGTGTCTTGTCGGCGAGGCGCGACTCGCCGATGTGACACGCACATTCGATGTGTGACGGCGCCGCGGAGTGTCGTCCCCAGCGGGTACAACTACGGCATGGTCTTCCCGGTTACCTTCGGCTGGATCCAGATGCTGCTGCTGGTGCTCGGCATCGCGGCGATCGGATTGCTCGTCACGGCTGTTCTCGAGGCGCGCAAAGTGGGGTGGCGGGCGCTGGCCGGGCGGGGCGCGGGTGCGGCCGGGCTGGTGCTCGTCGCGGTCGTGATCCTGTGGATCACCACGCTGCTGCAGACCTTCCTCGGCCTCACCGGGGAGGTGAAGGCGGCGCACATCGAGGCCAAACCCGTTGCGGGGCAACAGCACATGATGAACGTGGAACTGACCCTCTACGGCGACAAGGACCACGGCGACCAGCACCAGACCTATCAGGTCGAGGGCGACCTGTGGGTACTGCAGGCCAATATCGTGGAACTCGAACCGTGGGTGAACGCGCTCGGCTTCAACTCCGGGTACAAGGTGACCCGACTCTACGGCCAGCGGCTGGACGGCATCGCCACCAAGCAGAATCAGATCTTCCTCAATGGCAGCGACGCCGACTTCTTCCAGGACATGAAGAATCAGTCCTGGTACACAAGGCCTTTCGTGCGCTCGGCCTACGGCAACGCGGTCATCGCGGCCGCGGGCAGCTACGACGTCTTCATCTCCCGCGACGCCATCAAGAGCCGGTCCGTCTAGTCGGCGAGTTCGGCCACCACGGGCGCATGATCGCTGGCGCCCTTGCCCTTTCGCTCCTCGCGGTCCACATTCGCCTCGGTGACCCGGGCCGACAGGGCGGGAGAGCCGAGGATGAAATCGATGCGCATGCCCTCTTTCCGAGGGAAGCGCAGCTGCGTGTAGTCCCAGTAGGTGTAGACGCCCGGGCCCGGGTGGAAGGGCCGCATCACGTCGCTGAAGCCCACCTCGCCGAAGGCGTCGAAGGCGTCGCGCTCCCGGTCGGACACGTGGGTCTTGCCCTCGAAGAATTCCGGCGACCACACATCCAGATCGGTCGGCGCGATATTCCAGTCACCCACCAGCGCGATCTGCGCGTCCGGATCCTCCGACAGCCACTTGCTGCCCGCACTGCGCAGGGCGGCAAGCCATTCCAGCTTGTAGGTGTAGTGCGGATCGTCCAGGGCGCGGCCATTGGGCACGTACAGGCTCCACACCCGCACCCCGCCGCAGGTCGCGCCGATCGCGCGGGCCTCCACCACCGGCGCGCTGAGCAGTGACTCCCCGGCGTCCTTGTCGAATCCGGGCTGATCCGGGAAGCCGATCTCGACATCGTCGATCCCGACCCGGGAGGCGATGGCCACACCGTTCCACTGGCTGTAGCCGATGTGGGCGACCTCGTACCCGGCCGCCTCGAAGGCCTCGAACGGGAACTGCTCGTCCTTGCACTTGGTTTCCTGCATGGCCAGCACGTCGATATCGGCGCGGTCCAGCCACGCCAGCACCCGATCCTGCCGGGTACGAATCGAATTCACGTTCCAGGTAGCGATGCGCACGAGTGGTGAACCTTTCAGAACTAGTGTCTTGCGAAAGCGAGTGGCACGCAATCAGGGCGCGGCGTACCGGTAGCGGTGGTGTTCGACGAACCCCATCTCCTGGTACAGCGCCAGCGCCGCGTCATTCTCGCCCGACACCTGCACGTACGCGTGCGTGGCCCCGTGTGACTGCCCCCAGCGGATCATCTCCGCGCACACCAGCGCGCCCAGCCCGTGCCGCCGATGCTCGTTCGCCACCACGACGCAGGTCAGCCCCGCCCAGCAGCGGCCGTCCGGGGCCGTGGTGACCGCGACCCGGCCGATGGCCAGCGGCGACTGCAACCCCAGCGTGGCGAAGGCGACCTGACCGTCGCGCACCGCCGTCAGCACCTCCACCACCGGGGTCGACCCCAGTTCGGCGTCCCCGCCGCGATGGCGGTGCATGGACAACCAGGCCCCGTCCGGATCCACGCTGAAGCGCACCATCGGCGGTCCGGACGGCAGCGCCATGGTCTCGATATCGACCGCCAGCACCTGGGTTTCGTTCCAGCTGCGCCAGCCCGCGGGCAGGGTGGCCAGCCGGTCGGGCAGCTGGAACTGTGCGGGCAGGCCGTGCGCGGTGTACCACTCGGCGATCCGATGCAGGGTCTCGGTGTCCATCAGGGCGGGTCCGTCCGTACCGCCCAGCGGCACTGCGGAATTCGCACGATTGGTGTATCCGTCCCCGGCGCGCAACAGCCAACCGCCGATCCAGGACCGCCGCAGGCCCGGCCAGCCGTCGGCCGCGGCGGCCTCCAGGGCGCGGATCTCGCTGGTCCGAATGGGCCTGGGCCCGAGCGGTTTCCAGGCCACCACCCGATCCCAGGCGATCGACACCACCTGGCCGTCGGCGGTGCGCACGGTCAGCGGATCGGGCTCGATGAGTTCCCCGATCACATCCGTCAGCGGTTGCGGATAGCCCGCAGGCAGGCGGTAGCGAACCACCACCCGCTTACCGATCGGCGGGAGTTCGGAATCGGTCATACCCGATCAGTCGTCGAGATCGTCGTCGTCGTGTCCGAAGGGATCCGGCACGGTGCCCGGCACCCAGCTCAAACCCGGCTTGCCCCAGCCGTTTCGCTTGATGGACTTCTTGGCGGCCCGGGCATTGCGCCCGATCAGCACGTCGACATAGAGGAAGCCGTCCAGGTGCCCGGTCTCGTGCTGCAGCATGCGGGCGAAGAAGCCGCGGCCCTCGATCTCGACCGGTGCGCCGTGCTCGTCGGTGCCGGTGACCTTCGCCCAGTCGGCGCGGCCGGTGGGGAACTGCTCGCCGGGCACCGACAGGCAGCCCTCCTCGTCATCATCGGGATCCGGCATGGTTTCCGGGATCTCCGAGGTCTGCAGCACGGGATTCACGACGCAGCCGCGGCGGCGGATCATCTTCGCGCCGTCGGTGTCGTCCGGGCAGTCGTAGACGAAGATGCGCGGCGAGACCTCGTCCTCGTCCTTGATGATGACCTGATTGGCGGCCAGGCCGACGCCATTGGCGGCGTCCATGGTCTCGTACATGTCCGCGATCAGCTCGGCCAGCTCCTCCGGGGTCTGCGTGACCGGAGTGGTCACGCGGTGCAGAACCGGGTCGCCGACAATGCGAATCGGGAGAATAGCCATGCTGAGCAGCCTACTGGGCTGCCATTTTGTAGCAGATCACCCCCTGGACACCCGCCCGCAGGTTCGCGGCTGTCTCGATTCTGGACTGACGGAGCGGAGGAGCGGAGAAGGGAAGAATCGAGACCTCAGGGCCGCGAACCCCGCCCCGGAGCGAAGCGGAGGGGCAGAACAAGCACGACACGCCGAGGGGGCGTCACAGAACACGCCGATCGGTACGCATCGGGACGACTCCGCCGCGTGGTTGAATGATCGGCGACGCACAAGCACCATATTCGTCTGGTGACCACTCGGCGAGGAGCACTATGGACAGCGCAGCGGCACGCGACATCCCCGCAAGCGAGGACGGCCCTTCCGGCGAGGATGGCGCACACGGGCTTTCCCGCCGCGAGCTCGACATTCTCGACTTCGAACGCAAGTGGTGGAAGTACGCCGGTGCGAAGGAAGAAGCCATCCGTGAGCTCTTCGACCTCTCACCCACCCGCTACTACCAGGTCCTGAACGCGGTCGTCGACAAGCCGGAGGCGCTGGCCGCCGACCCCATGCTGGTCAAACGCCTGCGCCGGCTGCGCGCCAGCCGTCAGAAGACCAGGGCCGCACGCCGTCTCGGTTTCCAGGTGTGAACCACACCAGGAATGTGAAGCAGCTTCCAACACCGCGTGCGTACGCGCATGATCCCGCGCGGGCGCCCCATCACCCATTAGGCTCGACGCCGTGAGCAACCCGAATTCGCCGGCCGGCGGCCCGCCGCTGCGGGCCCTGGCGATGGTCCTGATCGCGCTGGCCATCGTGTTCGCCGGGCTGGGCGCGATGTCGCTGTCGAGTTCGGACTCCTCGAGCAGTAGCGCCGACTCGACCTCGCAGTCGAGCACCGCCGCGGCCACTACCACTGCGGCACAGCAGAATTCGGCCCAGGCCACCACCGCTCCACCGGTCGCGCCCACCACCACGGCGGCGCTGCCCACGACCACCACCGTGGCCGCGGGCGTCGACAAGACCCTTCCCGTACGGGTTTACAACAACGGCACCGTGCCCGGCCTGGCCAAGAAGACCGGCGACCAGCTCACCTCCGACGGGTACAACGTCACCGAGGTGGGCAATTACGCGAACGGCGTCATTCCGAAAACCACCGTGTACTACGGCAGTTCGCCCAAGGAGCAGGCGCTGGCCCAGGCCATCGCCGCGCAACTGGGCTGCTCGGCCGAACCCCGATTCCCCGGAATCTCGGACTCGCCCACCGGTGTCATCGTCATCGTCACCGGTAACTGAATCGCTGTTGACAAGGCACTGAATCGCTATTGGTAAGGCACTGTCGGGTCGCTCGAAAGAAACCGTGCGGCCCCTCCACGGCACACACGCACGTCTCTGGCATCATCTTGTCCGGTACGAAGTATGTCCACCCTGCTTTCCCGATAAACTCGGACTCGTAAAGGAGTTCCCCGATGGCCTCGTCCACAACTCGTCGCCCGTCCTGGTGGACTGTTGCTCCGGTGCTCGCGGTCGCAGCCCTCGGTCTCACCGCCTGCTCCAACAGCCAGGAGTCGAGCGACGTCAAGGGGACGACCCCGCCGGTGTTCACCAGCTCGCAGGCCCCCGCCGGCACGCAGGGGACCGAGGGCGGTAATGCTCCGGAGGACTCGTCCAGCGTCACGCTGAAGGATCCCAGCGGCGGTACCGTCGGGACCGCCACCATCGCGAAGGTGGGCAACCACCTGCAGATCACCGTCGAGGCGCACGGGCTGAAGCCCGGCTTCCACGGCCTGCACGTCCACCAGGTCGGCAAGTGCGAGCCCAACTCCACCGCACCGGCGGGCGGCGCGCCCGGCGACTTCCTCTCCGCCGGTGGCCACCTGCAGGTCGGCGACCAGAACACCCACCCGGCCAGCGGTGATCTGACCTCGCTCGAGGTGCTCAAGGACGGCACCGCCAAGCTGGTCACCACCACTGACGCCTTCACCCTGGACGAGGTCAAGGGCAAGGCGCTGATCATCCACGCCGGCGCCGACAACTTCGGCAACATTCCCACCCGGTACGCGCCCGCACCGGATGCGGACACCCTCGCGACCGGCGACGCGGGTGCACGGGTCGCCTGCGGCGTCGTCGCCTGAACCCTCTCGAGGTGAGCCATGGCCGGGGCAGGCAGAACGAAGGTCCCCTTCAACTCATCGCCCCGGCACACGCTCGGCGTGGAATGGGAGGTCGCGCTCGTCGACAAGCGCACGCGCGACCTGTCCAACACCGCCGCAGCGGTTTTCGAAGCCTGCGGTGATCTGCGCGCCTGGGACGGCACCCCGCAGATCACCAAGGAACTGCTGAAGAACACCGTCGAACTCGTCTCCGGCAAGCACGACACCGTGAGCGAGGTGGTCGACGAACTGCGCGCCACCCAGGACATCGTGCGCCGCGCCGCCGACCAGGTCGGCGTTGACCTGTTCTGCGCCGGCACCCATCCCTTCGCGCAGTGGTCCACCCAACAGCTCACGCGCAGTGCGCATTACGACGAGCTCATCGAGCGCACCCAGTGGTGGGGCCGCCAGATGCTCATCTGGGGCGTGCACGTGCACGTCGGAATCTCCCACCCGGACAAGGTCTTCCCCATCCTCAACGGGCTGCTGCCGTCCTATCCGCACCTGCTGGCGCTGTCGGCCTCCTCGCCCATGTGGGCGGGCGTCGACACCGGATACGCCAGCAACCGGGCGCTCATGTTCCAGCAGCTGCCCACCGCCGGACTGCCCTTCCAGTTCGAGAACTGGGAACAGTTCGAGGGTTTCGTGCACGACCAGATGAAAACCGGTGTGATCGAACAACTCGGCGGCATGCACTGGGACATCCGGCCCGCGCCCAAGTGGGGCACCATCGAGGTCCGCGTCTGCGACGGCACCCCCACCAAGGCCGAACTGGCGGCCATCGTGGCGCTGATCCACTGCCTGGTGGTGGATCTCGACCGCCGGGTGGAATCCGGCGAGACCATGCCGGCCATCCTGCCGCCCTGGCATGTGCAGGAAAACAAGTGGCGCGCAGCGCGATACGGGCTCGACGCCATCGTCATCACCGATGCCGACAGCAATGAGCGACTGGTCACCGACGACCTGATGGAACTGCTCAATCGGCTGGAGCCGACCGCCAAGAGCCTCGGCTGCGAGAACGAGCTCGCCATGGTCGCCGACATCCCGAAGAAGGGCGCGTCCTATCAGCGTCAGCGCCGGGTGGCCGCGGCCGCGCACGGCGATCTGGTCGCGGTCGTCGATTCGCTGGTCCGCGAACTCGAGCACTGAGGTCCGCGAAACTCGCGCGCCACGGAACCGTCTTGCACGGTTGTGATTTCGATTACGACCGGATCCGTAGGGTGTACGCGTGGCCAGGAGTGATGCGGCGCTGACCGGGGCCTGTTCATCTGGTGAGATGGGCGGCGTTCAACTACTCACCGAGCTGGCGTTCATGCGGCGTTTACTATGGCTGGATGCTGCTCGACGATCCGTACTCCCGAATCGGCGGCGAGACACGCCGAACCGGGTTACGGATGTTGTCGCCGCGCGCCGGCCTGACGGCCGCGCTGTCGGTGGGGGCGGCGCTGCTGATCGTCCTGCAGATCGTGGCCTCGCACCACCACTTCACCGGCCCGCTGGAAAGCATCTGGGCCGACTTCGCGGGTAACGCCAAATCCTTCACCGTGCCGTGGGCCGGGCTCGGGCTCGCGCTCATCGGGCTGAGCTGGCGGCGGCGGTTCCTGGCGGTCGGCGCAGCACTCGGCATCGACCTTGCGTACCAAGCGATTCGGACGCTGTCCGGTGGACCACTGGCCATGGGCAACGGCCCCGTGCTCGTACTGTTCGCCCTCATTGGGCTCGCGTGCTGGAAGTGGCAGGGCAAGGACCGCACCAATGCGCTGCACGCCGCCGCGCTCGGCATCCTGCTGGTGCTGTCCAGCAAGGTCGCCGACGTCTGGCTGGGCATCACCGTGCTGGCCGGGCCCCGGGTGCTCGACGAACACATCGTGCTGGTGGACCACGCCCTGGGCGACCCCTCCTGGCTGATGGGGCAGCTGCTGGACTGGCTGGGGCCCCTCGCCTCCGCCGTGCTGCACTGGGTCTACATCGAACTGCCCGTCGGCGCGATGATCGTGACCATCTGGCAGCTGCGCACCGTGGTCACGACGGGGGACTGGCCCAGGCACTACCTGGTGCGCACCTTCCTGGTGCTCGGCCTCATCGGCCCGGTCTTCTATGTCGTATTCCCCGTCGTCGGGCCGATGTTCGCGTTCGGCGCGGACGGGCACGTCTTCTCCCTGGGTAGCTACTGGCCGAATATCGTGCCGCCGGTGGACCTCTCGCCGGGTTCGATCGCCTTCGACCACTACACCCCGCGCAACTGCATGCCGTCATTGCACACCGCGTGGGCGCTGTCGATCTTCATCCACTCGCGCCGCGACCCCTTCACGGGTGCGCCCGCGCCGGTCTGGCTGCGCTGGGGCGGGACCTTCTGGCTCGTCGCCACCCTGTCGGCCACCCTGGGCTTCGGCTACCACTACGGCGCGGATCTGGTGGCCGGCGCGGTGCTGTGCCTGACCATCGAATCCGCCCTGCGCGCACCGGAACGCGGCTGGGATCGCACCCGCGTACAGCTGGTGTCGGCCGGCGCCGCGCTCTTCGCCGGGCTGCTGCTGTCCTACCGGTACCTGTCGACCGGCTTCGCCGAACATCCGGTGCCCGCGGGCATCGTCGTGTTCGGCCTGCTGGCCGGTTACGTGACGGCCTTCTACCGCACCTGGTTCGGCGACGCCGTGACCACGGCCCCCGCGCTCGAATCCGCGGTGCGCGCCTGACCGCTCGCCGGTCACACCACGGTCAGCCGGAGGCGGCCGCGCCGTTCGGAGATTCGGGCGCGGTGCCGGTGGCCGCCGGGATTCGCGGGCGACTGCGCCGCAGCAGGTAGATCCCGGCCAGACAGCCCCCGGCCACCAGCGCCGACGTCCAGCCCGGGGCCGCGGTGCCGGTGGAGCTGACCGCGCACATCGACGCGCTGCCGGCGGACTGCGTGGCGTAGTGGCCGCGCGACACATAATCGCGCATGCCCAGCACCGCCGACGGGACGAACAGCACCAGGGTGCCCAGCACCCGGCTCGGCACATAGCGCGGCCGGGTGGACAGCAGGGCGAAACCGATGAGCCAGGACACGACCGCCGCACTGCCCACGATCAGCCAGGCCCGGGTCGAATCGGCCGTGAACGCCGTGAGCACCCCGAGCGCCATGCCCGCGGCCAGGGAGACGGCCGGACCCCCGCCCCTGCTGCCCACCCACATGCCGACCGCCGACACCGCCGCCAGCACCGGGATCGACCAGGCCGGCATCTCGGCCGCCACGGTCGCCGCACCCACCGCGCCCAGGCCCACCGCCAGCAGCACGATCTCGCCGTCCCGGCCCGGCAACAGCATGGCCGCGACAATGGCGGTCCCCACCGCGGTCGCCACCGCGAGGACGATGCCCGCTTGGCTGTCGCCGTGCCGGGCCAGCCATTCCGCACTGGCCAGCGTTACCAGCACCAGCACCACGCCCCCCAGGATCGGGGCCAGCGGCAGCTCCGCCGAGAGCCGTTCCTCTGCCTCGCGCTTCCGATGGGTCAGGAACCCGAAGCCGACCAGGACCAGCGCCAGCAGGAGCATCCAGATGGGCAGCACATCGCCGGCGTGCCAGTGATCGCTCGCGGTCGCGTCGATGCCGCCACCGGTCCGCGACACCGGATTCACCGAACCGAGCAGCAGGCTGATCAGAATGCCCATGGTCCAGCCGAAGGCGGGTAGCCGACGGTGCAGCACCGCCGCCCCCAGCGCGCCCAGGATCAGGCCGCCGGCCAGGGAATCGATGAAGTTCATGGTGGGCAGCGACGAATTCGGTTCGCCGGCATGGCCGAACACGTGATTGGCCAGCAGCACCAGCAGCCCGCCCAGCGTGGTCGCCCACGCCGCCACGGGGCTGCCCAGCGTGGTGATGAGCACCGCCGCGATCATGGCGATGAGCGCGCCGGCCGACACGGCGCGGGGCAGGGTGTAGGCCAGCAGGTCCCGCTGCAGGGCCGACGTCTCCGAGGTCCAGCCGAAGTCGATGGGCAGGGCCAGCGCCAGGCCGGCAACCGTTGCTGCGACCAGCGCCGTGATCGTCTCCGCGGCTACCTGATGCGACCTCACCAGGGAAAAATTACCGGTGATAGGCGGACCGATTGGTACGACTCGCCTACTTTGTACAGATTCGGCGCGCTACCGGCGCGCATGGCGAACACGCCGCGAAACCATCGACACAGCAGACTAATCGGTCTCATATGCCCTGGTGGGGAACATTCAGACGTAGCCGGACACATCGCCGGGCGGAGTCGACGATTCGCGCTGGGCGGCATACAGCCGCAGGGCCTCCACCTGGACCGGATCCAGCGAGGGTCGCACCGCCTTGCGCGCGGCCCCCACATCCGCGCCCGTCACCTCGGCGGCCTCGACATCGCGGCGCATGGCGGCGAGTGCCGCCTCGCGCAGCAGCGCCGAGCAATCCGCCGCCGAGTAGCCCTCCAGCTCACGCGCCAGCCGCCGCAGATTGACGTCCTTCGCCAGCGGCACGGATTTGGCGGCGGTGCCCAGGATTTCGGCGCGGGCATCGGCATCCGGCGGCGGCACGAACACCAGGCGCTCCAGACGCCCGGGACGGGTCAGGGCCGGATCGATGAGTTCGGGCCGGTTGGTCGCGCCGATCACGACCACATCCCGCAGCGGCTCGACACCGTCCAGTTCGGTCAGGAGTGCGGCGACAATGCGATCCGAGACGCCCGAATCGCTGGACTGCCCGCGCCGCGGCGCCAGCGCGTCCACCTCGTCCAGGAAGATCAGCGACGGCGCGGAATCCCGTGCGCGCTGGAACAATTCGCGCACCGCCCGCTCCGAGGAGCCGACCCACTTGTCCATCAGCTCCGCGCCCTTCACGGCGTGCACACTCAACTGCCCAGATCCCGCCAGCGCCCGCACCAGGAAGGTCTTGCCGCACCCCGGCGGCCCGTACAGCAGCACTCCGCGCGGTGGCTCGATACCCAGCCGCTGGAACGAATCCGGATGCTTCAGCGGCCACAGCACGGCCTCGGTGAGGGCCTGCTTGGTCTCCGTCATGTCACCGACGTCGGCGAGGCTCAGACTGCCGATGGCCAGTTCCTCGGACCCGGAACGCGACAGCGGACGGATCACCTCCAGCGCTCCGGCCAGATCCTCCTGCAGCAGCATCGGATCCGACTGCTCGCGACTGGCCCGCGCGGCCGCCCGCAGGGCCGCCTCCCGCACCAGCGCCGTCAGGTCCGCAGCGACGAAACCCGGTGTCCGCGAGGAAATCTCATCGATCTTCAGCCCATCGGTGGGGACATTGCGCAGCAGTTGCTCCAGCAGCGCCGCGCGCACCCCCGAGGTGGGCAGCGGCAGCGACACCTCCCGATCGCACAGCTCCGGAGCACGCAGCCGCGGGTCGATGCCCGCCGCATTCGACGTCGTGGCCAGCACCGCGACCGTCTCCTGCGCCACGGCGGCGCGCAACTGGTCGAGAATCAGCGTGGCCACCGGTTCGGCCGGTGTCGGCAGCAGCGCGTCGATATCGGTGATCAGCAGCACTCCGCCTGCGCCGGAACAGATTTCGGCCACCTTGTCGGACACGTCGCGCAGCCTGGGCCCGATGTCGGTCGCACCGACCGCCGGACCGTCCAGCTCCACCAGCCGCCGCGATCCCGCCACGGCCCGCGCGAGCGTCGCCTTCCCGACGCCCGCCGGACCGGTGATCAGGACCCCCAGATGCGAGGACGCTCCGAGTTTCTTCAGCAGGTCCGGCTCGTCCAGCGCCAGGCTCAGCCACTCCTGCAGTTTCGCGGCCTGGGCCTGGACCCCGGCCAGATCGGCCACCGTCACCACCGACGGCGTTGGTGACGCCGGAGTGCTGACCCGGAGGTCGGTGCGAGTATCCGTATCGTCCAGGGGAGCCGCGGGCAGGTCCGTCTCGGCGACGCCGAAACCCCAGCCCACCGCGGTGTTGGTGCTCACGACCACCGGGCCGGGCTGCGGATCGACGGCCGTCACCCGCAGCAGCTCCGAGGTCCAGGCGATATGGAGGGCTCGCGAAAGCTGCTGGGCCACACCGGATCGGCTGGTCCCGGGTTTGAGATCCATCGGGCGCAGCGAGACGGCGTCCTGGATCGACACCACCTTGCCCTGCAGGGCATGCCGCAGGGTCGTCTCGTCGATGGCGCGCATGACGTCCGGCGAGCCCGTGACCGAAATCCGGGTGGCCCGGCGCGGAATCACCTTCGCGATGGTCAGTTTCGAGCCCGCCGAGATGTGCGCGTTCGACATCGTCACCTCGTCGAGCAGCGCCTCGCCGCGCCCGACGGGTTTGCCTTTCAACGGTGTAGCCACCAACGCCGAGGTCTGTCTGCCGCCGGCGATCGAGATCACGTCCCACGGATTCACGCCCAGCAGCGCCAGCGAGTCCGGATGCAACCGGACCACCCCCCGCCGATCGTCGGCGGGGGAGGTGTTCAGGCGAGCGGTGAACTGGAAACCCGGCTGTGAGTCGGTCACGCCGTCAATTCTGCCCGGGCCGGGCGGCCGCCGACGGCAGCGTCGGCGAATCGCGGCCCGGCCGTTGGTTTCAGCGCCCGGGGCGGTTCGACACCCGGTCGCGCTGACCAGGGCGGCGCAGGCGCAGCCGTGCCGTGGACACCGACACCCGCGGCACCCGTCCGGCCAGCGGGCGCTGGCGGCGCTGGGCCTTGCGCTGGGCGCGGCGCTCGGCGGGCTTGTGGTGCCAGGTCTCGGGCCGGGCCGCCACCCAGCGCGCGGAGTGCACCGCGAACGGGATGTGGCCGAGATACAGCACGACCAGCGCCATCATCAGGATGAGCGGGTAGGTGACCAGCAGTGCGGCGGCCAGCGCGACCAGCACCAGCAGAATGGGCGCGGTGCGCGGGGCCACCGACACCGACTTGACGGCCAGGGTGGGCAGCGTGCTCACGCACAGCAGGGCGGTCAGCACCGTCCACACCGCCACCACCGGGAAGCTCACCCACCAGCCATCGCCGAACTGCTCGGACAGCGCGATGGGCGTCAGCACGATGAGCGCGCCGGCCGGGGCGGGCACGCCGGTGAAGTATTCACGCTGCCAGTCCGGGCGGTTGTCGTCGTCCATCAGCGTGTTGAAGCGGGCCAGCCGCAGCACCATGCAGACCGCGAACATCAGCGCCAGGATCCAGCCGATGCTGTCGGCGTGCAGGAAGGTCACGTACAGCACCAGGGCGGGCGTGACGCCGAACGCGATGGCGTCCGACAACGAATCCAGCTCCGCGCCCATCTTGGTGGTGGCGTCCAGCATGCGGGCGATGCGCCCGTCCAGCATGTCGAAGACCGCGGCCGCGCCGACCAGCGCCAGCGCGAACCCCAGCTTGCCCTCCATGCCGAACTTCACCGCGGACAGGCCCGAGCACAGTCCCAGGATGGTCACCATGCTCGGCAGCAGTCGGATGGTGCGGTTACGGCGACGCCCGTTCGGTTCGGGCGCGAGTTGTTCCATCATGAATCCAGTTCGGCCAGCACCGTTTCCGCACCGATGGTGCGCTGCCCCGGGGTGACCAGCAGCCTGGTCCCGGCCGGGAAGTAGGTATCCACGCGCGAACCGAACCGGATCAGGCCGTAGGTGTCACCGATGTTCAGCTTGTCGCCGGCCTCGGCCTCGCAGATGATGCGGCGGGCCAGCAGCCCGGCGATCTGCACCACCACCACGCGCTGCCCAGAGGCGGTCTCGATGACCACGCTGTTGCGCTCGTTGCGGTCGCTGGCCTCGGGCAGATCGGCGGAGACGAACTTGCCCTTCTGGTAGGCGACCTGTTCCACCAGGCCGCTCACCGGCACCCGCTGCACGTGCACGTCCAGCACCGACAGGAAGATGCTCACCCGCGGCAGCGGCGCGTCGCCAAGGCCGAGTTCGGCCGGCGGCACCGCGGTGTCGACCAGCGCGACCTCGCCGTCGGCGGGGGCCACCACGACGCCGGGGCGGTTCGGCGGCACCCGGTGCGGGTGCCGGAAGAATCCGGCGCAGGCCGCGGCCGCCAGCAAACCGGTGCGGCGCAGCCACTTCCGCCGATAGCCGAGGGTGGCCACCGCCAGCGGTGCGGCCACGAACGGCAGACCTGCCGGATGCAGCGGCGGAACGGCTTTGCGGACCAGGTCGGCGACGTGGCCGAGGCCGGTCTGTTCCGGAGTGCCGGGCGGGGTGGGTCGGCGGGCCACAGGCTCCTCTTTCATGCGCGGATAGATACGGTCAGGGACCGCGATCACACGATACGTGAAGTGGGTTCGACGCTCGCGTTCTCGGTGACCGAACACCCGCGGCCGGCCTCCCGGACCGGAGGTGCACCACCCGGCATTGACCCCTCGATTGTGATCAGTAGCACTGGCATGAGAGGCTATCGCGATTAAGATGAGGGAGCCTCATGTCTGCGGCATTGTGGGTCCGCGGGGGGTGAGGAACCCGATGAAGGTCACGTTCGACGCGCGGTACGCAGTACATAGGAGAGAACCAATGTCTGCTCGAATTGCTTCGATCAACGGGGCAGAGCACACGGCCATGCTCGGGCTCGGTGTGTACCGGCCGGAGCGAATCGTCACCAATGACGAGGTGGCGGGGCCGATAGATTCCAGTGACGAGTGGATCCGGACACGTTCCGGCATCCACAACAGACGCTTCGCCTCTCCCGAGGAGACGATCGTCAGCATGAGCGCCGCGGCTGCCCGCGACGCCATCGAAGCAGCGGAGATCGCCGCGGATCAGATCGATTGCGTCATCGTCGCAACGTCCACCTGGCTACTGCTCACGCCCGCCGCGGGCCCGCAGATCGCCACTGCGCTCGGTCTGAACAATGTGGCCGCCTTCGATGTCTCGGCCGGTTGCGCGGGCTTCTGCCACGGGGTCGCCGTGGCATCGGATCTGGTGAAGGGCGGCACCGCCCGGTACGTGCTGGTCATCGGCGTGGAAAAGCTGACGGACACGGTCAACCCGAGGGATCGTGGCACCGCCTTCCTCTTCGCCGACGGCGCCGGCGCGGTGGTGATCGGCCCCTCCAGCGAACCGGGCATCGGCCCGACCGTCTGGGGATCGGACGGCACCCAGCACCACGCCATCCGCCAGGACAAGGACTGGCTGCAGTTCTTCGACGAGATCGACGAGAAGGGCCTCGATGCTGTCCGGCCCTACCTCGCCATGGAGGGAACGGCCGTCTTCCGCTGGGCCGCACACTCTTTGGAGCAGGTGTGCCGCGAGGCCATCGAGCGGGCGGGCCTGACCACGGACGATCTGGACGCGATGGTCCCGCATCAGGCCAACGGTCGCATCATCGAGATCATGGCGCGGGTGCTGAAGCTCCCCGAGCGGTGCGCCCTGGCCAATGACATCGAGGAGGCCGGCAACACCTCGGCGGCTTCGATCCCGCTGGCCATGGAGGCCATGATGCGCGCGGGCGACGCCAAACCCGGCGGCACCGCACTGCTCATCGCCTTCGGTGCGGGGTTGTCCTGGGCGGCGCAGGTGGTCCAGCTGCCGAACTGGAAGTGAGCGCCGCTGCGCGCCGCCACCCGGCGGCGCGCAGCGGATGAGCTATCCCATATCCCAGGCGACGGTCACGGTGAAAGTGACCGTCTGCTGGCCTGGTTCGAGGTTGATGTTGGGTGCGGCGCCCGGGGCGGTGTCCCGGTACATCGGCGGCGGCGTTGCGCCGCTGCCGTTTTCGCTGATGGTCTTGACCGTCTTCAGTTTCAGTCCGGACAGGCCCGCGTACTGCTCGGCGCGGCTCTTGGCGTCGTCGAAGGCTCGCGCGCGGGCGTCGGACAGCAGCTTGGTGTTGTCCTCCAGCCCGAAGGCCACCGAGTTGATGCGGGTGTCGTTGCCGCCCGCCTGCACCGCCGCCGACAGGATGCCCGAGGCCTTCGGCAGGTCCCGCACGGCCACGTGCATGGTGTTGGTGGCGCGATAGCCGGTGATGTTGTGGCCGTCGGTGCCGTAGGTGGGCTGCACGGACAGGTCGCTGGTCCTGATGTCCTCGCGCTTGGCCCCGGCCGTGGCCATGGCGTCGGTGATCGCCTTGGCCTTGTCGCCGGCCTGGTTCACGGCCGCGGACACGTCGGCCGCGCTCACCTCGGTGCCCAGCTCGGCATTGAGCACATCCGGTGTGCCCTGGACCTTTCCGGTACCGGTGACGGTGACCGTGCGGTCGCCCGAGGAGTCGGAGCCGCCGCAGCCGGTGAGCACGAGCGCCACACCGGCCGTGGCGGCGCAGAGCGCTGTCAGTCGTCGCATAGGCCGAACCTACGCTCAGCGCTCCACGGTTTGCTTGATCTTCCCGAGGGTCACCTGCATGCCGTCCTCGAGCGCGCCTTCGAAGGGCTGCTCACCGCCGAAGACGTTGTCGATGGTGAACTGCAGCCACCGCGGCAGCTTGCCGCTGGGGACGTCGCGCCGCTGGACCAGCTTGGTGCCGCCGTCCGCGGTGGGCTCGAGGGTGTAGCTCCAGATGGTCCGGTTCTCGTTCATGCGGAAGGCGATCGCGCGATTCGGCTCGAACCGCACCACCCGGGAGGTGGTCGGGTAGACGTAGCCCTTGGCCCTGTTGAGGTTCACCGTCCAGGTGCCGGTGTGCACTGCGCGGCCCAGCGGCTGCATGCGCAGGGTCTGCGGGCTGAACTCGGGAATGCGCTTGAGGTCGGCGACAACGCTCCAGACCTGCTCGGGCGCTGCCGCGATATCGATGCTGGCTTCGAGAGTTTTCGGCAACGTTGCCTCCGGGGACGTAACGATCGGTATCACGCATCGTAGTTCGGGTGGCGTGGATCACCTTGGCTCCGTGGTGTGGATCACCACACCCACCTGCACGTATGGGCATGTGCCGCCGGTTCATTCCGCGGTTGAAAATCAACTAGATCACATTCTGGGGGTGTTGATGTCCGAAATGTAATGCTCGGCGCACAATGTCGATAGACGAAGCAACAGACACTGCCACCAGCTTTCCGATTGGGAAACGTGAGGTGATCGGCCGTGAACCTGCGTTCGCTCCTGCATCTCGAGACCAAGACGGTCCCACTCCTCCCCGCCGAAGAGTCCGGTACCGATGCGGAGTCCCCGACGCTCGACAAATCGACGAAACGCTTCCGCCGCAAGGCCAACGGCGACCTCGAAGAGCGACTCGAGCGATTGCTCACCCCTACCGAGATGGATTTCATTGAGCATCACCGGATTTGAATCGGTATGCCCAGGATGTTCCGAGCAAGGACGCAGGTCTGTTCCGCCTGACGCGAACATGGCACGGTCTGGCCTTCGCGGTCTTGCCTCGTCAGCCCATACTCGTTAGGTGACTTCACCAGCTACCGCGAAGCCGGCCATCCTCAGCGTCGACGACGATCCTGGCGTCTCGCGCGCGGTCGTGCGGGACTTGCGCCGCCGGTACGGGGCGGACTACCGGATTCTGCGGGCGGAGTCCGGCGCCGATGCGCTCGAGGCCCTTCGCGAGATGAAACTGCGCGGCCAGCCGGTCGCGGTGATGATCGCCGACTACCGGATGCCCGGGATGAACGGCGTCGAATTCCTCGAGCAGGCCATGGACCTGCACCCGTATGCGCGCCGCGTGCTGCTGACCGCCTACGCGGACACCAATGCCGCCATCGAGGCCATCAATGTGGTCGACCTGGACCACTACCTGCTCAAGCCGTGGGATCCGCCGGAGGAGAAGCTCTACCCGGTCGTCGACGCCCTGCTGGAGGCCTGGCGCGGGGACGAGCACAAGCCGGTGACCGAGACCAAGGTGGTGGGCCACCGCTGGTCGGCCCGCTGCTCGGAGGTGCGGGAGTTCTTGGCGCGCAACCAGTTGCCGTATCGCTGGTACCAGGTGGACGAGCCGGAAGGGGCGCGGCTGCTGACCGCGGCCAATGCCACCGAGGACCAGTGTCCGGTCATCATCAATCCCAGCGGCGATGTGCTGATCATGCCCACCGACGCGCAATTGGCCGAGGGCGTGGGCCTGAACACCGACGCCTCCAGCGACTTCTACGACCTGATCGTGGTCGGCGGCGGCCCGGCCGGTCTCGGCGCAGCGGTTTACGGCGCGTCGGAGGGTCTGCGCACCGTGCTGGTGGAACGCACCGCCACCGGCGGCCAGGCCGGGCAGAGTTCCCGCATCGAGAACTACCTGGGCTTCCCCGACGGCCTCTCCGGCGCGCAGCTGGCCGACCGAGCCCGCCGGCAGGCCGTGAAATTCGGGGCCGAGCTGATCACCGCGCGGGAGGTGGTGGCCCTCGAGGCGTGCGGTTCCGCGCGCGTGGTGCGATTCGCCGACGGCGGCAGCGTCGCGGCGCACTCGGTGCTCATCGCCACCGGCGTCAACTACCGCCACCACCCGGCCCCCGGCGTGGACGAATTCACCGGCCGCGGCGTCTACTACGGCTCGGCCATGACCGAGGCCAGCGACTGCGCCGACAAGGACGTCTACATCGTCGGCGGCGCGAACTCGGCGGGCCAGGCGGCGGTGTTCCTGTCCCGGCGGGCCCGGACCGTGCACATCGTGGTGCGCGGGGCGTCGCTGGAAGCGTCCATGTCGCACTACCTGATTCAGCAGATCGCGCAGATCCCGAACATCAAGGTGCACACCCGTACCGAGGTGGTGTCCGCCGATGGCGACGACCACCTGGAATGGATCATGCTGCGCAACAACGAGGCCGGCACGGAAGAAAAGGTGGACGCGGAGCGTTTGTTCCTGTTCATCGGTGCGGCGCCGGAAACCGACTGGCTCGAAGGCACCGTCAAGCGCGACGACAAGGGCTATGTGCTGGCCGGACCGGACCTCATGGTCGAGGGCGAACGGCCCGCCGGCTGGGAACTACCTCGTCCCCCACAGCATCTGGAGACCAGCGTGCCCGGCGTGTTCGTGGCCGGCGACGTGCGGTCGGAATCGGCGAAGCGGGTGGCCTCCGCGGTCGGCGAGGGCGCGATGGCCGTCATGCTGGTGCACCGCTGGCTCGCGAAACAGTAGGAGTAGGTGAATGGGCAACACCCGATTGATCTGCGACCCGAACGAACTGCGGCAGCTGTTCCTGTTCGAGAAGCTCGACGACGAGCAGCTGGCCTGGCTGTGCAAGGACGGCCGGGTCGAAATGTTCGAGCCCGGAATGGTTTTCCGCGAGGGCGATCCGGCCACCTGCTTCTACGTCCTGATGGATGGCGAGGTGCGGCTGACCAAGATGTCGGGCGGGGAGGAGATCGAACTCGTCCGCACCGAGCACGTCGGCTCCTACTCGGGCGCGTGGACGGCCTACATGGGCGACAAGGTCGAACAGACCTATACCGCGTCGTTCTACGTGACCCGGCCGTCGAAGTTCTTCGTGCTGGACGCCGGCACCTTCGCGAAGATGATGCAGGAATGGTTCCCGATGGCGCTGCACCTGCTGGAGGGCGTCTTCTTCGGCAATCGCAATGCCAATGAGCGCATCGGTCAGCGGGAACGGCTGCTGGCGCTGGGTTCTCTCTCGGCGGGCCTCACCCACGAGCTGAACAATCCGGCCGCCGCCGCGGTGCGCGCCACCTCCTCGCTGCGCGAGCGGGTCGCGGGCATGCGGCACAAGCTGAAGATGATGGCGCACGGCAAGTTCAACTCCGAGACCTTGGAGGCGCTGGCCCAGCTGCAGGAGGAGGCGGCCGCCCAGGTCTCCAAGGCCCCGACGCTGACGCCGCTGGAAGCCGCCGACCGCGAGGACGAGCTGGGCGACTGGCTCGAGGACCACGGTGTCGCCAATGGCTGGGACATCGCGCCGAACTTCGTGCAGGCGGGATTCGACATCGACTGGATGGAGAAGGTGCACGGCACGCTGTCCGGTTGTGGCGGCGATGTTTTCGAGGCGGCCATGCGCTGGCTCAACTACACGGTCGAGACCGAGCTGCTGATGAACGAGATCACCGACTCGACCAACCGCATCTCCTCGCTGGTGAACGCGGCCAAGCAGTACTCGCAGATGGACCGGGCCCCGTTCCAGGTGGTGGACCTGCACGAACTGCTGGACAGCACGCTGGTCATGCTGGCCCGCAAGATCGGCGACGACATCGCGGTGGTCAAGGAATACGATCCGGCGCTGCCGCCGGTGCCGTGCTACGCCGCCGAGCTCAACCAGGTGTGGACAAATCTGATCGACAACGCGGTCTCCGCCATGTCCGGGCGCGGCACCCTCAGCGTCCGCACCTATCGTGAGAACGACTGCGCCGCAGTGGAAATCGGCGATACCGGGCCGGGCATCCCGGAGGAGATCCGCACCCGCATCTTCGAACCGTTCTTCACCACCAAACCGGTCGGCGAGGGCACCGGGCTCGGGCTGGACATCTCGTTCCGGATCGTGGTGAACAAGCACCACGGCGACATCCGGGTCGAATCCGAGCCCGGGAATACGCGTTTCATCGTCCGACTGCCGCTCCAGGCAGCCGCTCCCGACGCAGCGCAGTCCACTCTAGAAGCAGCGCAGTAAACGACGGAAGGCAACTGATGACCGAACAGATCGAAGGCATCGACCCCAGCATCGCGCCCAGCGGATCCGGTTGCGTCGAATGCGATGCCGCCGGCGGCTGGTGGGTGCACCTGCGCCGGTGCGCGCAGTGCGGGCACATCGGCTGCTGCGACATGTCGCCGAACCAGCACGGCACCAAGCACTTCGAGAGCACCGGGCACCCCTTCATCCAGAGTTTCGAGCCGGGTGAGGATTGGTACTACAACTTCGAGAACAAGGAGATGTACGAGGGCGGCCCGGAACTCGCGCCGCCGCACGCGCATCCGCTGGACCAGCCGGTGCCCGGCCCGCGGGGCCGGGTGCCCGCGGACTGGCAGCAGCATCTGCACTGACGAAAGCCGCGGGCCGGAACTTTTTCTACCGGGAGTCGCCGGGGCCGGGTACGCTGCTGCGAGCGCCGGGCCGGTCCGGTGCCGGCACTCTCGGGAAGTTCGGAAAGCAGGGTATGAAGCGTCTTTCGATCGTCGCCCTCGCCGCCGGTGCGATGGCGTTGACTCTCGCCGGTTGTGGCTCGGACAAATCCAGTGATACGAACGGCCTGAAGCAGGCCGGGACCACCACTGCGGCCAGAACCACCAGCGCGGGCGCTTCCACCACCACCACCGCCGCCGCGACCCCGGTGCAACCGCCCGCCGAGGCGCCGACCAGCGCGACCGCGGCCAAGAAGACGGCCGCGCCCGCCGGCGCCCAGACCACCTGCGGTGACTTCCGCGACCTCACCGAGGACGCCGAGAAGCAGGTGATCGATCAGGTCCTGGCCGCCAATCCGGGGTCGTTCCTGGACGGCAGCCCGAACGTGGCGCTGGGTACCGCCAAACTGGCCTGCCTGGCCTCGACGTATGCGAATACGCCGGTCGCGGTGGCGATCCGGGTGGCGCCCAAGTAGTTTCGCTCTCGATCTTCATTAGCGATCCATTGGCGTCTCATCGGTGCGCAGGCGCACGGTGGCGGCGTGTGGATAGTCACCGTCGTGGCCGTGCGCCGTAGGCGTATCGTCCTCAAACGATTGCGTACGACGAGGACTGGGGTACGGATGGACGCCGACGGGCTGGTCGAATTCGAGCGACACCGGCCGCGCCTGTTCGCGCTCGCCTACCGCATGCTCGGCTCGGCGTGTGAGGCCGAGGATGCCGTCCAGGAGACCTACCTGCGCTGGGACGCCACCGACCGCCCCGCGGTCCGGTCGGCCGAGGCCTGGTTGACCACCATCCTGGTGAATCTGTGCCGCACGTGGCTGGATTCGGCGCGCGCCCGCCGGGAAACCTATGTCGGACCGTGGCTTCCGGAGCCGGTCCCGACCGGGCACGGCGAACTCGGACCGCTGGAATCGGCCGAACAGCGCGAACTCGTGTCCATGGCGATGCTGACCATGCTGGAGCGCCTGAGTCCCGCCGAACGCGCCGTCTTCGTGCTGCGGGAGGCCTTCGGGTACGCGCATCGCGAGATCGCCGACATGCTCGAATTTTCCGAGGCGAATTCCCAGCAGCTCTATCGCCGCGCCTCGCAGCACGTGCGCGCCGACCGCCCCCGCTTCGACGCGTCCCCGGAACACGTGCGGGCCCTGTTCGAAAAATTCCTGGCCGCGGCGTATTCCGGTGATCTGACCGCGCTGGAGGCCATGTTCACCGCCGATATCGTCTCGACGGCCGACGGCGGCGGCAAGGTCAACGCCGCTCGCCGCCCGGTCGTCGGTCCCGCACGGGTGGCGCAGTACCTCTACGGTCTGGTCACCAAGCTGCTGCCCGAGTTCCCTGATGCGTCCTTCGCCTTCGAGGACGTCAATGGCGAGCCCGCCATGGTCTTCCGCACCGCGGGCGTCGTCTTCATGGTCGGCGCCATCGAGGTCGACGGTGACCGCATCTCCGCGCTGCGCATGGTGCTCAACCCGGACAAGCTGGCCTTCTTCGCGCGGGCCGAGTCGGCATCGACGGGCGAATCCATTACCTGACCTGCGTCGACTCCGGGTGTGATCGGGCACACGTCGGCGATCTGTCAGGGAGCGCCCGGCCATCCGGTCTGGAGGGTGTCGGCTACCTCGCAAGGGAAGGACCCCTCTCATGACCGGAGAACATCGGATCGTCGTGCTGGGCGCGGGCTACGCGGGACTGTCCGCGGCGCGGCAGGTCGCGAAGGCCAAGGGCGCGCGGGTCACAGTCGTGGACGCCCGCGCGGAATTCGTGGACCGGGTGCGCCTGCACCAAGCGCTGGCGGGTCAGCAGGTGCCGCGAGCGGATCTGCGGAAGATGCTGGCGGGCAAGGGCATCGAGTTCGTGCAGGCCCGGATCGAGCGCATCGATACCGCTAGCCGCCGCGTCGAACTGGCTGGGGGACAAGCGCTCGGGTACGACACCCTCGTCTATGCGCTGGGTAGCGCCGGCGATCGCTCCGCCGTGCCCGGTGCGACCGAATTCGCGCACTCCGTGGCCGTTCCCGAGGACATTCGGGCCGTGCCCGAGCTGTCCGGCCGGATCGCCGTGGTGGGCGGCGGCGCGACCGGCATCGAGGTCGCCAGCGAACTCGCCGAATCGCGGCCGGACCTGCTGGTGTCGCTGGTCAGCGCGGACGAACCCGGCGGCTGGCTCTCGCCGAAGGCGCACAACCACATTCGTGCCACCCTCGACCGCCTGGACGTCCGGGTCCGCACCGACGCCAAGGTGGCGGCCGTGACCGCGGACGGTCTGGAACTGGTCGACGGGGACCGCATCCCCGCCGAAACCGTGCTGTGGACAACCGGTTTCGGGGTTCCGCAGGTCGCGGCCAGGTCCGGTCTGGCCGTGGACGCCCGCGGCCGCATCCTGGTCGACGACGAACTGCGCTCGAGTTCCCACCCCGACATCTACGCGGTCGGCGACGCCGCCGTCATCGCGGGCTCGGATGGACATGACCTCCGGATGGCCTGCGCCACGGCGATTCCGGCGGGACAGTACGCGGCCACCGCCATCGCGGCGCGGTTGCGCGGCAAGGAACCGGCGGCGCGCAAGTACCGCTATGTCTTCCAGTGCATCAGCCTCGGCCGACACGATGGCGTCATCCAGTTCGTGCACGCCGACGATTCCCCGGCTCGGACGGTGCTGACCGGTCGCACGGCCGCGTGGTTCAAGGAGCAGATCGTGCGCATGGTCGGCAAGGTGGCGCTGGACTAGCCGCAAGGTGGCGGCAATTCGTCAACTCATGGTTGACCATTCGATGATGGTCAACCTAAAGTTGACGCATGACGAACTCCATCCGCCTCGACGATCTGATCGACGGCATCAAGAAGGCCCGTCCCGGCGACGTCCTCGAGCAACTCTCCGACGCCGTGGTCCTCGGCAACCACATCGGCGAGGTGGCCGACCACCTGATCGGCCACTTCGTCGACCAGGCCCGCCGCTCCGGCGCGTCCTGGACCGATATCGGCCAGAGCATGGGCGTGACCAAGCAGGCCGCTCAGAAGCGCTTCGTCCCCAAGGCTCCCGCCGATCCGGGCCAGGCCGCCGCCCTCGACCCCAATGCCGGGTTCGCCCGCTTCACCCAGCGTGCCCGCCACGTGGTGATGGCCGCCCAGGAGGAGGCCCGGGCCGTCGGCAATCTCGAAACCCGTCCCGAGCATCTGATCCTGGGCCTGCTGGCCGAGCCGGAATCCTTCGCGGTGAAGGTCATCGAGGCCAAGGGCATCTCGGCCGATGCCGTCCGCCGGGTGGCCACGGCCGCCCTCCCCGCCGCCACCGGCGAACCGGTGCCCGCGCTCATCCCGTTCGACGCGCAGGCCCGCAAGGCACTCGAGCTGACCTTCCGCGAGGCCTTGCGGCTGGGTCACAACTACATCGGCACCGAGCACCTCCTTCTCGCCCTGCTGGACCAGGAGAACGGCACGGGCATCCTGTCCGGCCTGGGTCTGGACAAGGACTCGGTGCAGACCGATATCGCGGACCTGCTGAGCTCGCTGCCGGTGCCCGGCGTCACGGCACCCGCCGCCGACGCGCAGTAGTCGGCGTGTCGCTCCACCATGCTGCCGACCTGGTGATGTAGGGCTCGCGATCATCCCCGCGTCACCGGGTCCTCTGGTGTGCATGATGCGGCAGATACGATTGCGGAATGGCGGGCGACGAAGGTTCCGACCTAGTTGCGGGGGAAAAGCGCGCCGATCTGCTGCGCGCGCTCAGTTATGTCTCCACCGAGAACACGCCGGACGGCGGCTACATCGTGAACGGAGACCTCCCACCCGAGGTCGCACCACCGTTCATCCGGGCCATCATGCGAATCGAAGCCGAACTCCTCCTCCAGGACGCCGAACTCGTCACCGTCGAGCACGGCGAGCCGCGGACTCCGGAGGAACGTCGTACCGACGCCCTGATCGCCCTGCTGCTGCGCGTAGACGACCGCTCCCACTTCTCGTAGTCCTCGTGGGATCCGGGCCGCCGAGACGACTCGTGCGGCCATCTCCCCAACCTTGCACTCGTCTGGGGCGAGTGCTAAAAAGGGATTTGGCACTCCGCACCTGCGAGTGCTAGGTCGGAAACGGTGAGACCGGGCTGTATTTGACCAAATGAGCCGGGTCGTCCGTCGCGGGCACCGAACCTGACCAGATCATGCCAATCCCCTGATCTGGAGGATCTCAACGCAATGGCCAAGACAATTGCGTACGACGAAGAGGCTCGCCGCGGACTCGAGCGTGGCCTGAACAGCCTCGCCGACGCTGTCAAGGTGACCCTGGGCCCCAAGGGCCGCAACGTGGTGCTGGAGAAGAAGTGGGGCGCCCCCACCATCACCAACGACGGTGTCTCCATCGCCAAGGAAATCGAGCTCGAGGACCCGTACGAGAAGATCGGCGCGGAGCTCGTCAAGGAAGTTGCGAAGAAGACCGACGACGTCGCGGGTGACGGCACCACCACCGCCACCGTGCTGGCCCAGGCGCTGGTCCGTGAGGGCCTGCGCAACGTGGCCGCCGGCGCCAACCCGCTCGGCCTGAAGCGCGGCATCGAGAAGGCCGTCGAGGCCGTCACCGCCAAGCTGCTCGACACCGCCAAGGAGGTCGAGACCAAGGAGCAGATCGCTGCCACCGCCGGTATCTCGGCGGGCGACTCGTCCATCGGTGAGCTGATCGCCGAGGCCATGGACAAGGTCGGCAAGGAAGGCGTCATCACTGTCGAGGAGAGCAACACCTTCGGCCTCCAGCTGGAGCTGACCGAGGGCATGCGCTTCGACAAGGGCTACATCTCCGGTTACTTCGTGACCGACCCGGAGCGTCAGGAAGCGGTCCTCGAGGACCCGTACATCCTGCTCGTCGGCTCGAAGATCTCGACCGTCAAGGACCTGCTGCCGCTGCTGGAGAAGGTCATCCAGGCCGGCAAGCCGCTGCTGATCATCGCCGAGGACGTCGAGGGCGAGGCCCTGTCGACCCTGGTCGTCAACAAGATCCGTGGCACCTTCAAGTCCATCGCCGTCAAGGCCCCGGGCTTCGGTGACCGCCGCAAGGCCATGCTGGCCGACATCGCCATCCTGACCGGTGGCGAGGTCATCAGCGAAGAGGTCGGCCTCTCCCTGGAGACCGCCGGTCTGGAGCTGCTGGGCACCGCCCGCAAGGTCGTCATCACCAAGGACGAGACCACCATCGTCGAGGGCGCGGGCGACCCGGAGGCCATCAAGGGCCGCGTGGCGCAGATCCGCACCGAGATCGAGAACTCGGACTCGGACTACGACCGTGAGAAGCTGCAGGAGCGCCTGGCCAAGCTGGCCGGCGGTGTTGCCGTGATCAAGGCCGGCGCCGCGACCGAGGTCGAGCTCAAGGAGCGCAAGCACCGCATCGAGGACGCCGTCCGCAACGCGAAGGCTGCCGTCGAAGAGGGCATCGTCGCCGGTGGTGGCGTGGCGTTGCTGCAGGCCGCCCCGGCCCTGGACGCCCTGTCCCTGTCGGGTGACGAGGCCACCGGCGCGAACATCGTCCGCGTCGCGCTGTCCGCCCCGCTGAAGCAGATCGCCTTCAACGCCGGCCTGGAGCCGGGCGTTGTCGCCGAGAAGGTCTCGAACCTCCCGGCGGGCCACGGCCTGAACGCCGAGTCCGGCGAGTACGTCGACCTGCTGGCCGCCGGCGTTGCCGACCCGGTCAAGGTCACCCGCTCGGCCCTGCAGAACGCGGCCTCCATCGCGGCCCTGTTCCTGACCACCGAGGCCGTCGTCGCCGACAAGCCGGAGAAGGCCGCCCCCGCGGGCGACCCGACCGGCGGCATGGGCGGCATGGACTTCTGAGTCCTGCCTTCCGGCAACACATCTGAAGAACGAGGGCCCGGCCACCTGACGGTGGCCGGGCCCTCGGCCATGTGTGGGGAAGAGAGCAGCGGTCGGCACGCGGTGGCCGGGCCCGGGCATGTGATGGTGGCGCACAGGCCGATTCGCTTGTGTCGGATCAGCTCGCGGACACCACCGCCCTGCACCAGTGCGCCCAGCCCTCATATCACCGCGGGCCGCAGGATTTCCCACCCCTGCATCGCGCCGTCCTGACCGCCGCCGAGCTTTCCGGCGCGTTGGCAGTCGTGTGCATGAATGCCGGGTTCGCGGGTTTGGGCGTGGTATTCGACTATCCGCGTGTCCTGTCCCGTCCGAGCGCGGAGGTGCCGGCGTTGTTCCGGGCGCACGAGTCCGCTGTGGTCGCGTGGTTCTCCGTGCTCGCGTTCGGGGCGGTGCTGTTCGTTCCGATCGCGCTGCTGGCCGGCCGCCGCGATAATTCGGCGCGCATGCGCTGGGCGGTGCGTGCCGGGGTCGCGGCGGGCGTGGTGCAGGCCGCCGGCCTGCTGCGCTGGCTGCTGCTGGCGCCAGGTCTCGCGGATCGCGCCGCGCCCGGAAGTGGCTCCGCCGCATCGGAATTCGAGTTCTGGAATCGCTTGCTGGGTACGGCGCTCGGTGAGATGTACGGTTATTCGCTGACCGCCGCCTGGGCGGTGCCGGCGGCATCGGCTCTGTGGCACCGGGGTTTTCCGAGCTCGTTCGCGGTGCTAGGAACAGGCGGCGGCGGCCCTGATCCTGGCCGGTGTGGTGGCTCCGTGGCAGGTGCCGGGCGCGCAGCAGGCGAATTTCGCCGGGTACGTGCTGTGGAGCGGATGGCTGCTGGCCTTGGCCGCACTGTGGGGCCGCCGGTCCGCGTGACGGTGTCCCCGCGGCGCTGGTCACATGCCTCGCCGGAAGCGCGCGCTGCGGATGCTGTCGGCGCGTTCGGGCAGGACGCTGTCGATGAGTGCGGTGACTCGGCCCATGACCGGGGCGAGTCGCCGGGGCCGGTCGATGATGGCGTCGCAGATGATCTGCCCGCCCTCTTCGGCGGTGAGCGCGTCGGCGTTCTGGTAGACGGCGTTGGGGGCGATCATCGGGGTGCGGACGAGGGGGAGGTAGATGGAGGTGAAACGCACGTTCTCGGTGTGGGTTTCGGCTTGGAGGCTGGTGCTCAGGGAGTCGAGGGCAGCCTTGGATGCGACGTAGGCCGCGTAGCCCGGGCCGCCGTAAAGGTTGGCCAGGGACAGGATGTTGATGATGTGGCCGTCGCGCCGGTCCCGCATGCCGGGCGCGAAGGCGAGGATGAGGCGGACGGCCGCGAAGTAGTTGAGCCGCATGGTGCGTTCGTAGTCGTGGAAGCGGTCGTAGGACTGGTCGAGCGGGCGGCGGATGGAGCGGCCGGCATTGTTGACCAGGATGTCGACGTGGCCGTGGTCGGCGAGCACGGTGGCGGTCATGGCGTCGAGGGCGTCGAAGTCGTTGAGGTCGCAGGGGTAGGCGGCGGCCCTGCCGCCGGCGGCCTCGATATCGGCGACGGCCTGTTCGAGTTCGTCGGCGCGGCGGGCTACCAGCAGCACGGTGGCTCCGGCCGCGCCGAGTTGGGCGGCGGCGACGCGTCCGATGCCGGAGGAGGCGCCGGTGATCAGGACGGTGCGTCCGGTCGCGGCCTCCGCGAGGGTGCGGTTTCGCCGCAGCCGCGCGATGCTCACCTGGGTGTCGAGGCCGTGCTTGATCTTGTGAATCAGCCCGTTGATGTCCTGCATGGTCAGTGATGCTAAGTGCCGCACAGTGATTCGGGACCGTTTCGGTTTCGCTGTCAGCGGCGGGCGCAGGTGTAGGCGAGGACCGCGACGCCGTCCCCGCCGCCGGGCAGTGCGCGGCAGTGTTGCCGGATCCAGGTCACACGGTCGTCGTCCGCGGGCGTCACCAGGACCAGTCCGACCTCGCCGGCCTCGATCATGCGGGCGACATCGGCGGTGGTGGGCACCGGGGCCGCACCCGTGAAGCCGCCGATGGCCGGCACCTGCCGGCCGCTGCTCACAATGAACGGCGAGGCCAGCGCGGAGGTGAAGGTGACCAGTGGATATCGCGGGTGGCCGGGTGTCTTGGCGAGCTGTGCGTCGAGTTCCCGGGCCGAGGTGAGGGCCGAGGCCATGAAACCCTGGGTGACCTGCCGGGCCTGCGCCGATTCATAGGGGGTGTCCAGCGGACCGTATCCGTCCGCGACCACCGAGACCGCGGCCGTCGTCGGCGCGGCGAGCGCCGCGACGAGTAGCAGTGCGGTTGCCACTGATTCGCGGACGCGCAGCGCGGCCAGGATGAGCACCACGGTGACAACCACGAGCCCGGCCCGCGCCCAACCGGGCGCGGCCGCGGACAGCCACCAGCCGTACGCGGCGGTCGCGGCCACGGCGGTCAACCCCAGCCCGCGGACCCGGCGGTCATCCGTCTGGCGGAAAGCCTGGGCTCCCATGCCGATCAGGGCCGCGATCGCGGGTGCGAGCACCGCCAGATAGTAGGGATTCACCGTCCCGATCACCAGGAAGATCGCCAGGTGGACCACGAGCCAGCCGCCCCACAGCACCAGCGCCGCGGTCTCGCGGTCGGTGCGCGGCCGCCGCCGGGCCGCCCAGGCCAGGGCGATCAGGCAGACCAGCGCGAGCGGAATCAGCCACCCGGTCTCGCGACCGCCGCCGCCTCCGAAGAGATGGTCGAACCGGCTGTCCGGCCCGAGCACCAGCTCCGCGCGGTATCCAGAGCCCTGGCCACCGGTGGTGAAGTTGGCCGACCCCACACTGAATCCGTCATTGGTGCGGCTGGCCGCGTTGTAGACGAAGACCTGCTCGAACAGCGAGTTGTGGTGGCTGCCGTCCACGTACGGCCGGTGCCCGGCGGGCAGCAGGCTGACCACTGTCATCCAGCTCAGCGACACCGCCAGCGTGGTCGCGCCGAACCAGGCCAGACCCGTGATGCGCTGCCGCAGTTCACCTCTCGGCGCGGCCAGCAGCGCCGCCGCCGCCAGCACCGGGACGATCAACCAGGCCTGCACCATCTTCGCCTGGAAGGCGAGGCCGATGCACAGCCCGCACCACACCAGATTCCGCACCCGCCCCGACACGATCACGGCCGCCGCCTGATCCGCGGCCAGCACCAGCAGCAGGATCAGCAGGGTGTCGGAGATATTGCCGCGATCCAGCGCGACCACCGCCGGCGCCAGGGCCGCGACCGCTGCCGCGACGAGGGCCGCGTACGGACCGGACAGTCGCCGCACCGCGCGGTAGAGCACGAGCACGGTGAGCACGCCCTCGATGACCTGCGGCAGGAGATACGCCCAGGTGTGCGGCCCGAATACCCGTACCGACAGCGCCTGGATCCAGATCGCGCCCGGCAGTTTGTCGATGCTGATGGTCGCGTCCGGGTCGAAGGCCGCGTAGAAGAAGTTGTGCCGGCTCATGCTCATCGAGCGGGCGGCGGCCGAGTAGTAGAGGTGTGGTGTCTGCGAGCCGATGCCCCAGGCGTAGAGGACCCCGGCCGCGACCGCGATGCCCAGCAAAGCGGGTCGGGCCCAGCGTGGCTGGTCGGCCGGCCCCCGAAACCATCGTGACCAGTCGGTTCCGGATCGTTCGGGACGTGCGATTACCTCTGTCACAGCCCCAATTTCGGCATGTTCACGGTGGGTGTCAAAGGAATTCCACCCATGGGCGGAGGGCTTCCGGCGGGAATCGTCCGCCCGGTGTATCCGGGCCCACCGACGGGTGGACAGTGGTGGGGTCGGCGGTCGGGGTGTCGTGCCGAGAGGGTGACGGCCACATCGATGGGCCGGACACCGAGCTGCTCGGCGGTCGCGGCGATGGTGGCGTGGATGTCGGCGTCCGCGGGGCGGGCCGGGCGAAGACGAGTTCGGCCAATTCGATGGCGGCCAGCGCCTGGGCGCGAGTGAACAATCGGCCCGGCAGCCAACTAACACGCCAGTCGGTTTCTTTATGGCCGGGAACTCGTTCCGCGAACTCGTCGACAACAGAACTGGTAATCGACCGATCGCAGACGTACACACCACCAAGGTCGTCCACCCAACCACGGGTCGCAAGAGCGTGAGTGTGCGAATTGCGCGGTTTGCCCCTCTGACCAGCCGATTTGACTTCTGTTCGTAGCAACACGTAACTTATTCCAGGTCAGAGCGACACGGACACCGACCCGGAGCCCCAAGGGCCTGGGAAACGAGGTTGGACGAGGAGCGCCTGATGATCACACTAGCTTCACCTGACCAGCGGATTTGGTTTCGCTCAGAAGGCTGAGCTAAGCTGTAAAAGTTGCCTCACGAACGAGCGGGACTAAGAGCCCGGGAGATCGTGTGTGCGTGTGTTCTTTGAGAACTCAATAGTGTGTCGATGAATGTCAGTGCCAAATTTTGAAATTTGGTTCCGATTCTCACCCCCCGTGTGAGGGTCGGACATTTAAGTCGGCTAATTTCCAGCCGGCTATTTTGCTAGGTTTTCGGACTCTGGTTCGAGATACTTCTGATTCGCCCTTCGGGGTAAATCGAGAGTCTTCAACGGAGAGTTTGATCCTGGCTCAGGACGAACGCTAGCGGCGTGCTTAACACATGCAAGTCGAGCGGTAAGGCCCTTCGGGG
>NZ_JBFAXK010000018.1:115848-181683 GCF_040680715.1 Nocardia sp. NPDC051981 | reverse complement strand
CCCGCTGTCCTCGAGGCGTCCGGTCCGCCCGGATCTCGAACTCCATCGCAACCCCTCACGATCGAAGGTGTTGCGACGATCCCTAGAACCTGCCGTGGCCCGGTGGGGGCGCGGTCGCGCGTGGGGCCCGGATCAGGGTGCGCCCGAGCCGGATACGGTGCGGCCGAGGCCGAGCATGTCGCGTCCGGCACATGGGGTGCCGGGGATGGGGAACACAGGTAGGGTCGGGCGCATGGGTACGCGGATTCGATCGACGGCGCTGCTGGTGTGCGCGCTCGTGGTCTCCGCGTGGGCGGTGCTGTATCTGGCCGCCGCCACCCCCGATTCGCTGCTGGTCCTCGGTGCGGCCGCGCTGGTCGCGGTGACCGCGGCGGTGCTGTCGGCGCGCGGTCCGCTGCTCGCGGCCACCGCGCACATCGGTCCGGCGGAATCGGCCGGACGGCGGCGCCGCGGCGCGTTCCTGCGCCAGAGCAATCCCGACGCCCCGGGCCGCCCGCGCCCGCGCGCACCCGGAGTCCTCGCGGCCTGACCGCGCCCGCCCGACCTGTCCCGGTCGTGCGCTGTCGGGTTCTCCGCCGTCCCGAATTCCTTTCGCCCGCACCCGTGTGCGGGCGCTGCGCAGCGAGGTACTCCGTGCTCGATTTCATCTACTATCCCGTGTCCGCCGTGCTGTGGCTGTGGCACACCGCCTTCGCGTCGCTGCTCGGCGCGACCAGTGGCCTGGCCTGGGTGCTGGCCATCGTCTTCCTCGTCATGACCCTGCGGGCCCTGCTGATCCGGCCGTTCATCGCGCAGTTGAAGTTCTCCCGCGCGCTGGCCGAGATGCAGCCGAAGCTGCAGGAGATCAAGCGCAAGCACGCGGGCGACCGGGAGAAGCAGGCGCTGGCCATGCAGGAGCTACAGAAGGAATCCGGCGTCAATGTGCTGACGGGATTCCTGCCGATCATCGGCCAGACGGTGGTCTTCATCGGCCTCTACCACGTGCTGCGGTCCTTCCAGCCGGGTCACACTCAGAACTACGTGTTCAATGCCACGCAGGTGCAGTCCTTCCTGGACGCCAAACTGTTCGGCGCACCGCTGGAGGCCACCCTGTCCACCGCCGGCTCGTCCTTCGGAACCGTTGCCGCCGTGGCGATTCCGCTCATGATCGTCGCGGCGATCGCGACCCATTTCACCGCCCGCGCCGCCGTCGCCCGGCAGGCGCAACCCGCCGAAGGCGCGGCGGGCTCGCAGGTCCGGATCATGAATACGCTCTCGCAGTGGGTCTTCCCCGCCGGAGCACTGCTGGTCGGCCCGGTGATGCCCATCGCCATCCTGCTCTACTTCGTCACCCAGAACGCGTGGACGTTCGCCCAGCAACATCTGGTGGCCGCCCGCTTCGGTCCCGAGGCCGCCCGCACCACGGTCTGAGCGGCGGCCCGCGCCTCATAACCGCCGGTCCAGCGGGTGTTCCCGGGCCGCGGGCCGGGAACACCCGCGCGAGCTCGGCCGCGACGTAAAGCGCTGGCGGTGACCCGATAGTCTGGTAGCTGGTCGCAAGCGGTTTCGGCCGTGTCGCGAACCCCTCGACATCAGCACAGACAAGGACTGCACAGCGCTATGACTAGCCGCATCGAGCTCGCCCGCGTGGATCTGCGCGGACGTACTCCCACTGCTGCCGAACTGCGCGCGGCTCTGCCGCGTGGGGGCGTCGACGTGGACTCGGTGCTGCATCATGTGCGACCGGTCGTGGAGGCCATCCGGGATCGGGGCGTCGAGGCCGCGCTGGAATTCAGCGAGCGATTCGACGGTGTGCGGCCCGCCGCAGTGCGCGTGCCCGCCGCCGAACTGGACAAGGCCCTGGCCGAGCTGGACCCGGCCGTACGCGCGGCTCTCGAGGTCGCCATCGAGCGCACCCGCAAGGTGCACGACGATCAGCGCCGAACCGACAAGACCACGCAGGTGGTGCCCGGCGGCACCGTGACCGAGCGCTGGGTGCCGGTGGAGCGGGTCGGTCTGTACGTGCCGGGCGGCAATGCCGTCTACCCGTCCTCGGTGGTCATGAACGTGGTTCCCGCGCAGGCCGCGGGCGTGGACTCGCTGGTCGTCGCCTCGCCGCCGCAGGCCCGGTTCGGCGGCCTGCCGCACCCGACCATCCTGGCCGCCGCCGAGCTGCTGGGCGTCGAGGAGGTGTGGGCGGTCGGCGGTGCGCAGGCCGTGGCGCTGCTGTCCTATGGCGGCACCGACACCGACGGCGCACAGCTGGAGCCGGTCGACCTGATCACCGGCCCGGGCAATATCTATGTGACCGCCGCCAAACGGCTGTGCCGCGGCCTGGTCGGCATCGACGCCGAGGCCGGGCCCACCGAGATCGCCATCCTCGCCGACGCCACCGCCGATCCGGTGCACGTGGCCGCCGACCTCATCTCGCAGGCCGAGCACGACGTGCTGGCCGCCAGCGTGCTGGTGACCGACAGCGTCGAGCTCGCCGATGCCGTGGACGCGGCCCTGACCGCGCAGATGACCGTGGTCAAGCACCACGACCGCGTCGCGGAGGCACTGTCGGGCAAGCAGTCCGGCACCGTGCTGGTCGACGACATCGCCCAGGGCCTGCGCGTGGTCAACGCCTACGCCGCCGAGCACCTCGAGATCCAGACCGCCGACGCGTCCGCGGTCGCGGCCCGGGTCCGTTCCGCCGGAGCGGTTTTCGTCGGCGCATGGTCGCCGGTCTCCCTCGGCGACTACTGCGCCGGCTCCAACCACGTGCTGCCCACCGCCGGATGCGCCCGGCACTCTTCGGGTTTGAGCGTGCAGACCTTCCTGCGCGGCATCCACGTCGTCGAGTACTCCGAGGCGGCGCTGAAGGATGTCTCCGGGCACGTGGTCGCACTGGCCGATGCCGAGGACCTGCCCGCGCACGGCCAGGCCGTGCAGGCGCGATTCGGAGAGCTGCGGTGAGCGCCCAGGCCGGCCTGGAAGAAGGCACCGTGACCGTCCCCGGATCGAATATCTCGCTCGACGATCTGCCGCTGCGGGAGAACCTGCGTGGCAAGAGCCCTTACGGCGCACCGCAATTGACCGTTCCGGTGCAGCTGAACACCAACGAGAACCCGCACCCGCCGAGTAAGGCCCTCATCGACGACGTCGCCGAATCCGTGCGCGCCGCAGCCGCCGATCTGCACCGGTACCCGGATCGCGACGCGGTCGGGCTGCGCGCCGATCTGGCCGCCTACCTGACCCGGCAGACCGGCGTCGCGGTGGACACGGCGAACGTGTGGGCCGCCAACGGCTCCAACGAGATCCTGCAGCAGCTGCTGCAGGCGTTCGGCGGACCCGGCCGCAGCGCACTGGGTTTCGTGCCCTCGTACTCGATGCACCCGATCATCTCCGAGGGCATCGACACCGAGTGGATCGAGGCCAAGCGCAATGGCGACTTCTCCCTCGACATCGACTACGCGGTGCTGACGGTGGGGGAGAAGAACCCCGATGTGGTCTTCGTGACCAGCCCCAACAATCCGACCGGCCACAGCATTCCGCTCGCGGACCTGGAACGCATCCTCGCGGCGGCGCCCGGCATCGTGGTGGTGGACGAGGCGTACGGCGAGTTCTCCTCGGCGCCCAGCGCGATCAGCCTGATCGACAAGTACCCCGCCAAACTGGTGGTCAGCCGCACCATGTCCAAGGCGTTCGCCTTCGCGGGCGGGCGGCTGGGCTACCTGGTGGCCGCACCCGCGGTCATCGACGCCATGCTGCTGGTGCGCTTGCCCTACCACCTGTCCGTGGTCACCCAGGCCGCGGCGCGGGCGGCGCTGCGGCACGCGGACGAAACCCTGGGCAGCGTGGCCGAATTGGCGGCGCAGCGCGATCGGGTCATGGCGGCGCTGACCGAGCTGGGATACGAGGTCATCCCCTCGGATGCCAACTTCGTGCTGTTCGGCCGCTTCACCGACGCGCCGCGCGCCTGGCAGCACTACCTCGACGAGGGTGTGCTCATCCGCGATGTCGGCATCCCGGGCTACCTGCGCACCACCATCGGCCTGGCCGCCGAGAACGACGAATTCCTGCGCGTCAGCGCGAAACTGGCGTCCGAGGAGCTGATCGCCCGATGACCACCGACCGTGCCGACCGCATCGCCCGGGTCGAGCGCACCACCCGCGAATCCAGCATCGTGGTGGAGCTCAATCTGGACGGCTCCGGCAAGACCGACATCTCCACCGGCGTCCCCTTCTACGACCACATGCTGACCGCCTTCGGCCAGCACGGCAGCTTCGACCTGACGGTCCAGGCCAAGGGCGACATCGAGATCGAGGCCCACCACACCGTCGAGGACACCGCCATCGTCATCGGCCAGGCCCTGGGCCAGGCGCTCGGCGACAAGAAGGGCATCCGCCGCTTCGGCGACTGCTTCATCCCGATGGACGAAACCCTCGCGCACGCCGTCGTCGACGTGTCCGGCCGCCCGTACTGCGTGCACACCGGCGAGCCGGATCACATGCTGCACACCATCATTCCGAGTGTGGCCCCGACCGCGTCGTACTCGACCGTGATCAACCGCCACGTGTTCGAGTCCATCGCGCTCAACGCCCGCATCGCCCTGCACGTGCGCGTCCTCTACGGCCGCGACCAGCACCACATCACCGAGGCCGAATACAAGGCCGTGGCACGGGCTTTGCGCGCCGCCGTCGAATACGACCCGCGCGTGTCCGGCGTCCCCTCCACGAAGGGCTCGCTATGACCAGGAAGATCGCCCTGCTCGACTACGGCTCCGGCAACCTGCACTCCGCCGGACGTGCCCTGGCCCGCACCGGCGCTGACGTCACCATCACCGCCGACCCCGAAATCGCTTTGAACGCAGACGGTCTCGTGGTCCCCGGTGTCGGCGCGTACGCGGCCTGTATGGCGGGCCTGCTGTCCGTGCGCGGCGACCGCATCATCGGCAGGCGCCTGTCCGGCGGCCGTCCCGTGCTCGGCATCTGCGTCGGCATGCAGATCCTGTTCGAACGCGGCGTCGAATTCGGGGTGGAAACCGAGGGCTGCGGCGAATGGCCCGGCACCGTCGAGCGTCTGGACGCCCCCATCCTCCCGCACATGGGCTGGAACACGGTGAAGGCTCCCGAGGACAGCGTGCTGTTCGCGGGCATGGACGCCGACACCCGCTTCTACTTCGTGCACTCCTACGCGGCTCAGCACTGGGCCTGGACGGACGACGGCGGCAGCCAGATCGCCCCGGCCAAGCTGACCTGGGCCGAACACGGCGTCCCGTTCCTCGCCGCGGTGGAGAACGGCCCGCTGTCGGCCACCCAGTTCCACCCGGAGAAGTCCGGCGACGCCGGAGCCCAGCTCCTGCGCAACTGGGTCGACTCGATCTGATTCGAGGAAACCCTCGCTGGGAGCGAGGGTTTCGCCTTTCGCTTCGATGGTTCCGGCGTGACCATTGCCGCCGCTGCCGAAAGAGCGCCATAATTCTGTACATGACTACTTGCCTGCCGCTCGCCGAGGTCCGTGACCGTCTATCGCCGCTGGTCAGTTCGGTCCAGACCACACATGAACGGGTTGTCATCACCAAGAACGGCCACCCGGCCGCTGTCCTCATTGCCTACGAGGATCTCGAATCCTTGCAGGAGACAGTGGAGATTCTTGCCGATCCCGGGATCGTAGACGAGATCCGTGCGGCCTTGGCCGAGCCGGAGCGCTTCACCCTCGACGACATTCGGCGGGACCTCGAGGCTCGGGGCGGGTCCGGGGACGGTGGCAGATGACCTATGCGGTCGAATTCACTGCCACCGCACGGCGCGAGATCGCCAAGCTGCCGGAGCGGATCGCGTGGGCGGTGCTCGAATTCTGTTCGGGTCCGCTCGCCGAGAATCCGCATCGAGTGGGAAAACCGCTGATCGGTGGCCTCGCCGGTCTGCACTCCGCCCGCCGCGGCGAATACCGGGTCATCTACGCCATCTACGACGAAAGGGTTGTCGTGGAAGTCGCGACGGTGCGCCATCGCGGCACCGCCTACCGGCTGAGGTGAAACGGAGGACACGATGGACACCGCGCCCGAAGGGGCCTCCGGCCGGCTGCGCGCTCTTCCCACGCGCCTCATCGGCCAGGTCGCGATCATCGCCAACCGCTGCACCGAGAAAGCCCTGGAACCCACCGGTTCCCGTCGCTACCACTACGCCCTGCTCGCCACCCTCGACGAACACGGCCCCCTCAGCCAGGCCGAGGCCGGCCGCCGCACCGGCATCGACCGCAGCGACGTGGTCGCCGCGGTCAACGACCTGGCCGACCGCGGCCTCCTGCACCGCACCCCCGACCCCACCGACCGCCGCCGCAACACCCTCACGCTCACGCCCGCCGGGCGGGCCCACCTGGCCGACCTCGACGAACGCCTGGAAGCGGCTCAGCGAGAACTACTCTCGGGCTTCACCGCCGCCGAACGCGCCAACTTCGTCCTGACGTTGAACCGCGTCCTCGAATCCCATACCCGAGACGGCTGAGACCCGCCTCCAACACCTGGTTGACCCGGGCGTCACGGTCGTCCCCGACACCTCCGGCGGCCGCCCGGTCATCTGCGCCTCGCTTCCGTCCCAAAGGAATTGGACGCAGCGTCCGAGCAGGCATCACAGCTGCCGGGGATCTTGTACCCCAGCCCCACGGTGTCGTCGGTGGTGTGGTTCGGATCCGGGGAGTGGGATCCGCGGTGCCGATGCAGCTCCCGCGATGGAACAGCAACACCCGCATGGGTGAGCTGGCCGTCGCCCCCTCGATCGTGATCAAGTACGCCGGGCGGCTGACGCGGTTCACCCTGCGGTCGGTGTGATAGCGGGCAACCACTAGGCTTACCCCGTGAGTCTTGTGCTGCTACCTGCCGTCGATGTCGCCAATGGTGAGGCTGTGCGCCTGGTTCAGGGGGAGGCGGGCAGCGAAACCAGTTACGGTTCGCCGCGCGACGCCGCGCTGGCCTGGCAGCACGCCGGGGCCGAGTGGGTGCATCTGGTCGACCTGGACGCCGCGTTCGGCAAGGGCTCCAACCGCGAACTGCTGGCCGAGGTGATCGGCGAACTCGATGTGAAGGTCGAGCTGTCGGGCGGGATTCGGGACGACGAGTCGTTGAAGGCCGCGCTGGCCACCGGCTGCGCGCGCGTCAACCTCGGCACCGCGGCCATCGAGAATCCGGAGTGGTGTGCCCGGGCCATCGGCGAGTACGGCGACAAGATCGCCGTCGGCATGGATGTGAAGCTCATCGACGGCGAGTGGCGGCTGCGCGGTCGCGGCTGGGTGACCGACGGCGGCGATCTGTGGGAGGTGCTCGAGCGCCTCGAGCGCGACGGCTGCTCGCGGTACGTGGTCACCGACGTCTCCAAGGACGGCACGCTGACCGGGCCGAACCTGGACCTGCTGAGCCAGGTCGCCAATGCCTGCGAGGCTCCGGTCATCGCGTCGGGCGGCATCTCTCAGCTCGACGACCTGCGCGCCATCGCGACGCTGGTGGACGAGGGCGTCGAGGGCGCGATCATCGGCAAGGCCCTGTACGCGGGCCGGTTCACCCTGCCCGAAGCCTTGGCCGCGGTTCGCTAGCGCCGTGGCCGCCGAACTCGCCGAACTGCTCGGCATCGCCAGTGACGTTCTCGACTCCGCCGCACCGCGTTTCGTCGAGGGCATCGGGGCGCCGAGCGCGGTCGAGAAGGGGCGCAACGACTTCGCCACCGAACTCGACCTGGAGCTCGAGCGCACCATCTCGCAGCGGCTGGGCGAACGCACCGGAATCCCGGTGCACGGTGAGGAATTCGGCGGTCCACAGCTGACCTCCGGCACCGCCTGGGTGCTGGACCCCATCGACGGCACCTTCAACTATTCGGCGGGCAGCCCCATGTGCGGCATGCTGCTGGCATTGGTGCGCGACGGCGTCCCGGTCATCGGCCTGACCTGGCTGCCGATCCTGGGCCAGCGTTACGCGGCGGTCGCGGACGGCCCGCTGCTGTTGAACGGCAACCCGCTGCCGAGCCTGGCCCCGGCCAAGCTCGCCACCGCGCCGATCGGCTTCGGCAGCTTCAATATCGATGGGGCGGGCCGGATTCCGGGTATCTTCCGCTTCAACCTGCTGGGTGCGCTGAGCCGGCTGTCCGGCCGCCAGCGCATGTACGGCTCCACCGGCATCGACCTGGCCTACACCGCCTCGGGAATTCTGGGCGGGGCTGTGGTGTTCGGACATCATCCGTGGGACAACGCCGCGGGCGTGGCCCTGGTGCGGGCTGCCGGCGGCGTGGTCACCGACTTGCTGGGCCGGGACTGGACCATCGAATCCGGTTCGGTGCTGGCCGCCGCCCCCGGCGTGCACGAGGAACTACTGGACCTGATCGCGGACACCGCGGACCGGGTCCGAGGAGAGGCAGAGCAATGCTGAAGACAGAGGTCATGAAATGACGTTGGCCGTACGCGTGATTCCGTGCCTGGACGTGGACGCCGGGCGCGTGGTCAAGGGCGTCAACTTCGAAAACCTCAGGGACGCGGGGGATCCCGTGGAACTCGCGGCCACTTACGACGCCCAGGGCGCCGACGAGCTGACCTTCCTCGACGTCACCGCCTCCACCGGCGACCGCGGCACCATGATCGACGTGGTCACCCGCACCGCCGAGCAGATCTTCATCCCGCTCACGGTCGGCGGCGGCGTGCGCACCGTCGAGGACGTGGACCGGCTGCTGCGCGCGGGCGCGGACAAGGTGTCGGTCAACACCGCCGCCATCGCCCGCCCCGAGGTGCTGCGCGAAATGTCGGAGCGGTTCGGCTCCCAGTGCATCGTGCTGTCGGTCGACGCCCGCACCGTGCCGGAGGGGCAGACCGCGACCGCGTCCGGCTGGGAGGTCACCACCCACGGCGGCAAGCGCGGCACCGGCATCGACGCCGTCGAGTGGGCCGTGCGCGGAGCCGAACTGGGCGTCGGCGAGATCCTGCTCAACTCCATGGACGCCGACGGCACCAAGGCGGGCTTCGACCTGCCGATGATTCGCGCGGTGCGCGCCGCGGTCTCGGTGCCGGTCATCGCCTCCGGTGGCGCGGGCAAGGTCGCCGACTTCGCGCCCGCCGTGCAGTCCGGCGCGGACGCGGTGCTGGCCGCCAGTGTCTTCCACTTCGGCGACCTCACCATCGGCCAGGTCAAGGACGCCATGCGCGCGGAAGGAATCACCGTCCGATGAGCACCCTGGATCCCGCGATCGCGCGCCGCCTCAAGCGCAACTCCGACGGGCTGTTCGCCGCCATCGCGCAGGAGAAGAGCACCGGCGACGTGCTCATGATGGCGTGGATGGACGACGAGGCGCTGGCCCGCACCCTGGAAACCCGCAAGGGCACCTACTATTCGCGCTCGCGCCAGCAGTACTGGGTCAAGGGCGAGACCTCCGGTCACACCCAGTACGTGCACGAGGTACGGCTGGACTGCGACGGCGACACCGTGCTGCTGGTCGTCGACCAGGAGGGCGCGGCCTGCCACACGGGCACCCACACCTGCTTCGACACCGACGTGCTGCTGTCCCGGGGCGACCGGCTGCTCACCGACAAGGACTGAGCGGCAACGATTTCCGGCATCGGCGAGCAAGCTTGCCGCGTCGGTGAAACAGCCTTCGGCGTCAGCCCGATTCGTTCGGGTCCATGTCCAGATGCGGGCTCGGCCGCCCCGCGCGGCCGAGCCCGCGGGCCATGCCCTTGTCCAGCTGTGCCACCAGGGTCTCGACCAGTTCCAGCAGCTGCTTGGTCTGCTCGGCGTCCAGCCCGTCGAACACCAGGCCGCGCACGCACTCCAGATACCCGGGCGCGGCCTCGGTGATCTTCTGATATCCGGCGTCGGTCAGCACCGCCTGCGCGCCGCGGCGACCGGTAATGGTGACGCGCTCGGCCCAGCCCAGCCGTTCGAGTTTGGAGACCACGTGCGAGAGCCGGGATAGCGACGCGTTTGCCTTTTGCGCAAGGTCACTCAGTTGCAACCGGTGACCTGGTTCTTCGGAGAGCAGAGTCATTACGAAGTATTCGAAATGGGTAATCCCGGACTCACGTTGTAGCTGGGTATCCAATGCGGCGGGGAGTCTGGTGGTGAGCGCGACAAGGGTACGCCACGCTCGCTGTTCCATGGGATTCAACCACTTGGTCACCGTGCGCGCCCTCTCGTAGCAGCCAAGTGACGTGTTGTGCAGGCCCGTGGGAGAGCCTACGAAACAGCATCGAACGAGTCACTCGCACGTCAAAGTTTGCCACGATTTCGCTCGTCAGTCACGGTGTTGCCGAATGACGTGACATCGATCACGCATGTCGCGAGTGGATTCAGTTGGCGCCGAGTTCGGGAGGCGGTGTCGGAGTTTCGGGTTCTACCCGAGGCTTTTCCGGTTCGGCCTGCCGACGTTCGGCACGGTACCGGCGGAATCGCCTGCGTCCCAAGAGAAATGCCACCAGCAGGAACAGCAGTGTGGCGATGATCGCACCCGCCAGCGCGGCGCCGCGGAATCCCGGCCCGTCGACATCGAGAATGCGCTCACCGGCGTGTGCGGCATTCGAGTTGCCCCACACGATGGTCAGCGTCATCAAATTCGGGATGGCGATGACGATCGCGAGAACCGCCGCGCCGCCCGCGATAAACATGCCGCCCCGTTTACGCCAGCTGAGTCCTGCGGCCAGGAACAGGAAAAGTGGCACGGCCGTACATATCGCGCCCATTATCAGGCCGTACCAGATGCCCTTGGCGAAACTCCCGCTCACCCATTCGCCGAGGCGCTGCGCCCACCACCGTGGAATGAATGCGGCCAGCATCAGATACACCAGCCACAAAACGACCGCGGCCACCACTCCGCCAATGATGCGATTGCGCCACGTGACGAAGGTTGAAGGCTTTCGCTCCTGGTCGGTGCTGGGCGTAGTCATGCGCTCAGCGTATGTCCGAATTGTCGGCGCGCCCAGGAGCGACGCGGTGGCGGCTCAGCGCTCGCGCGGGAACCTGCTCAGCGCTCGCGCAGGAACTTCAATGCCTCGTCGGCGTGCACGTTCGCGCGCATCTCGCTGTTGATGACCTTGGCGACGGTCCGGTCCGGATCGATGACGAAGGTCGTCCGCTTCACCGGCACCAGCGCGCCGAGCAGGCCGCGCTTCACGCCGAACTCGGCGGCCACCTTGGCTCCCGGATCGGACAGCACCGGATAGCTCAGTCCCTGTTTCTCCGCGAACCCGGACTGCACCTCGACGGAATCCGCGCTGATCCCCACGCAGGTCGCCCCGGCGGCCTTGAATTCCGTTGCCAGATCCCGGAAGTGGCACGCCTCGGCCGTGCACACCGGCGTGTTCGCCGCGGGATAGAAGAACAACACCACCGGTCCGTCCGCGAGCAGCGACTCCAGCGACCGCACGGTCCCCGACTGGTCCGGAAGTTCGAAATTGGGTGCGAGCTGACCAACCTTCATACCCGCACCCTACCCCCAATCCATCGTGCACGAGCTATTAGAGCCTCGGATGAAATCCTTTGCTGGGCTTCGGCCTTGGCGCCTCGCGAACCGGGCCCCCACCGGTCCTCTGCCTGGGGGTCCGGGGAACAGCCCCCGGAGCCCCAACCACCCCGGACACCGGGCGTCGGTCCTGCCTCACACGCCGATGAGGGCGGCGACCTCCGGGTTCTTGATATCCATGACGTCCAGGATCCCGTGGGCGCGCAGGAACGGCCTGAGTTCCCTGATGCGGTCGCTGTGCTCGGCGTACTCGTCCGGGAAGTTGCGCGGATCGAGCGCTTCCAGGGCCTTCACATACGTCACGAACGACGCGATGGCGGAGTGCCCGCCGTGGTTCATAGGCATCATCCGCGCCGGCTGGCCGGGTAGCCCGCCCGGAGCCAGCGGCGGAGCGGTATGGCGTGGACCCTCCGGTGCCATCGGATGCGAGGGGTACATCTGTGTTGAACTCCTCTCGAGAATGGGGATAACCGCGGGCGACCTCTGCATCTTGCTGCCGGAGCAGTGGCGATCCACCGCGTGTGGAGACCGCCGCGCGCGTAGTGATGACCGCTTCAGGTATTCGCCGCAGCCGCTCGCTCGGCTGGGCGGGGAGCGCGATTTAGATCGCGCCGGGCGGGCCTGGAATGATGGGTGAATGCACGGCGCGCATGGTTTGCCTCTGAACGTGGCTATCGATACCACCACCTCCCGGGAGCAGTTCCGGGCGCTCGCGGCTGATCACCGGGTGGTCCCGGTGGTCCGAAAGGTGTTGGCGGACTCCGAGACTCCGCTCTCGACCTACCGCAAACTGGCCGCGGACCGGCCCGGCACCTTCCTGCTGGAATCGGCGGAGACCGGCCGCTCCTGGTCGCGATGGTCGTTCATCGGCGCGGGCAGTCCCAGCGCGCTGACCGTGATCGACGGCGCGGCGGCCTGGCTCGGCCAGACTCCCGCCGACGCGCCGGTGGGCGGCGATCCGCTCGCCGCGCTGCGCGAGTCGCTGCAGGTGCTGCGCACCGAGCGCCTGCCCGGTCTGCCGCCGCTGACCGGCGGCCTGGTCGGCTACCTCGGCTACGACACCGTGCGCCGCCTCGAACGCCTGCCCAGCATCGCCACCGATGACCTGCAGGTCCCCGAGATGGTCCTGATGCTGGCCACCGACCTGGCCGCCTTCGACCACCACGAGGGCGCGATCACCCTCATTGCCAATGCCGTCAACTGGAACGGCACCGACGAGCACGTGGACGCGGCCTACGACGACGCGATGGCCCGCCTGGACCGCATGACCGAGGCGCTGGCCGTCCCCGCCGACTCCACCGTCTCGGTGTTCGACCGCCCCGAGCCCGACTACCGCCGGCAGCGCACCTCCGAGGAATTCGGCGCGGGCGTGCGGCGGCTGGTCAAGGAGATCGAGGCCGGTGAGGCGTTCCAGGTGGTGCTCTCGCAGCGCTTCGAGATGGACTACAGCGGCACCCCGCTGGACCTCTACCGCATGCTGCGGGCCTCGAACCCGAGCCCGTACATGTACCTCATGCACATTCCGGACGGCTCGGGCGGCACCGCGTTCTCCATCGTCGGCTCCAGCCCCGAATCGCTGGTGACGGTGAAGGACGGCGTGGCCACCACGCACCCGATCGCGGGCACCCGCTGGCGCGGCGTCACCGAGGAGGACGACCTCCTGCTCGAGAAGGGCCTGCTCGCCGACGAGAAGGAGAACGCCGAGCACCTCATGCTCGTCGATCTGGGCCGCAACGATCTGGGCCGGGTCTGCGAGCCCGGTACCGTGCGCGTCACCGAGTACCGCCACGTCGAGCGCTACTCGCACGTCATGCACCTGGTCTCCACGGTCTCCGGCCGCCTGCGCGCCGGCAAGATCGCCCTCGACGCGGTCCAGGCCTGCTTCCCCGCGGGCACCCTCTCCGGCGCGCCCAAGGTCCGCGCCATGGAGCTGATCGAGGAGCTCGAGCCCACCCGCCGTGGTGTCTACGCGGGTGTGGTCGGCTACTTGGACTTCGCCGGTGACGCCGACACCGCGATCGCGATCCGCACCGCCCTGCTCAAGGGCGGCACCGCCTATGTCCAGGCCGGCGCCGGCATCGTCGCCGACTCCGACGCGGACTACGAGGACGTCGAATCCCGCAACAAGGCCATGGCGGTCCTCAAGGCCATCGCCGCCGCCGAGACCGTGCGCGCCTATCGCCCGAACGGCGCGGATCAATGAGCGATCAGGACCCGGACAGGGGTCCGGAACGGAAAGCGACACCCGAGGGCAGCGCAACACCGGAAAACAGCGCGGAGCGGGGAAACGGAGCGGCGCAAGCCGATTCGAAGCCCGGCGGGGCGGACACCGGGAAAACCGGTGCCGCCGGCGCCGATCCACACGCCGAGACCGACGCCGCGCGCACTGCCGAGCGCGCGCGGGCGGCGGACCTGGCCGAGGCCGAGGCGAATGCCGCTGCGGCGGAAGCCGACACGAACGCCGCGGGGGCGCGCACGCGGTCGCGGCCGATCGCCGCGGTGGCGCTGCTGGCGATCGCGGCGGCGCTGCTGTGGGGATCGTCGCGCATGACGTGGGCCCGGCTCGAGATCACCAGTGACTACGGCCTGCCGCGCCATCGAGATCTCAACGGCGGTGTCTGGTTCGGGGCCCTGACGCCACTGGCGCTGGTCTTCCTGGCCACCATCGCGGCGGTGTTCGCCACCCACGGCTGGTGGCGGCGCGGCGTCGGCGTGGTGGTCGCGGTCCTGGCCGCGGTGTCCGCGGTGCCCGCGTACGCCCTGCTCATGCACAAGGGGACCGCCGATCGCGCCACCCGGCTGGCCGAACTGCACGGGGGTGACCACGCGGGCGCGGTGACGACCTCGACGCTGCCGGCCGTGGTGTGCCTGGCCGGTGCGGTGGCCGCGTTCGTGGCCGGTCTGCTCGTGGTCCGGCAGTCGTCCGGGACCTCCCGGATGTCCGGTAGGTACGACAGTCCGGCGGCGCGGAAGCTGTCGGCGGCCGAGCAGGTTGCCGCACATCAGGCCCGGGTTCAGGACCACGAATCCGGGACCCCGGCCGGCGCCGACAAGCAGTTGTCGGGTCGGGTGCTGTGGGATGCCCTCGACGAGGGCGTCGACCCGACCGACGATGAAACCAATCACCCTGCCGCGCACGATGATCCGGGTAACGGGGCAGCGCGTGACAACCGCCCCTGAGCTGGGTGGGGGACCGGCAGCGCCGCCGGTACCCGCCCCGCCGTCAAGCACGGGAGCATAGCCATTTACTCTTTATCAGCATCGGTGAGACAGCGCCTGGGGGGATTCTCAGGCAGCAAGTCCGTCTCCCCAGAAAGGATTCGAGCCAGATGACGGTACTCGACTCGATTCTCGACGGGGTCCGCGCGGATGTGGCCGCTCGGGAAGCCCTTCTGGATTTCCAGGCGGTGAAGGCAGCCGCCGCGCAGGCCAAATCCCCGCGTGACGCCAAGGCCGCCCTGCACGCGGAGGGGATCGGAGTGATCGCCGAGGTGAAGCGGGCCAGCCCCTCCAAGGGTGCGATCGCGGACATCCCGAACCCCGCCGACCTGGCCCGGGCCTACGAGGACGGCGGCGCGCGCATCATCAGCGTGCTGACCGAGCAGCGCCGCTTCGGCGGTTCGCTCGCGGATCTCGACGCGGTTCGCGTGGCGGTTGACATTCCGATCCTGCGCAAGGACTTCATCGTCGGCCCGTACCAGATCCACGAGGCCCGTGCGCACGGCGCGGACGTGATCCTGCTGATCGTGGCCGCCCTGGAACAGGACGTGCTGTCCTCGCTCATCGACCGCACCGAATCGCTCGGCATGACCGCGCTGGTCGAGGTGCACACCGAGGAGGAGGCCGACCGCGCCCTCGAGGCCGGCGCCAGCGTGATCGGCGTGAACGCCCGCAACCTCAAGACCCTCGAGGTGGACCGGGATGTGTTCGCGCGCATCGCCCCCGGCCTGCCCAGTGAAGTGATCCGGGTGGCCGAGTCCGGCATTCGCGGCACCGCCGACCTGCTGGCCTACGCCGGGGCGGGCGCGGACGCCGTGCTCGTCGGCGAGGGCCTGGTGACCAGTGGCGACCCGCGCGCCGCGGTGGCCGAGCTGGTGACCGCCGGAACCCACCCGTCGTGCCCGAAGCCGGTTCGCCGGGGACGGTGAAAGAGCCGATGACGCACACTCACGGAGTTTCTTCCGAAATGGCCTCCGGCAAGAACGTTCTCGGCCTCCCGCAGGCCAGTGACGGCATCACGCACAAGAGCCACGAACCCGATCTGGGCGGGCACTTCGGCGTGTACGGCGGGCGGCACGTGCCCGAGGCGCTGATGGCCGTGATCGAAGAGGTCACCGCCGAATACGACAAGGCCCGCGTCGATCCCAACTTCCTCGACGAGCTGGATCGCCTGCAGCGTGACTACACCGGGCGCCCGTCGCCGGTGTTCGAGTGCCGGAACCTGGCGCAGCACGCCGGCGGCGCGCGCATCCTGCTGAAGCGGGAAGACCTGAACCACACCGGTTCTCACAAAATCAACAATGTGCTCGGTCAGGTGCTGCTGGCCAAGCGCATGAACAAGACCCGCGTCATCGCCGAGACCGGCGCGGGCCAGCACGGCGTCGCGACCGCCACCGCGTGCGCGCTGCTCGGCATCGAGTGCGTCATCTACATGGGCGCGGTCGACACCGTGCGCCAGCAGCTGAACGTGGCCCGCATGCGGCTGCTCGGCGCCGAAGTCATCAGTGTGACAACGGGTTCGCAGACCCTCAAGGACGCCATCAACGAGGCGCTGCGCGACTGGGTCACCAATGCCGAGCAGACCTACTACTGCTTCGGCACCGCCGCGGGCCCGCACCCGTTCCCGCTCATGGTGCGCGACTTCCAGCGCATCATCGGTCTGGAGGCGCGCCAGCAGGTGCAGGCCCTGACCGGCCGCCTGCCCGACGCCGTAACCGCCTGCGTCGGTGGCGGTTCCAATGCCATCGGCATCTTCCACGCCTTCATCGACGATCCGGGCGTGCGCCTGATCGGCTACGAGGCCGCGGGCGACGGTGTCGAAACCGGCCGTCACGCAGCGACTTTCACCGGTGGCACCCCGGGTGCGTTCCAGGGCGCGTACTCCTACCTGCTCCAGGACGAAGACGGCCAGACCATCGAATCCCATTCGATTTCGGCCGGTCTGGACTACCCGGGCGTCGGCCCGGAGCACGCCTACCTCAAGGACATCGGCCGGGCGGAGTACTACCCGATCACCGATACCGAGGCCATGGACGCGCTGCTGCTGCTGAGCCGTGCCGAGGGCATCATTCCGGCCATCGAGTCCGCGCACGCGGTCGCGGGCGCGGTGAAACTCGGCAAGGAGCTCGGCGAGGGCGCGATCATCGTGGTGAACCTGTCCGGACGCGGTGACAAGGACATGGACACCGCAGCCGAGTGGTTCGGGCTGTTCGACAAGGCCGAAGAGAACGCAGGGGAGAAGCAGTGAGCCAGCAGTCCCGCCTCGCGAACACCTTCGCAACCGCCCGCGAGGAGAATCGGGCCGCGCTCATCGGCTACCTGCCCGCCGGCTACCCGGACCTCCAGGGTTCCATCGACGTGTGCAAGGCCATGGTCGAATCCGGTTGCGACATCATCGAAGTCGGCGTCGCCTACTCCGATCCGGTGATGGACGGCCCGACCATCCAGCATGCCGCCGAGCAGGCGCTGGCCGGCGGCGTCCGGGTGCGCGACGTGTTCAAGGTCGTGGAGGCCATCTCCCAGGCGGGCGGCAAGGCCGTCGTCATGACCTACTGGAACCCGGTGCTCAAGTACGGCGTCGACAGCTTCTCCCGCGATCTGGCGGCGGCGGGCGGCCTCGGCCTGATCACGCCCAACCTGATTCCGGAGGAGGCCGACGACTGGTTCGTGGCGTCCTCGACCCACAACCTGGATCGCATCTTCCTGGTCGCGCCGTCGTCCACCGAGGAGCGCCTGGTCAAGACGCTCGAAGCCAGCAAGGGTTTCGTGTACGCGGCCTCGACCATGGGTGTGACCGGTGCGCGCGACGCGGTGTCCTCCATGGCCCCGGCCCTGTGCGCGCGGGTGCGCACCCACTCCGATATTCCGATCGGCGTCGGCCTGGGTGTGCGCAATGGCGCGCAGGCGGCCGAAATCGCCTCCTACGCCGACGGCGTCATCGTGGGCTCGGCCCTGGTGACCGCGGCGGCGCAGGGTCTGGACGCGGTCCGGACACTGACGGCGGAGCTGGCGCAGGGCGTCCGCTCGGCGGCGGTTTCCTCGTAACCAAGGCAATCCCCAAGGGTGCGTACCGAATTCGGTACGCACCCTTGGGCATTGTCCGGCGGTGCGGGGATGCGCGCCGCTTCGTATATCCGTTGCGTTACCGGCTGCCGGCGCCACCGATCGCGGCGAATCCCACGGCGCGCGCTGACCTGAGACAGCACGCCGCGGGCCTGTTGGGCTACGGTGGGGACTCGTGACCATACGAGCCCTTGCCGAGAGCACCGGCGCCGATGTCCTGGCCTACATTCCCAGCCCGCCGCGCGGGGTCTGGAACATTGGGCCGTTCCCGCTGCGGGCGTACGCCATCTGCATCATCCTCGGCATCATCGCGGCTATCTGGCTGGGTGAGAAGCGGTGGGTGGCGCGCGGCGGCCAGACCGGCATGGTGCTCGACGTGGCCATGTTCGCGGTGCCGTTCGGCCTGATCGGCGGACGGCTCTACCACGTGGCCACCGACTGGCAGAAGTACTTCGGCGCCGGCGGTCACCCCATCAACGCGCTCAAGATCTGGGAGGGCGGCCTCGGCATCTGGGGCGCGGTGCTGCTCGGTGGCATCGGGGCCTGGATCGGCTGCCGGGTGTACCGGATTCCATTGCCCGCCTTCGGCGACGCCATCGCCCCGGGCATCCTGCTGGCCCAGGCTATCGGCCGGCTCGGCAACTACTTCAACCAGGAGCTCTACGGCCGCGAGACCAAGGTGCCGTGGGGCCTGGAGATCTTCCTGCGCTACGACCACAGCGGCCAGCTGGACATGATGAACGGCACCGCCGCGGGCCCGGCGGAGAAGATCGTGCAGCCGACCTTCCTCTACGAGCTGATCTGGAACCTGCTCGGCGTGGCCGTGCTGCTCTACGTGGATCGCAAGTTCCGCATCGGCCACGGCCGCCTGTTCGCGCTCTATGTGGCGGTCTACTGCTTCGGCCGCTTCTTCGTGGAGCTGCTGCGTGACGACGAGGCCACCCACGTCCTCGGTCTTCGTATCAATACCTTCACCTCGGCGATCGTATTCGTCTGCGCCGTGGCCTATTTCCTGTTCGCCACCAAGGGCCGTGAGACCGCCGACCAGCTGCGCGCCGGCGTGGAACGGCCCTGGCCGTGGCAGATCGGTGCGCTGCGAGCGTTCGGGGCGGCGGGTGCGACGGCCGGAACCGGCTCGGCGGCAGGGGATTCGCAGGCGGCCGTCACCGAGGTCGACGAGCCGACCACCGAAAAGTCCGCGGGTGACACCGGAACGGAATCCCCGGCCGCCGGCAACGAATCCGAGACCGAGCGCGATATCTCTTCCGAAACCGGCGATTCCGAGCCGGAGGCGACGGAGTCCACCGCGGTCGACCAGGCGAAGACGGTCGAGTCCGGCAAGAATGGCTCCTGACCGCGACCAGGAGGACGTGAGTGACCGACCCATTCGACAAGCCGCCGACGCAGGACGGGCCGCAGTACGGCGTTCCCGGCACCGGCCCGCAGTACGGGCAGCCCTACGGCCAGCAGCCGTACCCGGGCCAGCAGCCTTACGGCCAGCCGGGTCAGCCGTACGACCAACCGATGCCGTATCCGATCCCGGGCCCGGCCGGGCCCTACGGCGGTGACCCGGAAGCCCCGTTCGGCCGCGACCAATTCGGAGTTCCGTTCTCGGACAAGAGCAAGCTCACCGCGGGCCTGCTGCAGATCTTCATCGGGCACTTCGGTGTCGGCCGGTTCTACCTGGGCTACACCACGATCGGTGTGCTGCAGCTGATCACCTGCGGCGGCTGCGGGGTCTGGTCGCTGATCGACGGCATTCTCATGCTCACCGGCAAGGTCCCCGACCTGCAGGGACGTCCGCTGCGCGACTGACGGCGATACTTCCGCGTCCAACGGCCGCCGCCCGACCGGGTGGCGGCCGTTGGCGCTTATCATCGGGCGCGATTCAGCGCCAGTGTTTCGCGCATCATGATGGTTGCCGTGCCGCCCGGTCGGTTCGGGGCGTACCCTTTGTCGGTTGTTCTGTCGCGTGGTCAGCCACGCCCGAGGAGAGGTCCCCGTCGTGCGCCGTAAGCTCGCCGCCGTCATGCTCGCCGTTGTCGCCGCTGCAGGGCTCGTCGCATGCAGCTCGAGCAAGGACGACGCGAACACGCTCAAAGTCGGCACCGAGGGCAACTACTCCCCGTTCACCTACCAGGACAACGGCACCCTCACCGGCTACGACGTCGACGTCATCAAGGCCGTCGGCGACAAGATCGGCAAGAAGGTGGAATTCACCACCGCCCCCTGGGACTCGCTGTTCGCCGCACTGGAATCCAAGCGCGTGGACCTCATCGCCAACCAGGTCACCATCAAACCCGAACGCGAGCAGAAGTATTCGCTCTCCCAGCCCTACACCGTGTCCGAGGGCGTCATCGTCACCAAGACCGGCAATGACGGCGTCCACGCCCTGGCCGATCTGAACGGCAAGACCTGCGCCCAGTCCGAGACCTCCAACTGGGCCGACACCGCCAAGGGCGCCGGCTGCAAGGTCGAGGCCATCCCCGGCTTCGTGGAGGCGGTGCAGCTGCTCAAGACCGGCCGCGCCGACGCCACCGTCAACGACACCCTCGCGGTGAACGCCTACACCAAGCAGCAGGGCACCGGCACCATCCAGGTCGTCGGCAAGACCGGTGAGGTCTCCAAGCAGGCCTTCGCCGCCCGCAAGGACTCGCAGGCGCTGACCAATCAGGTAAACAAGGCGCTCGACGAACTGCGCGCCGACGGCACCCTCGCCAAGATCTCCGACAAGTACTTCGGCACCGACGTCAGCAAGTAAGCGGTACAGGGCAATTCGACGATGGACGACGCCACCTGGGCGCTGGTGCGGCACAACCTCTGGCCCATGCTGGAGGCCACGGTCACCAAGACGCTGCCGCTGACCGTCATCAGCTTCGTGATCGGCCTGGCGATAGCGCTGTTCGTGGCGCTGGCCCGGATGTCGAGCGTGTGGCCGCTGCACGCGGCCGCGCGCTTCTACATCTCGATCATCCGCGGCACGCCGCTGCTGGTGCAGCTGTTCATCATCTTCTTCGGCCTGCCCGCCTTCAATATCGTGCTGGAGCCGTTTCCGGCGGCGATCATCGCGTTCAGCCTCAATGTCGGCGGCTATGCGGCGGAAATCATTCGGGCCGCGATCCTTTCGGTGGCCCAGGGGCAGTGGGAGGCGTCCTACTCGGTCGGCATGAACTACGCGCAGGCGCTGCGGCTGGTCATCCTGCCGCAGGCCTCCCGCATCGCGGTGCCCCCGCTGTCCAACACCCTCATCTCCCTGGTGAAGGACACGTCGCTCGCTTCCACCATTCTGGTGACCGAGTTGCTGCGCACCGCGCAAATGGCCGCCGCGCCCACCTTCGACTTCTTCGCGCTCTACGGCGTCGCGGCAATCTACTACTGGGTAATATGCCTGGTCCTCGGCTTCGGTCAGACTCGGCTGGAGACCCGTCTGGCCCGGCACGTTGCGCGTTGATCGTGAGATAGCTGAACGGCTGCTTACGAGATCTGTATATGTGTGTGCCGGGGTCGGCATGAGGGTTGTCACAGGTCTAGGGTTGAACGCGTGATGCGACGAACGAAGATTGTGTGCACCCTCGGACCAGCAGTGTCATCCGAGGACCGGATTCGTGAACTCGTCGAAAGTGGCATGGACGTTGCGCGCCTGAACTTCAGCCACGGCGAGCACTCCGATCATGCCGAGAACTACAAGAAGGTGCGCGCTGCCAGCGATACGGCCGGCCGCGCCGTCGGTATCCTCGCCGACCTGCAGGGCCCGAAGATCCGGCTGGGCCGGTTCGAGGGCGACGGCAAGACCGTCTGGAACACCGGCGAGGAAGTCCGTATCACCGTCGACGACATCGTAGGAACTCACGACCGGGTTTCCACCACCTACAAACACCTCGCCAAGGACGCCAAGCCCGGCGACCGGCTGCTCGTGGACGACGGCAAGGTCGGGCTGACCGTGCTGCGTGTCGAGGACAACGACGTCATCTGCCGGGTCACCGAGGGCGGCCCCGTCTCCAACAACAAGGGCGTCTCGCTGCCCGGCATGGACGTGTCCGTGCCCGCGCTGTCCGAAAAGGACATCGACGACCTGGAATTCGCCCTGAACCTGGGCGTGGACTTCATCGCGCTGTCCTTCGTGCGCTCGCCCTCCGACGTGGAGCTGGTGCACGACATCATGGATCGCGTGGGCCGCCGGGTGCCGGTCATCGGCAAGCTCGAAAAGCCCGAAGCCATCGACAATCTGGAAGCCATCGTGCTGGCCTTCGACGCCATCATGGTCGCCCGCGGCGACCTCGGCGTGGAGCTGCCGCTCGAGCAGGTGCCGCTGGTGCAGAAGCGCGCGGTGCAGATGGCGCGCGAGAACGCCAAGCCGGTCATCGTGGCCACCCAGATGCTGGAGTCCATGATCACCAACTCCCGCCCGACCCGGGCCGAGGCCTCCGACGTGGCCAACGCCGTGCTCGACGGCGCGGACGCGGTCATGCTCTCCGGTGAGACCTCGGTCGGCGACTACCCCATCGAGGCCGTGCGCACCATGGCCCGCATCGTGCACGCCGTGGAATCCGAGTCCTCGACCCGGGTGCCGCCGCTGACCCACGTGCCGCGGACCAAGCGCGGTGTCATCTCCTACGCCGCCCGCGACATCGGCGAGCGGTTGAATGCCAAAGCGCTGGTTGCCTTCACGCAGTCCGGTGACACGGTGCGCCGCCTGGCCCGCCTGCACACCCCGCTGCCGCTGCTGGCCTTCACCCCGCAGGCCGCGATTCGCAGTCAGCTCGCCTTGACGTGGGGCGTGGAAACGTTCATCGTTCCTCCGGTGGGCACGACCGACGAGATGATCCACCAGGTGGACAACGCGTTGCTCTCGATCGGCCGGTACAAGAAGGGTGACCTCGTGGTCATCGTGGCCGGCTCGCCGCCGGGTACTGTCGGGTCCACCAACCTGATCCACGTGCATCGCATCGGCGAGGAGGACCACTAATTTGAGTGCGTCGCTGGACGAGACGTCTTCGGACGTCGTCGCGGACCCCGAGGGGACCGGTCTGTCCGACGATCTGCGGGAGCTGCTGCGCCTGCTCGATCTGGAGGAGAACGGCCCCGACCTCTTCCTCGGACACCATCCCGAGAAGGTGTGGAGCCGCACGTTCGGCGGCCAGCTGGTCTCGCAGGCGATCATCGCCGCGGGACGGACGGTGGGTCCGGAGCGTCCGATCCACGCGGTCAACGCGCACTTCGTCCGTGGCGGTGACCCGAAGCAGCCCATCGAATACCACGTCGATCGGCATCGGGACGGCCGCTCCATCGCCAACCGCACGGTGACGGCGTACCAGGACGGGCAGGAGCTGTTCGTCATGCTCGCCGCCTTCCAGGACTGGGGCAAGGGGCTCGAGCACGGCGCGCCCCTGCCCGACGTCCCGGGGCCGGACGACCTTCCGCGCGTGGAGGAGTCGTTCGCGGGTCTGGAGGACAAGCTCCAGATGTTCGTCGACGCACCGCATCCCATCGAGATGCGCTACACCAACGACCCGGCCTGGATCCTCAAGGGCAAGGGCGAGAGCCTCGGCCACAACCGGGTTTGGATGCGCACCGACGGGCAGCTGCCCGACGACCCGCTGATTCACGTTGCGGCGCTGGCATATTCGTCCGACACCACGGTGCTGGACTCCATCATCACCACGCACGGGCTGTCCTGGGGCTGGGACCGCATCATCGCGGCCACGGTGAACCACTCCATCTGGTTCCACCGGCCCTTCCGCTTCGACGACTGGTCGCTCTACGCGACCGAGTCCCCGGTGGCGGCGGGTTCCCGCGGCCTGGCCCGCGGCCACTTCTACGCCCGGAACGGCGACCTGCTCGCGACAACCGTGCAGGAAGGCGTGATCCGCCACTTCCCAGCGCGCCGCTGACACGCGATCGCTCGGACAACGACGCATACATGCTCGGGCCGTGCCCTCCAGGGTGCGGCCCGACGTGCTTTCCAGGCGTGGCGCGCTCCGGGTGATGGGCACGGCGAATCGCGGGGGTCCGGGGGCGGAGCTCCCGAAATCTCGAGGTTGTTCGGGGGCGAAGCCCCTGAGAGCTCTGAGAGTTAGATCAGCTCGCGGTTCTCTTCGAGCTCGAAGTTCTCGCGCTGCAGGGCATGCACGATGTAGGGGATCGGTTCGTCGGCGGACAGTTCCAGCACGAGGCGCTGCTCGAGCTTGGCGATGCCCGCCTTGGTTAGTTGACGGGCCTCGCCCACCAGGCTGAGCGCGATCTCGTAGGTGCGGCGGGTGCCGGGCTCCACGCCCGGATTGTCCAGCCGCCACTGGGTTTCGAGCACAGTGTGGGTGGGTTCGTCGCACTCCACCGGGAGGGTGAAGCGCCACGCGAATATATCTCGATCGGCGACGTAGTCATCGACCACCCGGCACACCGTCTTGGTGACGCGGTGCAGGGTCTGAGGTGTCACGTAAACATGGAGCGAAACATCCGAAATTCGCTTCGGCATGTCCTTGGTCCTGTTCTTGTGTCGAACCACCGGCAGTGGCGTTCGGCGGAACGGATAAGTGTTCCGCGCGAGAGTGTAATCCCTTACCGGACCAACCAGGCAGCAAGGTGCATTGACACGCGACGGTCCAGGGCTCGGATGCCGGATTTGCCTGCTATCCGGCGGATTCCGCCGCGTGCCGGGTCGGTTCGACTGCCGGCCCGGAGTATTCGGCCGGCCGCGGGTACGCGGCTCGCCTGCCCTGCTCGCCCCGGCCGCCGTCTATCACCAGCAGCGGCGGCTGCCCGTCCGCGGCGCTGCGCGGGCGCAATGTGGCCTGCGGATGCTGATGGGCGTGCAGGGCGAGCAGCAGCGGCACCAGCGCCTCGGCGATGCGGTCGCCGACCTCGCAAAACTGTTGCGGCGACAGGCCGACCGGATCGGAGATGTTCTCCCGGCCGACGTACGCGAGATCGTTGCGTGCGGCGTGCAGTCCGACCACGGTGCGTGCGCCGCTGACCTTGGCGATCCGGTACGCCTCGAGCAGCGTGAAGGTGCGGGGCAGCGCCTCGGGCACGAGTTCGCGCACCTGGTCGCGAATCTTCTCGGTCATGGCCAGCACCAGGTCGGCGCGGTGCACCATCTCCGCCTTGAGGCGGCGGGCCTTGAAATTGTCGGCGTTGCCGCCGAGGCCCACAATCGTCTGTGCGGCAAGGGGTTCCACGGGGAATCCGACCAGTGCGCGTACGCCGGCACTCTCGGCGGACAGCTCCTGTAGTCCGTGGTCAGCGGCCACCGCCAGGGCGAGGCGCTCGGCAATGACGGATCGGCAAACATTTCCGCTGCACACGAACAACACATGCATGCGGATAACTTATGCCCGCCGTTGTCGCTTCGAAACTGTTCCGTGACCGAATCACACGTTTCAACCGCGATGTTCATCGCGAGGTCGAATGTCGCTCACCTGATGTTGATTCTCGTTTACCGGAGTGTCCGGTTGGCAACAGGTCAACGTCCCTGGAATGTGAGCATGCCCGTTCGTGTCCGGCAAATCAATAGCCGAACAACTATTGGTATCCGCCGTGTCGTACAGCACGGATTCCGTTATCACGGGCGCGATTTCGGGCACAGCCCGATCTCCGGCATGGACTGTATCGCCGACCCGGCCGCGTGTCGAGAACAACCGCCCCCGAGCAGGGACGGTGCGTGCGAACCGGGCCAGCCCGGTGGCCGTGGACATATCGTCGTACACGGAATCGATTCCGCCCCTGGCGAAATAGGCTTCGTGCCAGAATCCGGTGCCGCCGGAATCCCGCAGGAATTGCTGCCACCACTGCCGGTGCGGGTCCGACCGCGTCCACCGTTCCAGGCTCTCCAGATCCCGCCAGTACTGCCGTGCACCCCAGTGCGGCGGCCACAGCGACCACACCACATCCTCGTGTGACAGGAGCCCGTCCGGCATGTCGTGATGTGACCGGTACAGCTTGGGGCCGACGCCCAGCAGCCGCAGGATTCCACGCGGCTTGCGCACGCGCATTCCGAGCAGGATCACGACCAGATCCGGATATTCGGACAGGTCCGCGGTCATTCTCTCCACCCGCATTCGTGACCTCCGCACGCTTCGCTGATCTGTGCGGGACTACGGCGCCGCTGTGCTCGCGGTTCGAAGGCGCTGTTTCCTCGTCCTGCCCGAAGTCTAGTCCGCCGTGCGATGCGCGGCCCGAACGTGGATGCGGTCGGCGCGCCTGCTAGGTACTCAGCCGCAGCACGGCCGAGTTGCCGTGGACCGCAACGATCTTCACGTTCAGGCCGTTCAGGGCGATGGTGCCGCCGACTGCGGTCGAGCTGAACACCGGCAACCCGAACACGGTCGTCGACGCGGTGACCATGCCCGGGATGATCTGCTCGATCCGGACATTGTTGATCCGGGAGAATCCGGGAACCGGAATCGTGGTCGGCCCGTCGACCCGGACCTCGCAATTGCCGTTGGCGCAGGCGCTGAGATCGGTCCCGTTCGCGGCCACCGGCAGCCCGTCCGACGGCTGGTTCGATGCTTTCGAAGACGTAGCTTTGGCCACGGTCGTCTCGCCCGCCGTCGATCCGCTCCCGGCTGGTACCGCCGACCCGCCCGTTTCCGTCCCGCAACCAGCGCACAATGCCATAACCGCCACCACCAGGCCGACCCCGGCCGGCCCCACTTTCGCCACCGTGGATATCGGGATTCGCATGCAACCTCCACCATGCTCTCGGACCTACGGACACCGATGATGCGCGACGCGGCGGCCCGCCGTAGTGAAATCCGACTGTTCGCCCCGATTTATCCCCCATCCGACCCTGGTATGGGAGCCCCGGTCCCCCTATCTGCCCGCGACGTAGTCGCGCAGCCGCTCGACGACTTCGTCCGGCCCGGGCATCCGAGCGATCTCCGCCGCGACCGCCTCGGCCGCCTCGCGATAAGAATTGCCCCGTCGCGGCAGCAACCGCGCCGCCCGATCGGCGATCGTGTCCGTGTCGACCTCGCCCGCCCCGAGCGGAATCGCCGCACCCACCGCCTCCAGCGCCTCCGCATTGGCGAACTGGTCGGCCCCCTGCGGCAGAACCAGTTGCGGCACTCCGAAATTCAATGCCCCGAGCGTGGTGCCGCTGCCCCCGTGATGCACGACGAGATCGACGTGGGGCAGTAGCCGAGACTGCCGCACCCAGCCGTGAACACTGACATTGCCCGGCAGCGCACCGAGCTCGTCCGGATCCAGCCGCCCCGCAGCGACGATGACCTGGGCGTCGAGCCGAGAGAGCCCGGACAAGGCTTGCGTGAGCAGTCCCGGTGTGCCGAATACGGTGCCCAGCGTCAGGTAGATCAGTGGTCGAGACGACGGTATGTCCCGCAACGCGCCGAGTTCCCCAGTCTCCGGATAAGGAACCGGCCGCAACTCGATCCGTTCCTCTTTCAGAAATTCCTTGTCCTGCAGCGAGACCGGGCAAATATCGATATGCGGCACCCCCTCGACCCCGGCGATCCGCGTCGGCATCTCCAGCCCGATCCCCTCTGGAAACATCCGCCCGAACCCATGCCACACCGCCGGAATCCCCGCCCGCCGCGCCGCAATCGCCGCCCCCGGCACCCCCCACTCATGAATCACCAGGTCCGGCCGCAACCGTTCCAAATCCCCTGCAATATCCTCCGCATACATCTCGGAAAAACAATCCCCCGGCCGAAACGCCCCCAACCCATGCCGCTCGATCACCCCGTGCATCCCCGCCCCCACCGCGAAATGCACCTCGCACCCCGCTTCCCGCGCCGCCACCGCCAGCGGCACCAGCGGATACGCATGCCCCACAGTCGCAAGGCTGGCAAACACAAGGCGCATCCCGCCACCCTAGCCCGTCAACCCAAGGTTGACCATCCCTCGAACCTCCTGCCGGACACCACTTCTCGCAACCCCGCCCCGGAACATGCGGTCGTGTGTCACCACCCACGGTAAAGCATGTTCCGTAACGACGTCAGATGGCCTGTACCGCAGTCGATTTCGGTGCGCTTCACTTCGCTCTGGACCGCGCCGCGAGGCTGGCGCCGACGCCGCGGATGATCTCATGCAGGGGCTGACCTTCGGCGGTTACGTGAACTTCGTTGAATTTCAAGTGATTACTACAAGCGTCACCAATTACATCGAATGCGAACTCGCGATGGTCCGCCTCACTCGCTGAATGACACGGCGAATTCGTTGTCCATCAGCCGGATTCGGCGGCGCCTTCGCCGCTGGGGTGTAGGTCGTCTGCGTGGCCGAATGGACCCCCGGGTGGTCCGAAGACTGGACTGCAACCGGCGACGGTGGAATGCGCAACCTCACCTGTCCGGGGCCCCTTCCGAGGGCCGCGCGCTCGCGGGGACCTTCGGCAACAGCCGCCCGCAGTGGTCGGTCATGCGGAGGCTGCGGGGATGCTGCTGTGTTCTTTGTCCAGGAGGGCGGTGATGTGACGGTGCAGACCCTGGACGCTTTCGGCGCTGGCTTCGGCGACGAGGGCGCGCTGGGCGGGGGTGAACGGGGAGTCCGGGTGGTAGAGCGTGCGGCGGGTGAACGTGGTGGTGCCGTCGCCGTCCTCGGTGAGCGAGTACTGCAGGCCCGCACCGACGTTGTCGTCGACGATCAGGGAGGACTTGGCGTACTCCTGGTCGACAACGCGCCAGTGGAGATGTTGTTCGCTGCCGTCCTCGAGGCGGCCGTGTTCGTAGATCACATCGTCGACGCGGTAGGGGCGTTCGGTGACGCCGCCGACGTCGTGGCTGGCGACATGCCATTCGGGCCAGAAGCGGGCCTGTGTGACCAGATCGAAGACGGCGTGGGCGGGGGCATGGAAGGTGACGGTATTGCTGTCGCCCACGGTCCAGTCGTCGTACTCGGTGCCCATGTCGCAGACCTCCTCGGAAGAAATAGCGCTCTCACAATGAGAGTACATGCCATATGCAGGTACACGCAAAGTGTAGGCTGCATGTGCGGAAAGGAGTGCGGGAGTGATGGGTGACGAACGGCGGCCGGGACGTCGAGTGTCGGTCGGTGAGGTGCTCGCGCGTGCGGGCACCGTGCGGGAGGCCTTCGACACCATTGCCAACACCTGGTCGCTACTCATTCTGGTCGCGCTGCGCGATGGCACGCTCCGCTACAACGAACTCAAGCGCACCGTGGGCGGAGTCAGCGAGCGCAGGTTGTCGCAGACCTTGAAGCTCCTCGAGCGTGACGGCGTGGTGGATCGGAAGCTGGTGCGTTCCATTCCATCTCACGTTGAATACAGCCTTACCTCGACTGGCGAGGCGGTCGTCGACTCACTAGGTGAACTGCTGTCCACGATTATCAAATTCTCGCCACAGGTTGCAGTCGCACGGCAGCGTTACGACGAGAAGCATGCCGATGCTGCCCCGGAGGGCTGAATCCGGTTGACTCTCAACGTTTCCCATCGGTACCGGAAATCGGGAGACAGCCGGCGGGCCGGTGTCGGGCACTTCTTCCAAAGGGCGACTGGGCGAATTCGAATCAGATAGAAGGCATTGCGCCGCGCAATCTTCGGATCATCGAAGTCTTGCCGCAGCCGGACACTTCACCCATGTCAGATCGGGGGAGTGCCGGAAGATGATCCCTGGAGTCGGGATCGACCGTGGTGCCGAGTGTGGGACTCGAACCCACACGTCCTTTCGGACAACGGTTTTTGAGACCGTCGCGTCTGCCAGTTCCGCCAACCCGGCGCACCGGGAAGAAATGATAGCGGGTGGAGGGGGGAAGAGACTAATCGAGGGGGTCGGGGGACTGCCGGGTTGTGATACTGGTCGGTTTGCGCTGGGTACGTGGGTTGTGGGGGCGGGTGAACGGTACTCTTTGGGGTGACTCGATGCGTGCTGGTCCTGCGAGGGTGGCGCAAGGCGAGGTGGCATCGGGTATCGGTATTCGGAAGCGACAGGGGTTCATCTATGGGAACGACAGCAGGGGGCGGTTCGAAGAAGGACGCTGCAGCGTCCGCCCCCAAGCGGGTGGTGGTTGCCGAGGACGAGGCGCTCATCCGGATGGACCTGGTGGAGATGCTCTCGGAGGAGGGCTATCACGTGGTGGGTGAGGCGGGAGACGGCCAGCAGGCCGTGGATCTCGCCGAGGAGCTGCGGCCGGATCTGGTGATCATGGACGTGAAGATGCCGCGGCGGGACGGCATCGACGCGGCGGCCGAGATCGCGTCGAAACGCGTTGCGCCGGTGGTCATCCTGACCGCCTTCAGCCAGCGCGATCTGGTGGAGCGGGCGCGTGACGCGGGCGCGATGGCGTACCTGGTGAAGCCGTTCACCAAGTCGGATCTGGTGCCGGCCATCGAATTGGCCGCATCGCGATTCCACGAGATCGCGGCACTCGAGAGCGAGGTCGCGAATCTGACCGACCGGCTCGAGACCCGCAAGCTGGTCGAGCGTGCCAAGGGTGTGCTGATGCAGACCCAGGGGCTGTCCGAGCCGCAGGCGTTCAAGTGGATTCAGCGCACGGCCATGGATCGTCGCACCACCATGAAGGCGGTCGCGGAAGTGGTGCTGGAGAACCTCGCGCCGAAGTAGGCCGCATTTGCCGCGTCGTCGCCCTGCTGTTGCCGCTAATGCACTGGAGAAATTAACAGTGCGGTAACAGCGGGGCCTTCTGCTTTTGTTGCGATGTCACATGGATGATTCGAATGTGATGCGGAGCTAACGTGGCGGGGCTATGTTCTGGACGGGCCGATCGATGGGGCGGCCCTCCTCGGTCACCCCGGGGGAGCACAGAACATGAGGTGAATCGTGCTTGGTTCATTGACGCGCACGTCGTCCCTGCGACGCAGTCGCACGGCGCGAGCGGTGGTCATCGGAGCGGCGGCCGTACTCGCGCTGGCGTCGGCGGGATGCAGTAGCAAATCAACGGATAATTCGGGCGGCGGCTCGAATCTGACCATTCAGCCTCTCGTGCAGGTGGATGGCCAGGGCAAGGAAGTTCCGGCGAAGGACACCAGCGCGGCCGCGGATCCGGCCGGCGACGGCAAGGGGAAATGCGCACCCCAGACAATCGCGATGGCGGGCCCGCTGACCGGTGACAACGCCAACCTCGGCCTGAACATCATCCGCGGCGTGAAACTGGCGCTGGACCAGCACAACAAGGCCAACCCGGGCTGCCAGGTGACGGTCAAGGAATTCGACACCGAGGGCGACCCGCAGAAGGCCACCCAGGTCATCCCGACCATCGTCAGCGATCCGTCGATCGTGGCCCTGATCGGCCCGACCTTCTCCGGCGAGACCAAGGCGACCGGCGCGATCCTCAACCAGGCCAATCTGCTGTCGCTGACGCCGTCGGCCACCAACGTCACCCTCACCACCAATGGCTGGAACAACTTCTTCCGCGGCCTGGGCAACGATGGCATCCAGGGTCCGGCCGTGGCCGGATACCTCAAGGGCACCGGCAAATTCAAGAAGATCTGCGTCATCGCCGACGACTCGGACTACGGCACCGGCCTGGCCAAGACCGTCACCGAGGGCCTGGGCTCGATCGCCGACCCGAGCTGCGCGGCCAACGTGAAGCAGAAGGACAAGGACTTCTCCGCGACGGTGTCGAAGATGGCCTCGGCCAAGCCGGACGGCATCTTCTACGCCGGCTACTACGCCGAGGCGTCCCCGCTGGTCAGCCAGCTGCGCAATGGCGGCGTGACCGCGACCTTCATCTCCGACGACGGCACCAAGGACGTCGAATTCGTCAAGCAGGCGGGCAATGCCTCGAAGGACGCGCTGCTGTCGTGCCCGTGTGGTCCGGCGACGGACAAGTTCACCACCGCCTACAAGGCATTCAACAACTATGACCCGGGCACCTATTCGACCGAGGGCTATGACCTGACCACCATCGTGCTCAAGGGCATCGAGGCCGGTAAGGTCACCCGCCCCGATCTGGTCGATTACGTGCGGAACTACGACGGCCAGGGCCTGGCCCGCGAATACAAGTGGAGCCCCACCGGTGAATTGGCGAACGCTTTGATCTGGATGTACCAGGTCAAGTAGCACTCACTATTCGGAACAGCGTGTGCCGAATCGTTTTCGGCGCACGCTGTTTTCCTCGGACGGCGAAAGTAACGAATGTCTGCACCCGCTCTGGCCGATGTGACCCTCCTCGCGAGCAGTTCCATCGAATTCAATGTCTCCGGCGTAGTCGATCAATTCTGGCGGTTGACCGTCGAAGGTTTGACCTACGGTTCGATCTACGCCCTGGTCGCGGTCGGATACACACTGGTCTACGGTGTGTTGCGCCTGATCAATTTCGCCCATTCGGAAGTTTTCATGCTGGGCATGTTCGGCCAGCTGGTCGGGCTGATGGTCTTCGGATTCGCCGCCAGCGGCGATGTGTATTCCCAGGGCGTCGTCTCGACCGTCATCTATCTCGGCGCCGCCATGATCTTCGGCATGCTGGTCTCCGGCGCGGCCGCGGTGGGCCTGGAGCGGGTCGCGTACCGCCCGCTGCGCAAACGCGGCGCGAAACCGCTGATCTTCCTGATCACCGCGATCGGAATGTCCTTCGTACTGCAGGAATTCGTGCACTACGTGCTGCCGAAGCTGACCGGCAACAAGCTCGGCGGCACCAATGCGCAGCAGCCGATCGTGCTGGTGAAGCCCACCGAGCAGTTCCAGATCTTCGGCGCCTCGGTCACCAATATCTCGCTGGTGATCGTGCTGGCGGCGATCGCGCTCGCGCTCACCACCGAATTGCTCATCAATAAAACGAAATTCGGCCGCAGCATTCGCGCGGTGGCGCAGGACCCTGATACCGCCACGCTGATGGGTGTCTCCCGGGAGCGGGTCATCATGCTGACCTTCCTCATCGGCGGCGTGCTCGCGGGTGCGGCCGCGCTGCTGTACACGCTCAAGATCCCCAACGGCATCATCTACAACGGCGGATTCATTCTGGGCATCAAGGCGTTCAGCGCCGCGGTCCTGGGCGGCATCGGCAACCTGCGCGGCGCGCTGCTGGGCGGCCTGCTGCTGGGGCTGGCCGAGGACTACGGGCAGATCCTGTTCGGCACCCAGTGGCGTGACGTGGTGGCCTTCGTGGTGCTGGTCGGCGTGCTGATGATTCGCCCGACCGGCATTCTGGGCGAGAGCCTGGGGAGGGCGCGGGCATGACGACGACGAAACCGGCCCCCGTGCCACAGCATTCGGCCGCCGGACGGGGTGTCGGCGACGCCATCCGGAACTGGTGGGGCGGGCTGTCCCGTCCCGCGCAGTGGGCGTTCGGCGTACCGGCGGTCATCGTGCTGGCCGTGCTGCCGCTGTTCAAGCTGCCGCTGCTGGACACCCCCGGCACCAGTTTCGGCGGGGTGATGGCGCAGTTCGCCATGTACGCCCTCATCGCCATCGGCCTGAATGTGGTTGTGGGGCAGGCGGGTCTGCTCGACCTGGGATATGTCGGCTTCTACGCGGTCGGCGCGTATTCGGTGGGCCTGCTCACCAGCCCGAACAGCCCGTGGAATCAGACCAACGGCGGCTTCCTGGACCCCAAGTGGGCGTGGCTGGCGTGCGTGCCGATCGCGATCCTGCTGACGGCCATTTCCGGGCTCATCCTGGGTACGCCCACCCTGCGCCTGCGTGGCGACTACCTCGCCATCGTGACCCTCGGCTTCGGTGAGATCGTGCGGCTGCTGGCAGACAATCTGCCCGAGATCACCAATGGCAGCCTCGGGCTGTCGCGGATCCAGTATCCGAAGCTCGGTGAGTCGGACAGTCACCCCGGCGGCTATTTCTCCTCCGGCAACCTCGGCGACACGAGCAGCTGGAATCCCTTGGACCGGGCCAACTCCGGCACCTGGTGGTACTGGCTCGGCATCGTGCTGGTGGTCGGTGTGCTGATGCTGGTCGGCAATCTCGAGCGCAGCCGTGTCGGCCGCGCCTGGGTGGCCATCCGCGAGGACGAGGACGCCGCCGAGATCATGGGCGTGCCCACCTTCAAGTTCAAACTGTGGGCCTTCACCATCGGCGCGGCCATCGGCGGCCTGTCCGGCGCGCTGTACGCGGGCCAGGTGCAGTTCATCAACCCGGCCGGATTCAACGTCATCAACTCGATGCTGTTCCTGTGCGCGGTGGTGCTGGGCGGCCAGGGCAACAAGCTCGGCGTGATCGTCGGCGCGTTCCTGATCGTGTACCTGCCCAACCGGTTCATGTCGGTGAATGTGGGCGGGCAGTCGCTGGGCGACTACAAGTATCTGTTCTTCGGACTCACGCTGGTGGTGGTGATGATCTTCCGGCCGCAGGGTCTGTTCCCGGCTCGGCAGAAACTGCTCGCCTACGGGCGGCAGGTGTATCGGGCGGTGCGACGGCCGGTGGCCGCGCAGGCGACGGGAGCGGGACAATGACGGGGCCGGGTGACGCGCTCTTCGACAACGAGGACATGGCGGCCGGGTACGCGGCGCCGGAGGTCGAGCCCAGCGCGGGCACGCTGGACGTGACCGAGGTGCTGCCGGTCTACAAGGACCACGAAGTGGTCGCGGAAGTCGTTGCGCCGCACCGGGAGATCGAGACCGCGATCGGCGCGCCGCTGCTGCGCACCGACGGGCTGACGGTGAAGTTCGGTGGTCTCACCGCACTGGACGCCGTGAGCTTCGAGATCCGCCGAGGCGAGATCCTCGGGCTCATCGGGCCCAATGGCGCAGGCAAGACGACCTGCTTCAACGCCATCTCCGGCGTGTACCGGCCGTCGGGCGGCACCGTCTACTTCGACGGCAAGCCGCTCACCAAGACCAAGCGCAACGAGATCACCCGCCTGGGTATCGCGCGCACCTTCCAGAACATCCGGCTCTTCGGCGAGATGACCGCGCTGGAGAATGTCGTGGTGGGCGCGGACGCGCGGCACAGGACCTCGGTCCCGGGCGCCATCTTCCGCACCGCCCGGCACCGGAGCGAGGAGCGCGACTCGCTCGAAAGAGGCATGGCGCTCCTGGAATTCGTCGGCATCGCCGCGCACGCGGTGGAGAAGGCGCGCAATCTGTCCTACGGCGATCAGCGCCGCCTGGAGATCGCCCGTGCGCTGGCGACGGAACCGAAGCTGCTGTGCTTGGACGAGCCGGCCGCCGGCTTCAACCCGAGCGAGAAGTCGGCGCTCATGGATCTGATCCGCAAGATCCGCGACGACGGCTACACCGTGCTGCTCATCGAGCACGACATGCGGCTGGTCATGGGGGTGACCGACCGTATCGTGGTGCTCGAGTTCGGCCGCAAGATCGCCGACGGGCTGCCGGACCAGATCCGCCAGGACCCGGCGGTGATCAATGCGTATCTGGGCGTGCCCGACGAGGCGGAGGCCGCGGACAGCGGCGCCGAGCAGGCCGCGGCCGTGTCGGACGCCCGCGCGGAGGTGGACCCGGGCAAGCCTGGCGTACAACCGATTCCGGACCTGAGCAAGCCCGTCCCGGTGCCGGACGTACCGGATACCCCGTCCGATCAGCCCCTGCTGACGGTCGAGGACATGGTGGTCAACTACGGCAGAATCCAAGCCCTGCACGGCATCTCGCTATCGGTCGGCCAGGGCGAGCTGGTGACCCTGCTGGGCGCCAATGGCGCGGGCAAGACCACCACCATGCGTGCCCTGTCCGGCCTGCTGCCGCTCTCTCGCGGCCGCATCATGTTCCAGGGCCGCGACATCACCCGCATGAAGGCCCACGAACGCGTCGTGGCGGGCCTGATCCAGGCCCCCGAGGGCCGCGGCGTCTTCCCCGGCATGACGGTCCAGGAAAACCTCGACATGGGTTGCCACGCACGACCGTTCAAGGCCAAGGCCGACTACACCCACACTCTGGACTGGGTCTACGAGCTGTTCCCGCGACTGCTCGAACGCCGGCGCCAGGTGGGCGGCACCCTCTCCGGCGGTGAGCAGCAGATGCTGGCCATCGGCCGCGCCCTCATGGCCCGCCCCCAGCTGCTGCTGCTGGACGAGCCGTCAATGGGCTTGGCCCCCATGGTGATCCAGCAGATCTTCCGCATCATCGCCGACATCAACGCCCAGGGCACCACGGTCCTGCTGGTCGAGCAGAACGCCCAGCAGGCGCTGACCCGCAGCGACCGCGCCTACATCCTGGAAACCGGCGAGGTCACCAAAACCGGCGGCGGCCGGGCCCTCCTGCACGACCCCGCCGTCAAGTCCGCCTACCTCGGCGTCGGCTGACGCCCGGGCCCCGAAAAGCATTCGGGCCGATCACCTTCCGGTGATCGGCCCGAAGCCTTCTGCAGGGGCGACAGGAATCGAACCTGCAACCTGCCGCTTTGGAGACGGCTGCTCTGCCAATTGAGCTACACCCCTTGGCGAGGGCATACGCTACCAGGTAGCCCGCCCGCGATGAAATCGGTTTTGCTGACCTGCGGCGACGGGCCGGGTATGCCCGCTGCCCACGGATGTCGGAGGGGATACCTAGACTCTGTCGGGTGACCCCTGCCTCTACTGATCAGCGTCCTGGTGTTGTGCCCGCATCTGCGTCCGGGGAGCAGCCGACCCTGCTGCTGCTGGATGGGCATTCGCTGGCCTATCGCGCGTTCTACGCGCTGCCGGCGGAGAACTTCAAGACGCAGAGTGGGCAGACCACCAATGCCGTGTACGGGTTCACGGCGATGCTGATCAATCTGCTGCGGGACGAGAAGCCCACGCATGTGGCGGCGGCGTTCGACGTGAGCCGGAAGACCTTCCGGACCGAGGCGTTCCCCGAGTACAAGGCGAACCGGATCAGCACGCCCGACGAGTTCCGGGGCCAGGTGGAGACCACCCAGGAAGTGCTGGGGGCACTGGGGATTCCGGTGATGGCCATCGAGGGATACGAGGCGGACGATCTGATCGCCACCCTCACCACGCAGGCCGTACCGGAGGGTTTCCGGGTGCTCATCGTCACCGGTGACCGTGATTCGCTGCAGCTGGTCAATGACAATGTCACCGTCCTCTACCCGAAGAAGGGCGTCTCCGAGCTGACCCGGTTCACCCCGGCGGCGGTGGAGGAGAAGTACGGGCTCACCCCGCAGCAGTATCCGGACTTCGCGGCGCTGCGCGGCGACCCGAGCGACAACCTGCCCGGCATCCCGGGCGTGGGGGAGAAGACCGCCGCCAAGTGGGTGCGCGAATACGGTGATCTGGCCACGCTGGTCGACCAGGTGGACAAGGTCAAGGGCAAGGTCGGAGACGCGTTGCGCGCCAACCTGTCCAGCGTCGTGCTCAACCGTCAGCTCACCGAGATGGTGAAGGACGTGCCGCTGCCCTACACCCCGGAGCAGCTGGCCGTGCAGCCGTGGGACCGGGAGAAGATCCACCGTCTGTTCGACGAGCTGGAGTTCCGCGTCCTGCGCGATCGCCTCTTCGACACCCTGGCCCCGGTGGAGCCGGAGGCCGAGGCAGGTTTCGAGATCAGCGGCACGACCCTCGCGGCCGGTACGGTCGCCGGCTGGCTGGCCGAGCACGCCGGAACCGGTGTGCGGCACGGTGTTTCGGTGGTCGGCACCGGTTCGCCGATCAACGGCGACACCCAGGCCATCGCGCTGGCCGCCGCCGACGGCGAGGGCGCCTACATCGACGTGCACACCCTCGCCCCGGAGGACGAGAAGGCGCTGGGCGCCTGGCTCGCCGACGCCGAGATCCCGAAGGCGTTGCACGAGGCCAAGACCGCCATGCACGCGCTGCGCGGCCGCGGCTGGCAGCTGGGCGGGCTCACCAGCGACACCGCGCTGGCGGCGTACCTGATCCTGCCCGGCCAGCGCACCTTCAACCTGGAGGACCTGTCGCTGCGCTACCTGAGCCGGGAGTTGCGCGTCGATAATGTCGGCGAGAGCCAGCTGTCGCTGCTCGACGACGAGGAGCAGGTCGACGCCGAGGTCGCCAATGCCCAGATGCTGCGCGCCCGTGCGGTTTCCGACCTCGCCGACGCCTTCGACACCGAACTCGAGCGCATCGAGTCCACCGCCCTGCTGCGCGATATGGAACTCCCGCTGCTGAGCGTGCTGGCCGATCTGGAGGCCGCGGGCATCGCCGTCGACACGGCCCAGCTGGAAGAGCTGCAGCGGGACTTCGCCGACCGCGTCGCCGACGCCGCGAACGCCGCCTACGGTGAAATCGGCAGGCAGATCAACCTGGGCTCGCCCAAGCAGCTGCAGGTGGTGCTGTTCGACGAGCTCGACATGCCGAAGACCAAGCGCACCAAGACCGGCTACACCACCGACGCCGACGCGCTCGAGGGTCTCTACGAGAAGACCCAGCACCCGTTCCTGCAGCACCTGCTCGAGCACCGCGACGCCACCCGGCTGAAGGTGACCGTGGACGGCCTGCTCAAATCGGTCGCCGACGACGGCCGCGTCCACACCACCTTCAATCAGACGGTCGCGGCCACGGGCCGACTCTCCTCGACCGAGCCCAACCTGCAGAACATCCCGATCCGCACCGATATGGGCCGCCGCATCCGCGATACGTTCGTGGTGGGCACCGGGGCGGGCTCCGACGGTGTCACCGCCTACGAGTCGCTGATGACCGCCGACTACAGCCAGATCGAAATGCGGATCATGGCCCACCTGTCCAAGGACGAGGGCCTGATCGAGGCCTTCAACTCCGGCGAGGACCTGCACAACTTCGTCGCGTCCAAGGCCTTCGACATCCCCATCTCCGAGGTGGATCCGGAACTGCGCCGCCGCATCAAGGCCATGTCGTACGGCCTGGCCTACGGCCTGTCCGCCTACGGCCTGTCCCAGCAGTTGAAGATCAGCGCCGACGAGGCCAAGGTCCAGATGGACATCTACTTCAACCGTTTCGGCGCCATCCGCGACTATCTGCGCGACGCCGTCGAGCAGGCCCGCAAGATCGGCTACACCGAGACCCTCTTCGGCCGCCGCCGCTATCTGCCGGATCTGGATTCCAGCAACCGGCAGCGTCGCGAGGCCGCCGAGCGGATGGCCCTCAACGCCCCCATCCAGGGCACGGCCGCCGACATCATCAAGGTCGCCATGATCGACACCCAGCAGGCGATCCGGGCGGCCGGGCTGCAGTCCCGGATGCTCCTCCAGATTCACGACGAACTCGTCTTCGAGGTCGCTCCCGGCGAGCGCGAGCAACTGGAATCGCTTGCGCGCGAGCACATGTCCAATGCCATCGAACTCTCGGTGCCGCTCGAGGTCTCGGTGGGCGTGGGCCGCAGCTGGGATTCGGCCGCGCACTAGGAGGCAAGCGCGGTCGGCGCTGTCGAGGCGTTCGGTACGCAACAACCGATTTCGCCGCGCCATGGGTAACTCGCCGGGTACGTCCAAAATTCGGGTACCCGCCCGACCGCAGGCACAGGTGCGCGACTCCGGACGGCACATTGCCGTCCGCTGAAGTTTCGGGGAGGCGGACCAGCCGTGAGCTGGGCTTGTTCACGCATCAGATGTCTGCGCGCCCCATGGCGTTTGCTCGCACTCTTTCCCGGGCCGGTGTGGCGCCCGTCGCATATCCGGTGACCTGCGGCGAAGTTACTCATGGGTCGATTGCGAATATGGTTGCCATTGCGAGGATGCCCCCCTATGCTCGACGTCGTGCCGAATCCCGCCTACAGCCGCAGCGCAGCGCTCGATGTCGCCGACCGCGACCGCGCCGCGCTCATTTCGCTCACCGCGAGTGTGGCTGGCGCGCGCGTACTCGTAGTTCTCCGCCGTAGCGGGGTCTGACTCGGACCGGCCCCTCGCTGCGGCCGAATGAACTTTTCTTGCTGGTCCCCTCTGTCACTTTCTTCGGAAGAAGTCGGGAAGACCTAGTTCAATGACCATCACCATTGATACCGCCACGTTCATCGCCGCTGCCCCCGCGAGTCTGCGGAGCGAGTGCATCGGCCTGACGCCCGCCGAGTTCCACGACCGGTACTGCGCCCCGACGGGCCCGGTCAAGCTCAGCGACTGGACTCCGGTCGGCCACCGCGCCGGCACCGCCACCCTGGAGATCGCCGATCACCTGCGCACCGTCGTGGCGACGGGCAGCCCGGTGGCGGCGCTGACCTCGGCCCTCTACGACGAGGGCTACCCGGTGGAGATCCTCGCGTTCCACCAGCGCCGCACCGCGGACGGCATGGCCACCTTCATCCAGTGCGAGTTCAACGGCCGCCGCGGCTGGGGCGCCGCCCTCGCCGACGATCCGGCCGAATCCACCATCCGCGCCATGATCGCCGGCATCAACCGGCTCGGTTCGCACTTCTGAGCGAAGCAGGAACCCGGCCCCGCTGCTGAGGCAGCGGGGCCGGGCTGCGTGAGATGTCTGCTGAAAGCAGTGAACGGCTGAAAAGCCAAGCGCCGCAACTCCTTCCGGGGTTACGGCGCTGAGTTCGCGGGGTGCGTGGCCTACTTCGACTCTTGCTCGGCGATCTGCTTGCGGACCTCGTCCATGTCGAGGGCCTTCACCTGGGTGACCAGGTCCTCGAGGGCGGCCGGGGGCAGCGCGCCGGGCTGGGCGAAGACGAGCACGCCCTCGCGGAAGGCCATGATGGTCGGGATCGAGCGGATATTGGCGGCGGCGGCCAGGCCCTGCTGGTCTTCGGTGTCCACCTTGCCGTGCACCACGTCGGGGTGCGTCTCGGACGACTTCTCGAAGGTCGGGGCGAAGCTGCGGCACGGGCCGCACCACGATGCCCAGAAGTCGACGAGAACGACGTCGTTGCCGGTGACTACCTCGTCGAAGTTCTGCTCGGTCAGGGTCTGGGTGGCCATGGTTTCCTCTCGTATCGATGTCCCCCGGTCCAACACGGGGCCCGCTGGTTATCTTCCCGGGGTGATCGGCCGGTCGGTCGTTCAGAGTCGTTCGGTCCCGGAAACGGGCCACTCGTCACGTCGGTCACCGTCCCATCGCCGGATGCCCTCTACGGTAGCCCGGAAGTCCTTGTCCCAGGCCACCGCGTCGAGCGCCGCCTCGAGTTGTCCCGGCCGCAGCCGCCGCGCGAGCGTGATGTGTGGCGTCCAGATGTCCGGGCGCACGTTGGCGGGAATGCCCGGGCACTCCTCGATGACGCGGAACAGCCTGTGCTGCAGGGCGATCAGTGGTGCGGAGGGCACCACGGCCCGGACCAGAATGGGCGTGCGTGCGCCGAACACCAGCAGTCCGCCCAGCCGGATCGGAAAGGGCCGAAACTCCTGGCGTGCCAAGGCTTTATCGAGTCGCGGCCAGATCTCGGAGGCGACCGCGAGGGTGATGTGCGGCCGGTGCTCGGGCCCGGGCGCGTGCAATCCGATTTCGCGCAGCAGCGCCCACTGCCGCCGCACCTCGGCCTCGGCCGTCACGTCGAGCACCAATTCCACCGATTGCACCATGGTGTCCCGAACCTACGCCGAGATCTCGAAACATGCGCGGCCGTGTGCCGGGGCGCCGCCGCCGCGGGGGCTGCGCGAGGATGGCTCCTATGAGCGACAGCGACACTCGAGTACGCCTGGGCCTGTTGGAGGGCGACGGCATCGGCCCGGAAATCGTGCGCGCCACCCGGGATGTGGTCGACGACGCCTTCCATGCCACGGGTATGCCGCCGGTGGAATGGGTGACGCTGCCGCTGGGACACGTGGCGATCGCGCAGTACGGCAATCCGGTACCCGAGCAGACCCTCGACGGTCTGGCCGAACTGGACGCCTGGATCATGGGCCCGCACGACAGCGCCTCCTACGCGCCCGAGCACCGCACCGGCCTGCCGCCGGCGGGCGCGGTGCGGAAACGCTTCGGGCTCTATGCCAATATCCGCCCGGCCCGCACCCTCGAGGGCGTGCGCTCGGTCGTACCGGACATGGATCTGCTGATCCTGCGCGAGAACACCGAGGGCCTCTACGCCGACCGCAATATGGCCGCGGGCTCCGGCGAATTCCAGCCGTCGCCGGACGTGGCGCTGGCCGTCGGCGTGTTCACTCGCCCGGCGATCGAGCGCATCGCGCATCTGAGTTTCGAGATCGCGAGTGAGCGCTCCAAGAAGGTGACCATCGTGCACAAGGCGAACGTGCTGCCCATGACCATGGGCATGTTCCGCGACGTCTGCTACGAGGTGGCTGCGCAGTATCCCGACATCGAGGTGGGCGACGAGCACGTCGACGCGGCGGCCGCGCATCTGGTCCGCGCGCCCCAGGACTACGACGTGATCGTCACCGAAAACCTCTTCGGCGACATCCTTTCCGATCTGGCGGGGGAGTTGAGCGGTTCGCTCGGCATGGCGGCGTCGGTGAACTGTTCGGACAGGCAGATCATGGCGCAGGCCGTGCACGGCGCGGCCCCCGCGCTGGCCGGGCACAATCGCGCGAATCCGGTGGCGCTGTTCAACTCCGCCGCGGGCATGTTGCGCTGGATGAGCCGGACCCCGCGCTACAGCGCCCTGCGGCGGGTGGGCGACCGGGTGGAACACGCGGTTGCGGAGACGTTGCGGGCCGGTGTTGCGACGTCTGATTTGGGTGGGCTAGCCTCTACCTCCGAATTCACCGAGCAGGTGCGCGCCCGGCTGCACCGCTGGTGAGCGCGCACTTCCGGGACCGGGCGTGTTCGGCCACGCGATGGCGTGTCGCCGATTAATGTTCGGTTACCGACCGACACGGACGGTGTCACTCGCTTACATTTCAAACGGCGGGCGACGCCCGGATGTCGCGCACCCGAACTGTGGAGGACTGCTGTGTCTGTTCGTAACTCTCTTCGCGGGCGTGTCCTGCGGGCCGTTGTCGTCGTCGCCGGTGGCGCTCTCGCGTTGACCGCGTGTACCAGCAATTCCGAGTCCAGCGGCCCCGCTGTGGCCAAGGTCGACGTGACCAAGGTCGACACCATCGCCGCCAAGGTGCCCGCCGACATCAAGTCCTCCGGCAAGCTGATCGTCGGTGTGAACGTGCCCTATCAGCCCAACGAGTACCGGGATCCGAGCAGCGGCAAGATCGTCGGCTTCGACGTCGATCTGATGGACGCGGTCGCCAAGGTGCTGGGCCTGTCGGCCGACTACAAGGAAGCCGACTTCGAGAAGATCATCCCCTCCATCGAGGCGGGCACCTTCAATCTCGGCATGTCCTCCTTCACCGACAACAAGGAGCGCGAGGCCACCGCCGACTTCGTCGACTACTTCTCCGCAGGCAGCCAGTGGGCCCAGCAGAAGGGCAAGCCGGTCGACCCGAACAATGCCTGCGGCAAGCGAGTCGCGGTGCAGCGCACCACCGTTCAGGACACCGACGAGATCCCGGCCAAGTCCAAGGCCTGCACCGACGCGGGCAAGCCGGAGATCCAGAAGGTCGCCTACGACGAGCAGTCCGCCGCCGCCAACGCGCTGGTGCAGGGTCAGGTCGACGCCATGTCCGCCGACTCCCCGGTGACCGCGTACGCCATCAAGCAGGCCGGCGACAAGATCGAGGCGGCCGGCAAGATCTTCGACTCCGCGCCCTACGGCTGGCCGGTCAAGAAGAGCTCGCCGCTCGCGCCGGTGCTGCAGGAAGCCGTGCAGTACCTGATGGACAACGGGCAGTACAAGAAGATCGCCGAGAACTGGGGTGTCCAGGAGGGCGCGATCACCAAGTCGGGCATCAACGGGGCGACGAGCTAAAGAATTATGTCGCAGGACGAGACCAATTCCGCAGCCTCGGCTGCGTCGGCGGTCGCGAGCACCGAGCCCGAGCCGATCAAAGCGATTCCGCTGCGACGGCCGGGCCGGTGGATCGCCGCCGCGATCATTCTGATTGCCCTGGCCCTGTTCGTCTGGGGCGCCAAGACCAACGAGGCGTACCACTGGGACACCTACTTCAAGTACCTCGGTGACAAGCGAATCGCCAAGGGCGCGTTGGTCACTCTGGAACTGACCGTGCTGGCCATGGTGATCGGCGTGGTGCTGGGCGTATTGCTGGCGGTCATGCGGCTGTCGCCCAATCCGGTGCTGCGCTCGGTGGCGTGGGCGTACCTGTGGATCTTCCGTGGGACGCCGGTCTATGTGCAGCTGGTGTTCTGGGGTCTGTTCCCGTCGTTGTACAAGACTGTGACCGTGGGTGTGCCGTTCGGGCCGTCGCTGACGCACTTCGATGTGCAGCACTGGTCCGCGCCGTTCTTCTTCGCCATGATCGGCCTGGGTCTGAACGAGGCGGCCTACATGGCCGAAATCGTGCGCGCCGGGATCAATTCCGTGGGCGAGGGGCAGCGCGAGGCGTCGGTGGCGCTGGGCATGTCATGGTCGCAGACCATGACCCGCACGGTGCTGCCGCAGGCCATGCGGGTGATCATCCCGCCCACCGGCAACGAGCTGATCTCCATGCTGAAGACCACCTCGCTGGTGACGGCCATCCCGCTCACCACCGACCTCTACGGCCGGGCCCGCGATATCTACAGCATCAACTTCCAGCCGATTCCGCTGCTGCTGGTGGCCGCCACCTGGTACCTGCTCATCACGAGCGTGCTCATGATCGGCCAGTACTACCTGGAGCGGTACTACTCGCGGGGTTCGTCGCGGCAGTTGACGGCAAAGCAGTTGCGCGCCTTGGCTCAGGCGCAAGTCGCCGGGGGAACGGGATAGGTGAACGCTGATATGTCCGAGGACTCGATGTCGTTCTCCAAGGATTCGATTCCGCTCGTCGAGGACGCGCTGCGGCCTTCGAGCGTGCCGATGGTGCGCGCCGACCGGGTCGCCAAGAACTTCGGCGCACTGAAGGTGCTCAAGGGCATCACGCTGGAGGTGAAGCGCGGCGAAGTGCTCTGCCTGATCGGTCCCTCCGGCTCCGGCAAGTCCACCTTCCTGCGCTGCATCAACCATCTCGAGCAGATCAATGCCGGACGGCTCTATGTGGACGGCGATCTGGTCGGCTACCGCGAGAAGAACGGCAAGCTCTACGAGCTGCACCCGCGCGATGCCGCCAAGCAGCGCCGCGACATCGGGATGGTCTTCCAGCACTTCAACCTGTTCCCGCACCGCACGGCGCTGGAGAACATCATCGAAGCGCCGACCCGGGTCAAGAAGCTCAAGCGGCCCGCCGCGGTCGCCCGGGCCCGGGAGCTGCTGGACCGAGTCGGGTTGGCGGACAAGGCCGATGCCTACCCCGCCCAGCTCTCCGGCGGTCAGCAGCAGCGCGTGGCCATCGCACGGGCCCTGGCCATGGACCCCAAGCTCATGCTCTTCGACGAGCCCACCTCGGCGCTGGATCCTGAGCTCGTGGGCGAGGTCCTCGGCGTCATGCGAGAACTCGCGGCATCCGGCATGACCATGATCGTGGTGACCCACGAGATGGGCTTCGCCCGTGAGGTGGCCGATCAGCTGGTCTTCATGGACGGCGGTGTCGTCGTCGAGGCGGGCAACCCGCGTGAGATGCTCGCCAACCCCCAGCACGACCGGACCAAGGCGTTCCTGTCGCGCATTCTGTAGGCGCACAACATGATCAGGGAGCTGTCCCCGGCGGAATTCACCCGAATCCCCCGCGGTGACAGCTCCCTGATCGGGTTATTTCCGGAGGAACTCCTCGATGGGGGCGGTCTGGCCGAGGATGGCGTGGCCGACGCCGGGGAGGACCAGGGTGGTCGCGTCCGGGATGGATTGCGTCGCGCGGCGGGCGGTGTCGGCGGACTTGAACATGACGTCGTCTTCGCCGACGATCACCAGGACCGGCATCGTGAGACTGCGCAGCTGGTCGTCGGTGAAGATCGGCAGCTTGCCCGTGCGTGGAGTGAAGTGCGTGAACGTGAGGGTCACATCGTCCAGGTTCTCCGCGTGGTCGGTCAGGTTCAGGCCGGTGACAATGGCCGCGGAGCGGCGCAGGTCGTGCTTGCTGAACAGGTGGTCGGCCAGGTTCTTGAAGATCCAGCCGAAGCGCTGCTTGCCGATGCCGCCGGGGCACAGCAGGGCCAGCTTCGTGACGCGGTCGGGCCGGCGGACGGCGTAGTCCAGCGCGGTCCAGCCGCCCAGTGACATGCCGACGAAGCTCGCGGACGAAAGCTGAAGGCCCGCAAGGACATCGTCGAGCCACTGGGCGAGTGCGTCGGAGCCGAGGGCCGGTCGCGATTCGGTGCTGCCGCCGGGTTCGCCGGGCAGGTCGACCGCGTAGACCCGGAAAACCCGTGCCCAGGAGGCGATATCGCCGCGCCAGGCGGAGTTGTTGGAGCCTGAGCCGTGCAGCAGGATCACCGGCGGGGCGTCCTGCGGGCCGGACGCGAGCACGAAGGTGTCGCCCTCGCGGGTCGCCAGGTGCAGCTGCTCAGCGGGAACCGGCCACTGCCGCAGGACATCCCGGTAGCGGGCCTGGATGGCGGCGCGGCCGGCCTCGGATTTGTAGATCGCGTTCACGACGCGAGGACTCCTTCCATGTATTCGAGCAGCCGGGCGGTATCGCCCAGGCCGCCGACGAGAATGACCTTCAGGCGGGCGCGTTCACGGTCGTGGAAGGTCTGGATCCGCAGGGGCTGCCCGTCCGGTCCCCGGGTCGCCGCCGCGCCGGTCAGCAGGGTGCTGACCCGGTCGGCGGTACCGGGATCCATGGCGTCGACCTCGATGATGGTCGATGCTTCCGAATGCCGGCGCCGGGCAACCGATTCGCGCGGGCTGCGGGGTTCGGGCAGGCCGGTGAAGGCCGCCAGATCGGTGGCGGCGATGCGGTACTGCTTGCCGATGCGGGTGGCGGGTAGCTTCCCATCGCGTACGTAGCCGCGGACGGTGCGGACGTGCAGGCCGAGGCGCTCGGCTACCTCGTCGACGGAGTACAGACGATCTGTCACAAAAACAACCTTAAACATCCCTATCTGTGATCGCAATGGGGAAGTTTGGGGAACTATGTGATGGTTTGTGTGATGGCCGTCAAACTAAACTACATTGTGTAGTAGATGTTTGGTCGCACTGTGGGAGGCAGCGACATGGGGTGCATGGCGGTAGCCCAGCCTCCGGTCGAATCGACGCGGTGGAGTTTCCTGCAATGGGCGGTCCTCATGGTCGGAGCCGTCCACATCGTCTGGGCGATCGTGGGCTGGGTCGCCGAACCCAGCTTCGCCATGGGCGAGCACGCCCCGGCCACGCCCGTGCTCGGCATGGACTACAACGGCTGGCACGGGCTCGCGGGACTGCTGCTGTTCACGCCCGCGCTGGTGGCCGCGCTGCGCAAGCGCTGGGCCGCCTGGTATTGCGTGATCGCCGCTGTCGGAGGCGGATTCGTGGTCGGCGTCCGGGCGCTGTTCGCGCACAGCGTGCTGATGTTCAGCTTCCCGAATCACCGCGGCGATGCCGTCGAGCACATCGTGACCGGTGTGGTGCTGCTGGTGCTGTCGGTGTCCAGGCGATCCGGGACGGCGGCCTGCGGGCGGTGTTCGCGGCCGGGGCGTGACGAACAGCTAGGGATTGACGCGCATCGGCGCCGGATCCTTCCAGCGCGTCAACGCGATGCGGAGCTGTCCGAGCAGGACTTTCGCGGCCGGGCTCAGTGGCCGTTCGGTATTCCAGGCCAGAACCAGGCGGCCCCGCATCTCCGGATCGATCTCCAGGGTGCGCACCCCCGATTGGGCCGCCTCGTCGGCGGGGATGCGCGGGATGACGGCCACGCCCAGCTCGTGCGCGGCCAGCCGGATGAGCAGTGGGGGAGCGGCGGCCTCGAACGCCACGTCGGGAGCGAGATCGGCTGCGGCGCAGGCATTTTCGAGCAGTCCCCGCAGGCCGGTGCCGCTCGGCAGGCAAATCAGGGGATGGGTGCACAGCTCGGCCAGCGTGATTCGTTCGCCGAAGCCCTCGGCCCCGGCCGCTACCGCCGCGACAATGGCGCTGTCGTAGACGGTTTCGGTGCCGATGCCCGGATCCAGGTCGCCGGAAACGCTGAGGACCCCGATATCCAGGTCACCGCGGCGGACCGCCGTGTGCATGGATTCGGAGGTGTCCTCGGTCAGGGAGATGCCGATCTGCGGGTGATCGCGATGGAAGTCGGCCAGCACCTGGGCGATGTCGATCTCCTCGCCGGCAGCGCCGGAGATCAGCCCGACCCGCACGTGCCCCCGCAGCAGACCGGTGAATTCGTCCACCGTGTGGGTGATGCGCTCGACCTGATCCAGGGCCGCCCGGGCCAGTGGCAGCACCGCCTCGCCGACCGGGGTGAGCGTGACCGAGCGGCTGGAACGATCCAGAAGCGGTTGTCCCAGTTCGCGTTCCAGCTGCCGGATCTGCGTGCTGAGCCCCGGCTGCGCCAGGTGCAGACGGGCCGCCGCCCGGGTGAAGTTGGCCTCCTCCGCGACCGTCACGAAGTACCGCAGCTGGCGCAGTTCCATAACTGTTGATTCTAGCTACGAGAAAAACTATCTGTTGGAGTTCTTGATCGGAGCCGAGCAGAGTTGGTGACATGACGAAGACAGCGATCACCGAACTGCCCGCCACCACCGGCCCCGTCTTCCAGCCCGGCGACACCGGCTACGACGCCGAGATCGCCGGATTCCAAACCGCCTACACCCACCGCCCCGCCGTGGTCGTCGGCGCGGTCCACGCCGAGGACGTCCGTGCCGCCGTGGAATACGCGGCGCGCCACGGCCTTCCGGTCGCCGTGCAGAACACCGGCCACGGCCTCTCGGTCGCCACCGACGGCGGCGTGCTCATCACCACCCGCCGCATGACCGACATCCGCATCGACGCCGACGCCCGGACCGCCCGGGTGGCGGCGGGCGTCCAGGCCGGAGCCCTGATCGAGGCGGCCGCCGCGCACGGCCTCGCGCCGCTGAACGGCTCGTCGCTCTCGGTCGGCGTGGTCGGCTACACCCTCGGAGGCGGCATCGGCATCCTGGCCCGCGAATTCGGTTATGCCGCAGAGTATGTGCGCGGCATCGAGATCGTCACCGCCGACGGCCGGCTGCGCCGGCTGGAGCCCGGAGATGAGCTGTTCGGCGCGGTGCTCGGCACCGGCGGCAACTTCGGGGTGGTCACCGCGCTGGAGCTGGCGCTGCTGCCGATCACCACGGTGTACGGCGGCCAGTTGCAATTCGACACCCCGCTGGTCGCACCCGCGCTGGAAGCGTGGCGACTGTGGACCCGGGACATGCCCGAGCAGATGACCTCGGCCATCACCATGATGGCCTTTCCCGATATTCCGGCATTCCCGCCGCACCTGCGCGGCCGGTACGTCGCGACCATCAATATCGCGTACACCGGTTCCGCCGAAGAGGGCGAGCGCCTGGTCGCCCCGCTGCGCGCGGTCGGCGTGCGGATGACCGACGACCTGCGGGCCATGCCCTACACGGAAAGCCATGCCATCTACCGGGATCCGGAACACCCGCACCCCTACCTGGCCACCAACGCGCTGCTGTCCGACCTGCCCGCCGACGCCACCGACGCCTTCCTGGAGGCCACCGGCCCCGAGTCGCCGGTGCCGGTGATCGCCGGGCTGCGCCACCTGGGCGGCGCGCTGGGCCGCTCCGGGCCGAACGGCATCGCCATGGACCACCGCGACGCCGAGTACATCGCCCGCATTCTGACCATGCCGAACCCGGACAACGCGGACCAGATCGACGACCGGCTGTCGCTCATGCTGAAGACCCTGCAGCCCTGGACTCTCGGCCAGAACCTGAACTTCCTCTACGGCGGCGGCGATCGGGCCGATGAGGACCAGACCCGGGCGGGATACAGCGCCGCCACCTACGACCGGCTGTCGGGTCTGAAGGCGAAGTACGACCCGGCAAACCTGTTCCGCAACAACCGAAACATTCGTCCCCACTGACCGCATCGGATTCACTCGCGCTCGCCTCGCCACGCCTGTCCGTGGCGGGGCGAGCCGTGTTTCCGGGCTTGGCGCGAGCTGCCTTGCGCGCTATCGTCGTGATATCACTTCGATACTAGGAGAGTCTCATGGAGTTGCGTCGAGCCTTCCGGCTGAACGGATTCCTCATGCTGGGGGTCTTGATACTGCTGATCATCGCGATCGCCGTCGAGGCGCACACGCTGAACACCCGGGGCGGCGATGGCGGTTCGTCGGCCGTCCTGGGTGTGGCGCTGGCCGTCACGCTCCTGGCGGCGGTGCTGGCGGCGAGCGGGTTCATCGTGGTGAATCCCAACCAGGCCAAGGTGATCCAGTTCTTCGGCCAGTACATCGGCTCGGTCAGCGAATCCGGTTTCCACTGGGTCACCCCGCTGTCCAGCCGCCGCGGCATCTCGCTGCGGGTCCGGAACTTCGAGACCCAGAAGCTGAAGGTCAACGATCTGGACGGCAACCCGGTCGAGATCGCGGCCGTGGTCGTGTACCAGGTGGTCGACAGCTACAAGGCCGCCTTCGCCGTCGACGACTACGAGGACTTCGTCCGCACCCAGTCCGAGACCGCGGTCCGGCACCTGGCCACCACCCACCCGTACCAGTCCGACGACGCGAACACCGCCAGCCTGCGCGACGGGTCCGAGGTGGCCGGCGAGCTCACCACCGAACTGCGCGCCCGCACCGAACTGGCCGGCATCGAGATCATCGAGGCCCGCATCACCCACCTCGCCTACGCGCCGGAGATCGCCCAGGCCATGCTGGTCCGCCAGCAGGCCGCCCAGGTGGTCGCCGCCCGCAGCCGCATCGTCGAGGGCGCGGTCGGTATGGTCGGCATGGCCCTGGACCGACTGGCCGACCAGGGCGTGGTCGAACTCGATGAGGAGCGCAAGGCGGCAATGGTGTCCAACCTGCTGGTGGTCCTGTGCGGCGACCGCTCGGCCGCACCCGTCGTCAACGCCGGAACCCTCTACTCCTGATGGTCAAGCGCGAGCCGAAAAAGGTGCTGCTCCGGCTCGATCCGGCGGTCCACGAAGCCATCGCCAAGTGGGCCGCTGACGATCTCCGCAGCATCAACGCCCAAATCGAATTCGCGCTGCGCCTCGCCCTGAAACAGGTTGGGCGTGAACCGAAATAGTCACGACACCACGTTCGAACCGTCGATCAGACAGCCTCGGGCGCGCTTGCGGCCGGTGGAAACGGCTGGGCGGGACGCGTTCGCGCCGCGACCGTCAGCGCGGCTTCTCGGTGACGAAAATGGCTGTGCCGGGGAAGATCTCACCGCGGAGGGGACTCCACTGGCCCCACTCGCGGTCGAGCCACTCGGGCCAGTCGGGTTCGATGATGTCGGTGAGGATCAGGCCGGCGGCGACGATTTCGCGGACGCGGTCGCCGATGGTGCGGTGGTGTTCGACGTAGGTGGGTTCGCCGTCGGAGTCGAGTTCGACATAGGGGGTGCGGTCGAAGTAGGGGATGGTGGCACGCAGGCCCTCCGGGCCCGGGTCGTCGGGGAAGATCCAGCGCATGGGGTGGTTCACCGAGAAGACCCAGCGGCCACCGGGTCGGAGGACACGGTGGACCTCTCGCATCACCTGAGCGGAGTCCGCGACGAAGGGCACCGCGCCGAAAGCGGAGCAGGCCAGATCGAAGGACTCGTCAGCGAAGGGCAATTCCTCGGCGCCCGCCTGGATGAGCGGGACGCGGGGGCCGCCCGCGGCCATGGCGGCGAGCCCGCGGTCGAGCATGGCGCGGGAGATGTCCAGCCCGACCGGGTGCGCGCCGTGCGAGGCGAGCCAGCGCGAGCAGGGCGCCGACCCGCAGCCGATCTCCAGAATCCGCTTGCCGGCGATGTCCCCCAGCAGATGCCAGTCACCCTCGTGCAATCCCTCCGGGCACCACACGAATTCGCCGGCGGGGGAGTCCACGCCGAGGAAGTCGGCGTGGGTTTCGTGGTAGGCCGCGGCGTCGGCGTCCCACCACTTGCGGCTGGCGCGCTGACTGGACTGCGAGTCGACCTTGGTCCGGGTCACTCCCACCGTCCCGAGCAGGGTGTTGGCTTCGGCGTGCCGGGCATCGTCGGTGGTGACGGAGTGATCTTCGGACATGGGCTCACCCTATCGACCCGCGCGCCGGGACCCATGTTTGCTTGGTACAACACCCGTCGCGTACGCTGTTTTCCGCGAGTGTCTTCTGTACCCGGTTTCTCGAGACCGCGTAGAGCAGATAATCGTGCTGTGAGTCCGCATGCTTTTCAGGGCAGCGTTGTGCAGCGTCGCAGCGGTGTGCTGTGCATGACCAACGTTAGTTCCAACGCCTGCTGTTCGCAGCAATACCGAAAGTCCACATGTCCACTACCGACCACAATCCGTCCGGAGCCTCCCAACACATGCCCACCACTGTCACCTCGCCGCAGGTTGCCGTCAACGACATCGGCACTGCCGAGGACTTCCTCGCCGCCATCGACAAGACCATCAAGTACTTCAACGACGGCGACATCGTCGAAGGAACCATCGTCAAGGTCGATCGCGATGAGGTCCTTCTCGACATCGGTTACAAGACCGAAGGCGTGATCCCGTCTCGCGAACTGTCCATCAAGCACGATGTCGACCCGGCCGAGGTCGTTTCCGTGGGCGATGAGGTCGAGGCCCTCGTTCTCACCAAGGAGGACAAGGAAGGCCGCCTGATCCTGTCGAAGAAGCGCGCTCAGTACGAGCGGGCCTGGGGCACGATCGAGGAGCTCAAGGAGAAGGACGAGGCCGTCAAGGGCACCGTCATCGAGGTCGTCAAGGGCGGCCTGATCCTGGACATCGGTCTGCGCGGCTTCCTCCCGGCATCGCTGGTCGAGATGCGTCGCGTGCGCGATCTCCAGCCGTACGTCGGCAAGGAGATCGAGGCCAAGATCATCGAGCTCGACAAGAACCGCAACAACGTGGTCCTGTCGCGTCGCGCCTGGCTCGAGCAGACCCAGTCCGAGGTCCGCAGCGAGTTCCTGCACCAGCTGCAGAAGGGCCAGGTCCGCAAGGGTGTGGTCTCCTCCATCGTCAACTTCGGTGCCTTCGTGGACCTGGGTGGCGTGGACGGTCTGGTGCACGTCTCCGAGCTGTCCTGGAAGCACATCGACCACCCGTCCGAGGTTGTCGAGGTCGGCAACGAGGTCACCGTCGAGGTTCTCGACGTCGACCTGGACCGCGAGCGTGTCTCCCTGTCGCTCAAGGCGACCCAGGAAGACCCGTGGCGCCAGTTCGCCCGCACCCACGCGATCGGCCAGATCGTGCCGGGCAAGGTCACCAAGCTGGTTCCGTTCGGTGCGTTCGTGCGCGTCGAAGAGGGCATCGAGGGCCTGGTGCACATCTCCGAGCTGGCCGAGCGCCACGTCGAGGTCCCGGACCAGGTTGTGGCCGTCGGCGACGACGCCATGGTCAAGGTCATCGACATCGACCTCGAGCGTCGCCGGATCTCGCTGTCGCTGAAGCAGGCCAACGAGGACTACACCGCCGAGTTCGACCCGTCGAAGTACGGCATGGCCGACAGCTACGACGACCAGGGCAACTACATCTTCCCCGAGGGCTTCGACTCCGAGACCAACGAATGGCTCGAGGGCTTCGAGAAGCAGCGTGAGGAGTGGGAGACCCGGTACGCCGAGGCCGAGCGTCGCCACAAGATGCACACCGCTCAGATGGAGAAGATGGCCGCCGACGCCGCCGCCGAGGCTGCCAACGGTGGTCCGTCGAACTACTCCTCGGAGTCGGGTTCGCAGGCTGCGGCTTCGTCCTCCGAGCCGGCCGGTGGCTCGCTCGCGAGCGACGCCCAGCTGGCCGCGCTGCGTGAGAAGCTGTCGGGCAACGCCTGATTCGCTGACACGCGATAAGCGATAGTCGAAGGTCCCCGAGCCGATGGCTCGGGGACCTTCGCTATTCTCTGAGATGACATGTCCGAATCCACCGTCGAGTCGAGCCCATCGCTGTGGGAGCGCCGCAAGATCGAGGCCATGGGCCGTATCCAGCGGGTAGCGCTGGAGCTGTTCGACGAGCACGGCTATCGGGAGGTCACCGTCGAGCGGGTGTGTCACCGAGTTCGATCTACCGGTATTTCGGGACCAAGGAGAATCTGGTCCTCTACGACGAGACCGATCCGAAGCTCCTGGAAATCGTGCGGACGGTCGGCGGCGGCGAAACCCGGGCTCCCCTCGACCTTTTGGCGGCCGCGCGGCCACTCATCCCCGTACTCATCGACGAGATCGTGACCGACGAGGTCGAGTACCGGACGCGGCTGCGCATGGGCTATGTCCGGACCATTCCCGAGGTGAAACTCGGACAGGCGCAGCAGATGCGGGAGCTCGAGGACCAGTTTCGGATACTGCTCGCCGACCGTACCGGCCGCGACCGCAACGACGTGCAGATGCGGCTGGCGGCCGCGATCGCCATCTGGGGTTCCATGGCGGCGCTGGACCATGGGCCGGAACGGGTTTCGCCGTGCGGCTGCGCGACGTCTACCGTGAAGTCGTCGAATCCATCGTGGTCGCGCTGGAGGCCATGTTCCGTTGACGGCGCGGAGCCGGCAGCCACCAGTTCCAGCGGCCCAGCAGCCGCGTGCAGGCCGGGACCAGGATCAGGCGGACGGATCACCGCGTCGATGGCGACCGCGACCGCCAGGGCGAAGCCGATCTCCTTCAGCTCCATGACATCCGCGCTCAGGAAACTGGCGAACACCGCGACCATGATGGCGGCCGCCGCGGTGATGGGCCGGGCAGTCCGCTGCAGGCCCTCGGCGACGGCGGTGGCATTGTCGTGGGTGCGCTCCCAGGCCTCCTTCATACGCCGGATGAGGAAAACCTCGTAGTCCATGGACAATCCGAACAGGACGGCGAAGACCAGCATGGGCAGGAAGACCTGGAGGAAGCCGGCGCTGTGGAAACCCAGCACGGCCTGGCCGACACCGTGCTGGAAGACGGTGACCGTAATGCCCAGGGCCGCACCGGTGGCCAGCAGATTCAGCAGGATCGCCTCGAGCGCCAGCACGATCGAGCGGAAAGTCACCGCCAGGAAGACCAGCGAGGCCGTCAGGACCAGGGCGATGACCCACGGGAAGCCACATGAGATCAGCTGCGACAGGGTCCGGCGGCCACGACCTGAATAGGGGAGAGCAGGCCGGGGCCGAAGTCGTTCTGTGCCAGGCGAGTCGCCTGCCCGGTGGGCCGATCGCCCAGCGAGTTCAGGCCCATGTCGATGCCGTAACTCGGCCCGGCAGTCAATCGGGATGCGCGGCGGCCCGAATCTCCCGGCGAGCCTTGCGATCTCGCACCCCGCGCCGGGTCAGTTCCTCGTTGAATCGGCTCGCCAGGAACATGGCGTAGTCGATGGCGGTGCCGGTGCCGATCATGGTCGCCACAGAGAGCACGAAGGAGTCGAAGGTCAGCAGACCGGCCAGCCCGAACAGCACGCCCCCCAGCGTCCGACGCCGCCGAATCGCGGTGCGGAGTCCGGGAATCGGGGCGGATCGGCGAGCTCCGGACGGGTCATGGAGGCTCCCACGGTCGATACCTGAAAGTCACTCTCAGGTATGGCCGACAGCTGAGGCGGACCCGGCAATGAGGTGCAAGTCACTGTCAGGAACCCACGACTGGACCCACTACGGTTACGAATGGTTCGCTGAGCCGTCACTATTCGAAGGTTGGATGCGAACTGGACGAGCGACCTGGCGTGTTCGCCGCGTTCAATTCCTTTCACTCCTAGCGGGAAGGCACTACCGGAGCATGGGCGTGTTCGCCGGAATCAACAGGCGCGATTTTCTGGCGAAAGCCATGGCCACGGGCGGTGCGGCCTCGCTCGCCGCACTGGCCGGACCGATCATCGAGCGGGCCTACGCCGCGGATCCGGCCGGCATGGGCGGGCTCGGCGACATCGAGCACATCGTGCTGCTCATGCAGGAGAACCGGTCCTTCGACCACTACTTCGGCGCCATGTCCGGCGTGCGCGGCTTCGACGATCCGTCCCCGGCCTGGAACCAGTACGGGTACGCGCCTGGCGTCGGCCCGACCGCGGACGGCTTCCTCAACCCCTTCCGCCTCGACACCACCCGCGGCGCGACCCTCGACGGCGAATGCATCAACGACCCGGACCACAGCTGGGCGGCCATGCACAAGGCGTGGAACAACGGGCGCAACGACGGCTGGATGCCCATGTCCATCGCCTCCGTCGGTGCCGGAAACGGCCCTGCCGCAATGGGTTACTACACCCAGGACGACATCCCGGTGCATTGGGACCTGGCCAATGCCTTCACCCTCTGTGACAGCTACCACTGCTCGGTGCTCGGCCCGACCGACCCCAATCGCCTGTACTGGGTCTCGGCGACCATCGATCCGGACGGCCTCAACGGCGGACCGCTGCTCGAGACCCCGACGCTGATTCCGCAGAACGCCTACAGCTGGCGCACCATGCCGGAGAACCTCTCCGAGGCCGGCGTCAGCTGGAAGATCTACAACAACCGCGACATCGGCCCGCTGTCCTCGGTGCTGCTGGACGGCATGATGGGCTGCTTCAAGCAGGCCGCCGACCCGAATTCCGAACTGGCGCGGCGCGGTAAGGCCCCGGAGTACCCGAAGGACTTCGCCGCCGACGTGGCCGCCGGTACACTCCCCTCGGTCTCCTGGGTGATCCCGCCGCTGCTGAACTGCGAACATCCTGCGCTGCCACCGGCTTTCGGTGCGGTCGGCATCATGCAGGTGCTCGACATCCTGACCTCCAACCCGGCGGTGTGGGAGAAGACCGCGCTCATCGTGTCCTACGACGAGAACGGCGGCTTCTTCGACCACGTCACCCCGCCGACCGCGCCCGCCGGCACGCCGGGTGAGTTCGTCACGGTGCCGACGGACAAGAAGTTCGAGGGCATCACCGGTCCGATCGGCCTCGGCTACCGCGTGCCGTGCTTTGTGATCTCGCCCTACAGCCGCGGCGGCCTGGTGGCCTCTGAGACCTTCGACCACACCTCGCAGCTGCGCCTGATCGAGCGCCGCTTCGGGGTGGACGTGCCCAACCTGACGGCGTGGCGGCGGAGCGTGACCGGCGATATGACCTCGGCCTTCGACTTCGCCTCGGCTCCAGACGCCACGAAACCCGCCTTCGCCCCGGCGAATCGGAAGGTCGATGCGGCCATCGCGCAGTGCGGGCCGAATCTCGCCCTGGGCACCGCGACCGTCGGCACGCCCTATCCGGTGCCGCCGAACTCCATGCCCAAGCAGGATCCCGGCACACGGCGCCGGCCCAGCGGAATCGTGTAGGAGTTCCGGTGCCGCTGGGCGAACGGCCCAGCGGCACCGTGTGACACGCACGCAAAAGGGTGGCTCGGTCCGAATCGGACCGGGCCACTGTGTGTTTCGGGGGAGCGGATCAACTCGGGCGGCGGATCGGCCGACCGTGCCGGATCAGCCGGCGGTGGCGGGTACCCAGCGCCGCACGACGCGAGTCTCGGGCGACCGTTTTCGCTGGGCCGCGACGCTGTGCCGGGCCGGGTTGAGCAGTGTGCTCAGCCAGGAGCGACGGTGCTCGACGAGAGCGGCTGCGACGGCGGGGATCTCGATGCAATGCACGGTGCCCGCCAGGCCCAGACGGTGGCGACCCGTCTGGAGTTTTTTGGTGCCCACTGATGTTCCTTCTCTTGCGTGTTACCGGCCTAAGATCGCCTGCGGCGAACCATAGCCGAACAAAAGTGTGCGTCACCGAATATTGCGCGACATTCACCCCGGCGTGTCGGAATCTTGCCGACAAACGGTCCGTATTCTCCGAAAAAGTTGCGAAATGGTCTCATGGGTGTCACGGAATGGCCAAGTACTGCACTTGCAGGTGAAACCGCAGCCCGGAGGGGATAACCCTGATGGGCACGGTGACCGCCGCTGATGCGAGACTGAACGAATGTTGCGAATCGGTCTCACCGGAGGCATGGGCGCGGGCAAATCCACCGTGGCCCGCATTCTCACCGAGCGCGGAGCCGTGCTGGTGGACAGTGACGTCATCGCCCGCGAGGTGGTCGCGCCCGGCACCGAGGGGCTGGCCGCCCTGGTCGCGGCCTTCGGTGCGGACATCCTCGCCGCCGACGGCAGCCTCGACCGACCGGCCCTCGCCGCCAAGGCCTTCGCCTCGGACGAGGCCCGTGCCACCCTCAACGGCATCACGCACCCGCTGGTCGGCCGGCGCACCGCCGCGCTCATCGCCGCCGCCCCCGCGGACGGCATTGTGGTGCAGGACATTCCGCTGCTGGTCGAGAACGGCCTCGCGCCCTTCATGAACCTGGTGGTCATCGTGGACGCCGCCGAGGAGACCCGGCTGCGCCGCCTGGTGGAGTTCCGCGGCATCGACGAGGCCGACGCCCGCGCCCGCATCGCCGCCCAGGCCACCGACGCCCAGCGCCGGGCCGTGGCCGACGTGCTGCTCGACAACAATGGCGCGACCGGTGTCATCGATGCCGAGGTGCACCGGCTGTGGGACGAGCGCCTGGTTCCCTTCGAACGCAACCTGCGCACCCGCACACCCGCCGCCCGGCCGGAACTGCCCGTGGCGGAGGCGAATCCGGAATGGCCCGCGCAGGCCCGGCGGGTGATCGCGCGGCTCGCCGTGGCGTGCGGCGCGGACGCGCGAAGCATCGAACACGTCGGGCCGACCTCGGTGGCGGGCAAACCGGCCGCCGATGTCCTCGACATCCGGATCACGGTCGCCGACGGCGCCGTCGTGGACGGCCTGCGGGATCGCCTGACGGACATCGGTTTCCCGCCGGCCGCCGCGGGGGACGCGCTGCTCGCCGCGTCGGGTGTGGATCTTGCGGCAGGGGAATGGCTGCATGCGAACGCCGACCCGGGCCGCCCGGTCAATCTGATCATCGGCGTCTGACCCGGCCGGAGCCGCCTCGACGGTAGAGGGGCCGTCTGCACCCCTCGGTGCGGACGGCCCCTCCGTCTTGGGCCTACATCCAGGTCAGCGTGATGCCCTTGGATGCCAGCCAGGCCTCGAAATTGTGGCCGTGCGCGGCGATTCCGTCGATGGTCGAGGTGGCCGATTCGATGGCCTGCTGAGCCTCGGACAGGGTGACGTAGCCGGCGGCGTGCGCGGCGAGCAGCTCGTCCACGTCGAGCAGTTCGACCTCGCGGCCCTGGCGGACCACCAGATCGAGGTAGTGGTCGACAGACTTCCACTGCTTCGGGCCGACCTGCGCGAATTCGCCGATGTCGATGTAGTAGTCCTGGTCGCGCCGGTGTGCGGGGGTGAAGTGGAACACGGTGGCGCGGATGGACACCGTTGGCAGCAGCCAGGATTCGATGTAGTGGAACTCGGGATGGTCGGAGGTGCGGGCCATGTACATCCCCCATGGCTCGACCTGGTACCGCTCCACCTGCCGCACGAAACCCTTGGGATCGATATTGGTGAGCTCGTCGATATTGAAGTACTCCACCTTGGGTCGGTGCAGATCTACCGCGGGTGCCCGAGTCATGCCATTCAGCATCGCGTGTCGGGCGGCGGTCGTCCAGGGGAGCGGATGTCGCGTCGCCGCCAGATTGCTGGAATCCGGCGCCGACCGGGGCGAATTTTCCGAAAACGCGATCTGAAGCGGTAGTGTTTCGCTAATGTGCGGCTGCGCCGTTTCGTCGCGCACGACACTCGCCGCGCCTGGGCGGGTGCCTCAACCCAAGGGAAGTACTGCATGAACGCACACACAACCCGTGCTCGCCGGGTCGGCATGGGATTGACGACCTTCGGCGCGGTGGCAGGGACCGTCGTCCTGGTCGCTCCGCAGGCCGGTGCCTGGCCGTCCAATCTGGAGGTCTCGGGCTCTGCTCACAATGTCGGCTGCTCCTACACGCTCACCGCGAGCGTCGAGGTCGACCGCCTGACCTCGGTGTCGTTCACCGACAATGGCGTCGAGCTGACGGGCAGCCCGGTGTCGCCCTCATTGCTGAGCAACAAGGTCACCATCAACTGGACCCCGAGCACCGCCGGTTCGCATGAGCTGAAGGCCACCCAGACCCTCATCTCGAAGTCGATCACCGTGCAGGTGGATCCGGCCAGCAGCTTCGGTAGCTTCGGCTGCGGCCTCAACGGACTGCTGCCGAGCCTGTCCGGCTAGTCGGAGGACGGACAGACCCGTTCGAGCCCGCCCGGTCCGTGCCGCACGGACCGGGCGGGTGTGTCTCTACAGCCAGCTGAGCGTGATGCCCTGGCCGGCCAGCCAACGGTCGACATCGTGACCGCAGCCGGCGATGCCGTCCACCACGGCGGTGGCCCGCTCGATGGCGAGATGGGTGCGCGCGGTGTCGAAATGCCCTGCGGCATGGGCGCTCAGCAGCTGGTCGATGCCGACCAGCTCGGGCGCCTGGCCCCGGCGCGCCACCACGTGCAGGTAGTGACTCTCGGCCCGCCACTTCTTGGCCTCGCACGCGCCGTACTCGCCGATGTCGAGGTAGTAGGTCTGGCTGCGATCGTGGCCGGGCCGCAGGTGGTAGACCGTGGCGCGCAGCGTGAGCTCGGGCAGCAGCCAGGACTCGATGTAGTGGAAACGTGGGTTGTCCACTGTCCGTTCGACATACAGACCGAACGGTTCTGCATGTAAACGCTCCACAGGGTGGAGAAACCCGCGATAATCGGTCCACGACAGATCCGCGAGATTGAAGTATTCGAGTCTTGGGCGATGCGGAGACACCGGAGAAGTGTTGCCGATCGTGCCGTAGGGGTGTGCGCCATTGATGGAATTCCGCTGTGGCGTATGCAGACCGGTCATCGCCCTGCCTCTTCTCGAATCGTGCGACCAGCGAGCTCAGAGTACACCCGGGAAGCGCGATTCAAACCGTAGCGAACCGACTGAGATCTACACGACATCGACGGGACGAAAACCCTTGGGGTAACGGTCAATTCGGACATTTACCGATGGTTTACGAAATCGTTTGTGATGCATGGGGAACCGAGCGGGGGCGACCCTGTCGACACCGAGTTGGACCCCGGCAACCGTGCCCGAAGCGACGACTGATTTCGAGAGGCGAGGGTAACTCGCCGGGGACGACCAGAATCGGTTCGGCGCCCAACCGCCGGCACGGGTTGTCACGGTCAACGGCTCTCGGCCGTCCGCTGAAGGCGCGGGGAGGCGGACAGAACTGTCGGTGGGGGGTCCTAGGCTGGGGTCATGGCGTTTGCAACCGAGATCCCGGACGACCTGCCGCTGGCCCATTCCGAGCACCGGCCCATCAGCGACGTCGAGCGCGTCGATGGGCAGTTCCAGGTCGTCAGCGAGCATCGCCCGGCCGGTGACCAGCCCGCCGCCATCGAGGAGCTCGAGCGGCGCATCCGGGGCGGCGAGAAGGATGTGGTGCTGCTGGGCGCCACCGGTACCGGTAAGTCCGCCACCACGGCCTGGCTGATCGAGCGGTTGCAGCGGCCCACGCTGGTCATGGCGCCGAACAAGACCCTGGCCGCGCAGCTGGCCAACGAGCTGCGCGAGATGCTGCCGAACAACGCGGTCGAGTACTTCGTCTCGTACTACGACTACTACCAGCCCGAGGCCTACATCGCGCAGACCGACACCTATATCGAGAAGGACAGCTCGATCAACGACGATGTCGAGCGGCTGCGGCACTCGGCCACGTCGAGCCTGCTCTCGCGGCGGGATGTGGTGGTGGTGGCGTCGGTGTCGTGTATCTACGGTCTCGGCACGCCGCAGTCGTACCTGGATCGGTCGGTGCAGCTGGAGGTCGGCACCGAGATCGATCGCGATCGGCTGCTGCGCCTGCTGGTGGATGTGCAATACACCCGCAATGACATGTCGTTCACCCGCGGTAGTTTCCGGGTGCGCGGCGACACCGTCGAAATCATTCCCTCCTACGAGGAATTGGCGGTGCGCATCGAATTCTTCGGTGACGAGATCGAGGCGCTCTATTATCTGCACCCGCTCACCGGTGATGTGGTGCGTCAGGTGGATATGGTCCGGATTTTCCCGGCCACCCACTATGTGGCGGGACCGGAACGCATGGAGCGGGCCGTGCGGGATATCGAAGCGGAGCTCGACGAGCGGCTCGCGGATTTGGAGAAGCAGGGCAAATTGCTGGAGGCGCAACGACTTCGGATGCGCACCCAGTACGACCTGGAGATGATCAAGCAGGTCGGTTTCTGCTCCGGTATCGAGAATTATTCGCGGCATATCGACGGTCGTGCCGCCGGGACCGCGCCGGCCACGCTGCTGGATTACTTCCCCGAGGATTTCCTGCTCGTCATCGACGAATCGCATGTGACCGTGCCGCAGATCGGCGGCATGTACGAGGGTGATATGTCGCGCAAGCGGAACCTGGTGGAGTACGGCTTCCGGCTGCCGTCGGCGGTGGACAACCGGCCGCTCACCTGGGAGGAGTTCGCCGATCGGATCGGGCAGGCGGTGTACCTGTCGGCCACGCCCGGCCCGTACGAATTGGGTCAGACCGGTGGCGAATTCGTCGAGCAGGTCATTCGGCCCACCGGCCTGGTGGATCCGCAGGTGGTGGTCAAGCCGACCAAGGGGCAGATCGACGATCTGGTGCACGAGATCCGGCTGCGCACCGAGCGCGACGAGCGCGTGCTGGTCACCACGCTGACCAAGAAGATGGCCGAGGATCTCACGGACTATCTGCTAGGTCTCGGTGTGCGCGTGCGCTATCTGCACTCGGAGATCGACACCCTGCGCCGCGTCGAATTGCTGCGACAGCTGCGGCTGGGTGAATATGACGTACTGGTCGGCATCAACCTGCTGCGTGAGGGTCTGGACCTCCCCGAGGTTTCACTGGTGGCGATTCTCGATGCCGACAAGGAAGGCTTCCTGCGTTCGGCCACCAGCCTCATCCAGACCATCGGCCGTGCGGCGCGCAATGTCTCGGGCGAGGTCCACATGTACGCGGACAAGATCACCGACTCCATGCGCCACGCCATCGACGAGACCGAACGCCGCCGGGCCAAGCAGATCGCCTACAACGAAGAGCGCGGCATCGACCCGAAACCGTTGCGCAAGAAGATCGCCGACATTCTCGACCAGGTGTATCGCGAGGCCGAGGAGACCGAGGTCGAGGTGGGTGGCTCGGGCCGCAATGTCAGCCGCGGCCGCCGCGCCCAGGGCGAGCCCGGCCGGGCGGTGAGCGCCGGTGTCTACGAGGGCCGCGATGTGAAGAACATGCCGCGCGCCGAACTTGCCGATCTCATCAAGGACATGACCGCGCAGATGATGAACGCGGCCCGTGAGCTGCAGTTCGAGCTCGCCGGACGACTCCGCGACGAGATCGCCGATCTGAAGAAGGAACTACGCGGCATGGATGCCGCCGGTCTCTCGTGAGAGAAAGCCTGCGGCGCAAGGACCTTCGACCGGCAGGTGGCGGGCCGGCCGCGCGACCGACGGCAGTGCCCCTTGTCATGACCTCATGCTCTCGGCCGGGATTCACGGCAAATCGGTTGGATTCCAGCCGAACGCACGCGCGGATGACGGACAAGGCTCCGCGCCCGGCAGATGGTCTGCCGGGCGGGGGAGTCACTTTGTCAGGCCTGCTGGGCCATCCACTCGTTTACGCGGCGTTCGGCCTCTTCGCGGGAGACGTCTTCAACTCGCGTCATGACGATCCAGCGGTGGCCGAACGGATCCATGACCCGGCCGAAGCGGTCGCCGGTGACGAAGGTGGCGGGTTCGGCGACGAAGCGGGCGCCGTTCTCGGAGGCCAGCTTCGAGACGGCGTCCACGTCCGGGCAGTAGTGGACGACGCTGGTGTGGACCCAGTCATCGGCGGGGGCGCGCAGGCCCTCGTCGGGAATGGGCATGCCGACCTGGATGGTGGAGTCGCCGATGAGGAGTTCGGCGTGTGCGGCCTGGCCGTCGGGAAGATCGTTGCGGCTCAGCACCTTCGCGCCGAAGACGGCGGAGTAGAACTCGATGGCCGCATTGGCGTCCGGGACGGCCAGGAAGCAGGTGATGGAGTGGTAGCCCTCGGGGATCGGATTCACTGCGTTGCTCATGTGCATCACTCTCGCCGCCGCGGCGGCGATGGTCTTGTAAGAAAGCGACAGGCGCGATGACCAGTGGAAACACTGCCGAAGGAGTCGGAGGAAGCACTGCCGGAGGCCGGTTCTCACCGCGGCCGGTGCCGCCGCCGGAGACCGCCAAGGGCATTCTGCGACCCCGTCAGCAGAACCAGGCCAACAACCACTCCCGGCTGCCCGCGAGCCCGCGGGTGTCCCGCTATGTCGAGTGGTACTGGGCGGTGCGCTGGGATCGCCGGGGCCAGCCGCCCTTCCAGGCCGAGGTGCTGTCGTACCCCTGCGTGAACCTCACCTTCGAACGCACCCACGAACGCACCGGCGCCTTCGTCACCGGCGTGTGGACCACCAAGTACGTGCGGGAATTGGCCGGGGAGGGCGAGACTTTCGGCGTCAAGTTCCGGGCCGGCGGCTTCGGCGCGTTCACGGGCCTGGACGTCGGTGCACTCAGTGATGCCTCGGTCCCGGCAGCCGATATCTTCCCGGCGGCCGACGCCCTCTCCGAGGCCGTGCTCGCGACCGCCGATGCCGAACGCCGCCGGGATCTGATCGAGGATTTCCTGGTCGGGGTCCGGCGCGAGGAGGCCGGTGGGGGCGACGACACCGCCTACCGCCAGGTGCTGGCCGTCATCGAGGCCATGGAGCACGATCGCGATCTGACCCGCGTCGACCAGGTCACCGAGCGTTTCGGCATTCCCGTCCGGACCCTGCAGCGGCTGTTCCGCCGTTATGTCGGTGCGGGCCCGAAATGGGTGCTGCGCCGCTATCGCCTCCAGGACGGCGCACATCTGCTGGCCGAGGGCCGCACCTCGGACCTGGCCGCGCTGGCCGTCGAGCTCGGCTACTTCGATCAGGCGCACTTCTCCAACGAGTTCGCCAAGGAGATCGGATTGCCTCCGCTCGAATACGCCCGCATCTCGCTACCATCCTGACAACTGCTGGTCCGGGAATAATGTCGGTACCCCAGAAGTTGGTTGCCGTGTCACCCAATGGCATATCGATCATCGAAGGAGCAGGCCATGGACGTGCTGGTATTGATCGGACGGATCCTGTTCGCGCTGCTGTTCCTCGGCTCGGGCTTCGGGCATGTCGCGCAGCGGAAGACGATGGTGCAGTACGCGCAGTTCAAGGGGGTGCCCATGGCCGAGTTGGCGGTGCCGGCATCGGGCGTGCTGCTGCTGGCCGGTGGGCTGAGCGTGCTGCTGGGCGTCTGGGCCGACCTGGGCACGCTGCTGCTGCTCGTCTTCCTGATTCCGACCGCCCTCCTCATGCACCCCTTCTGGAAGGAGACCGACGCGGAGGCCAAGCAGACCGAGATGGTCCACTTCAATAAGGACATCGCGCTCGCGGGCGCGGCGCTGATGCTGTTCGCCTTCTTCGCCCACACCGGCGGGGATCTCGGATTGACGCTCACCGGACCGCTTTTCAGCCTCTGATCCGATCCGGGCGCGTTAGTATTGCGCGTCATTGATCGGCCGGAGGGGAAGAGGATCGCATGTCCATCCTCAGCGCGATTCTCGGCTGGTTGTGGGCGGAATATCGCGAGCTGTGAGGCAACGCCAAGTCACTGTTCCGCGGGCCGTTCGTTGTGCGATGTCACAACGAACGGCCCGCGGCCGGTCCGGGGGATATCGGGCTTGTGACGAATCTCCCAGGGAGGCAACACCGTTGGCATATTGTGGGCCACGTCGCGGCGCTCGGGAAATTCGCTGGTAGCCCAGGCTGTCTTCGCGGCGGGAACCGGAATGTGTCCGTACCCGATCCCGCCACGGAAGTGTGATGTGTTGCGATATCGAATATTTCCGCCGGTTGTGCCGCTATTGTCAGGCGAAGTTGCCGCGGTGAAAACCCACTGTCGAGGATTCCGCGGCCCCGACCCTTGTACTTGGAGGAGAAATGACCGCCTACCGGACGATCGTCGTCGGTACCGATGGCTCGGACTCGTCGTACGTCGCCGTCGAGCGGGCCGCGGCTCTGGCCGGCGACGAGGGCGCCACGCTGTACATCGCCTGCGCGTATTTCCCGACCGACGACCGCGATGTGGCCGCGGCCGCGGACGTGCTGAAGGACGAGGCCTACCAGGTGCGCGGCTCCGCGCCGACCAGCGAGATCCTGCGCGTCGCGCGGGACAAGGCCGTCGCCGTCGGCGCGGTGAACGTGGTGGAGAAGGCCGTCATCGGCGAGCCCGTCGAGTCGCTGCTGGACCTGGTGAAGGAGGTGGAGGCCGACCTGCTCGTCGTCGGTAACCGCGGCCTCAACACCCTGGCCGGCCGCCTGCTCGGCTCGGTGCCGTCGGATGTGGCGCGCAAGTCCCGCTGCGACGTGCTGATCGTGCACACCGTGCGCTGAGCGAATCCTGGTTCCAGCGGAGCGGGGGGGGCCCCCGGGGGGGGGGGGCCCCCCCGGGGGGGGGGGGGGGCCCCCGGGCAATCCCCCCGGCACGGC